>JAUSQI010000089.1 GCA_030652575.1 Stagnimonas sp. | reverse complement strand
CGATGAAGCCGACCGCATGCTCGACATGGGCTTCATCCACGACATCAAGAAAGTGCTGAAGATGCTGCCGGCCAAGCGGCAGAACCTGCTCTTCTCGGCCACGTTCTCTGACGAGATCCGCAGCCTCGCCAAGCAGTTTCTCACCAATCCGCAAGAGATCGACATCGCGCCGCGCAACACGACTGTCGAGTCGGTGGCGCAGAAGATCACGATGGTCGAGCAGCGCCACAAGCGCGAGCTCCTGGTGCATCTCATCAAGCAGGGTAACTGGCAACAAGTTCTCGTCTTCGCGCGCATGAAGCACGGTGCCAACCGCATCTGCGATCACCTCAACGCCAATGGCATCGGTGCCGCCGCACTGCACGGCAACAAGTCGCAGAGCGCGCGCACCAAGGCGCTGGCCGACTTCAAGGCCAACCGCATCCAGGTGCTGGTGGCCACCGACATCGCCGCGCGCGGTATCGACATCGACAACCTGCCGCACGTCATCAACTTCGAGCTGCCGAATGTGCCGGAGGATTACGTGCACCGCATCGGCCGCACCGGTCGTGCCGGCATGAAGGGCGAGGCGCTGAGCTTTGTCGCCAGCGACGAGCGTCAGGAGCTGAAGGACATCCAGCGCGTCATCAAGCGCGAGATCCCGGTGCTCATCGTCGAGGGCTTCGTGCCGCGCACCGATGCGATCGCCATCAACAGCGAGCCGCGTCCGGCGCGTCCGCCGCAGGCGGGTCGCGGTCGTTCGGGTGGTGGTGGCAACGGTGGTGCGAAAGCCGGTGCGCCGCGCGGCAATGGCGGCGGTCAGCCGGGTCGCGGCCCACGTCCGGGTGGCGGTGGTGCACCCGGTCGCAGCGGTGCGCCCCAGCCGCGCAGCAATAGCGGCAATCGTTCCGGTAATCGCTGACTAAAGCAAAAGCGGGTGTGGGGTTCGGGGGATGGGGTGGGAAAAACCAACCCCATTCCCTGTAACCGGCCCCGCCTTACTTCTTGGCAGTCGGCGCGCTGCTGACGCAGGTGCAGCTCGGTTCGCGCTGGCAGGTGCCGTCGCCCATCGCGGCTGAAACCTTGCCGGGCTTGCAGGTGGCGGCAGCACCCACCGGGCAGCTGACAGTGCAACTGCTGCAATCGCCGACGCTGGGCGCGCCGCAAGTGGCAGTGAACTCCTGCCGATAGCTGAAGCTGCTGTCGCCGCGCGCCTGCGGGTTTTGCAGCACCACCACCGGATCGGCGGCGAGCACCGTGAAAGGGAAGGCGAAGGCAATCAGCAGGGTCTTCAGGCGGGTCATGGAGGTTCTCGTGTTGCGGAATGGCGTGGCGGCAATCTTACGTCGCGGGTCGCTGAACGCGGTCTGAACCGCCGTGCTTAGTCGTCGTAGCCGAGCGACTGCTTGAACTGGATCACGGCGCGGCGAAACTTCTTGCTCGGCTTGCCGTCGCCCACCATGCCGTCTGCGGCCTTGCGGGCGAGTTGTTCCTGCTCGCGTTTGGCGAGGCTTTCGGGCGTCTCGGCGTAGAGCTGCTGCGCCTCGGGCGCGCCGCGCCGCACATCGCTCAAGGCCAGCACCGCCACTTCGCGCAGGGTGCTGCCCTGCTTGATGCGCACCCGCATGCCGATGCTCACCGATTTGGCCGGCTTCACCGGCTCGCCATTGACGCGCACCTGGCCGGCATCGATCGCCTCCTTGCAGAGCGTGCGGGTCTTGTAGAAGCGCGCGGCCCACAGCCACACGTCCAAACGCACGTCACTCATTCGGCACGGCACACCGGGCCGGGCATCAGCGGCAGTTGCAGGGCGGCACGCAGCGCGACGCGGGCCTGGCGCAGTCGGCTGGCGTCGGCGCGCTGCGAGGCCAGCGCTTCGAGCCCGGCCATCAGCACGTCGATTTTCACCGGCTGGTTGGCGGCCATCGCACAGGCTTCGGTGAGGGCATCGTCCTCGCCGTCGATGGTGTAGTCGGCCAGCCAGTCCAGCACGGTTTCGGTATGGTCGGCGTCGGCTTCGGGTGGACGCAGCATGCGGTTTCCTGCGGGAAAAGTTGCGGCGGCCAAGCGTGCCACAGCGCCACGCCCGATGGCAGCGACTATGCTGCCGACCCTATGGAAATCCCCGTCCCCGCTGCCTTCCACGTCGTTGGTCTCTTCACCACCGGCCTCGGCGCGATCTTTTTCTTTACCGACCGGCACGGTCGCGGCAGCCGTGCGCTGGCGCTGTGCTTTGCGGTGCTGGGCGTGCGCCTGCTGCTCGCGCCGATTGAAATCGCCACGCCTTCGGTCGCCATCACCGCCGTTGCCCGCGGGCTGGAGGCGCTGTCGATCCTCGCCGGCATGCAGTGGGCCAAGCATATTGCCGACACCGTGCGTCGTGGCCTGCGGCGTGCTGCGCGCGGCCTGATTCTGGCGGCGCAGATCCTGGTGCTGGTCTATGCGGGTCTGGCGCTCGGTTACCTCGCGCTCGACCCGGCCGACGCCACCACAGGCTCGGCGGGATTCTTCCGCGTACGCGCCATCGAGTGGGCGGTGTTTGCGCCCGTGCTGGGCACGGGCATCCTGCTCTCGGCCATCGCCATCCTGCTGCTGGTGTTCGGCCGCAGCGACCCGGCGGAGGCGATCCGCCTGCGGGGCTTGCTGGTCGCAGCACCGTTCCTGTTCGCCGCACTCCTGGTGCAACCGGCTTCGGTGCCGCTGTTCATCACGCTGGGCCTCTTGATCTTCCTGTTCGGGGCCGTGCGCTACCTCATGGTGCTGGGCCGACGCGGCCAGTTGATGAGCCAGTTCCTGGCGCCGGACGTGGCGCGGCTGGTGCGGCTGAAAGGCGTGGATCAGGTGCTGCAACGCGAGCGCCGGGTGCTGAGTGCGGTGTTCTGCGATCTGCGTGGCTTCACGGCCTTCACGCAGGCGCGCGAGACGCCGGTGGTGGTCGATCTCTTGGAGCAGTACTACGGCGTGGTGGGCACTGCGGCGGCAGAGCTGGGCGCGACCGTCAAGGACCACGCGGGCGATGGCGTATTGCTGCTGCTGGGCGCGCCGGTGGCGCAGAAGGACCATGCCGAGCGCGCCGTTCGCCTGGCCACCCTGCTGCGGCACCGGTTGCCGCCGCTGCTCGCCCTGCATGGCCTGGGGTTAGGTATTGGCGTGGCGACCGGCGAAGCGACCGTGGGTGCGATTCAAGCTGCGGGACGGCTCGAATACGTGGCGGTGGGGCCGGTCATCAATCTCGCTTCACGGCTGTGCCAGCGTGCTGTCGATGGCGAGCTGCTGATCGATCGCAGCACGCAGGCGGCACTGTCTGCGGAGGATGCAACACGCTTCGCACAGCGGCCGGACGAAAGCCTGAAAGGCATCGAGGACGCAGTGGAGATCTACGCCCTGCGCGCCTAGTTCCGCTCCAGGATCGACTCGATGTCCTTGCGGATCGCTTCCATGCTCTTGTAGAGCGGCACGTGCTTGAAGCCGGTGCCGCCGTTGACGAGGATGGCGAAGCTCATCCAGCCGCCGTCTTTCTTGCGCAGATAGCCGGCCACGCCGCACACCGAAACCGGGTCGTTCATGGTGCCGGTCTTGAGTGCCACGCGCTCCATCCAGTCCTTGTTGCCCTGGCGCAGAAAGGCGAACGGCGCCTGCCGCGGCACCACCATGCCGCCGTAGAGCGCGGGGAAGCGCACCGGGTCGCGGTAGACCGACGCCAGCATGGCGGTCAGTTCGCCGGCGGAGAGGCGATTCTCCGGTGTGAGTCCACTGCCGCTGAACAAGGGCGCAGGCAGCACCTGCGGGGCGACGCGCTGCATGTAGCTGCTCAAGGCGCGCGCGCCATCGGAGAGCGGCCCGGCCTTGCCGTTGGCGGCCGCACCGATGTTGAGCGTGAGCAGATCGGCGATGTAGTTGTTGCTGAAGCGCAGCATGCGGCCGAGCTGCTCTTTCAGCAGCAGACCATCGACGCGGGCGATCTCGATGCTGCTGCCGGGCGCGGGTGTGGCAATCACGCGGATGTTGCCGATCACTTCCACACCCACCACCTTCAGGGTTTCGCGCAGCAGCAGCCCCAAGCCCAGCGGTGGGTTGGACATGGCCCGATACAGACTCTGCGGCGAGCCCTGCGGCAGGTTGCCACCGACGCGCAGCACGTCACCCTGACCGGCGACGGTGAAGCGGTCGGCCCAGTAGGTCATGCGGCCGTTGCCGGCCACGGTGTTGACCGTGCCCTCGATGGGGATCGGCAGCGCCATGCCGCCGCAGCCGGTGATGGTGGCGGGGCTGCCGGCCGTGACCGGCTTGATGTCGATGCACCAGTTGCCGTAGTCCGCACCAATCGCGGCGAGCGGCGCGTTGTAGGCGGTGCTGCTTTTCTCCAGCGCGTCGCAGCGGTCTTTGGTTTCGCAGCCGAGCGGGCCGAACGGCGCGGTGCTCACCTTGATCTCGCCGGTCACACGACGCACGCCGACGGCGCGGATCTGTGCGGCCAGCGACCAGAGCGCGGAATGGTCGAGTGTGGAATCGCCTTCGGTGTGCAGGATGAGATCGCCATCGAGCACACCGTTGGCGCCGATGCCGCTGGTGGCCGAGACGCGGGTGAGAAATACCTTGTCGGCGGGCCAGGTTTCGAGGGCGGCAGCGGCGGTGACCAGCTTGGTGACCGAGGCCGGTGCCAGGCGCAGGTCGGCGTTGCGGCGCTCCAGCGGCTTGCCGGTTTCGAGATCGACCACCACGGCGGTGACGCGCGCGCCGCTGGCTTCGAGCGCACCGAGCGCGGGGAAGTCCGCGTGGGCGAGGGTGGTGGTGACGAACAACAGGGCTGCGGACAGCAAACGAGTCAGAGACAAAACGGGCATCCAGAGTGAGCGGAGAGACGCGACATCGTACCGGCTTGGCGCGTGTCGCGGGCTATTTTTTCGAGGCAGTTTTTATGGCGCGGATCGGCAGCGGCACGTTGCAGACCTCGATATGGCCGGTGGGTTCGATGAACCAGTCGTCGCGACGGTTGCGGCGCGCATCGACGAACGCTGACCACGTGGCGGTATCGGTGCGCAGGGCTTCAAGTGCAGGGCGCTGTGCGACGGGCAGATCGGCCGCGACGCGCACGCGGCGGATCGGCACGTTCTGTTTCTTGTCTTCGTAGAACCCCAGCGCGCCGGTGCCGCGCGGCAGCGACGAGAGCTGTTCGATGCCCTGCACGACGCGGCCCAGCAGCGTGACGTTGCGGTCGAGGTGGCGCGGCGCATGGCCGATCACCGCATACAGCTCGGTGCCGCCACCGCTGTCGGCCGCCATGTCGCGTCCGGCCCCGACCATCGCGTAGCAGTGCGCCAGCCAGGCCGCGCCCTTGTTCACATCGCGCACGGTCGGCAAGCCATCGCTGAAGCCGGTCTCCGGCGCATACGCATCCACGTCGCCCAGCGGCGTGAAGGCGAGCGTGTCGTCGAGCTTGCGGAAGAACTCGGCGGGCAGGTTTTTCTGCGCGGTCTTGACCGGCTTCTTCGCATCGGCATCGCCCCACTGCGCAACGTAGTTGTCCTGCACGCGCAGCACCGCCAAGCCGTCGTAATAGCGCTCGCGCGCCAGCGCCTTGACGTTGGCCACATGCTGCGGCGCGAAGCGGGGGGCGAGTTCGATCAGCACCTTGCCCTTGGGCAGTTCGAGCACCAGCAGGTTTTCGGGGTCGATGCGTCGCCAGTCTTCGGCACTGCTGGCAGCAAGGATATCGGCGCTGGTGCGGGGTTTATCCGGCGTGGTTTGCGCGCCGCACAGGGAGCTTGCGAACAGCAGCGGCAGGGCAAGGAACAGGGCAGGGCGCATGGCAGGGTTTCGCAAAGGGCGGGCTTGCCCGAAGATTGCCGGAATTTCACGAGGAGTAGGGCGGCATGCGACGCGATCCCTGGCAGGGCAAGACCATCGTCATCACCGGCGCATCGAGCGGCATCGGCGAAGAGGCCGCCAAGCAGCTGGCCGCGAAGGGTGCGGTCGTCTGCCTGGTGGCGCGTCGGCTGGAAGAATTGCAGCGCGTGCAGGGCGAGATCACCGCTGCGGGCGGCACCGCGCATTGCTACACCGCCAACCTGGCCGAGAACGATTCGGTGGATGCGCTGATTGCAACCCTGCTCAAGGCGCATCCCGAGATCGACGTGCTGGTGAACAACGCGGGTCGCTCCATCCGCCGGCCACTGCTGGAAAGCCTCGACCGCCCGCACGATTTCGAACGCACCATGCAGCTCAACTACCTCGCCGTGGTGCGCCTCACGCTGGGTTTGCTGCCACGGCTGCTGGCAAAGCGCGGCGGCCAGATCATCAACGTATCGAGTGTCGCAGCACTCATGACCACGCCGCGCTTCGCCGCGTATCTCGCCAGCAAGTCGGCGGTCGATGCCTTCAGCCGCTCGCTGCGCATCGAGCTGGCCGAGAAAGGCCTGGCGGTGACCAGCATCAACTACCCGCTGGTCAAGACGGCAATGACCGCGCCGACCGCCATCTACAAATTCCTGCCGCAGATGGAAGTGGCCGACGCCGCCCGCTGGATCGTCGAAGCCATCGAAACCCGTCCGGCGCGGCGCACCATTCGCACGGCGCTGGCCTTCCATATCGCCACGACCATATTGCCCGGCCCGACGCTGAAAACGCTGGCGGCGTTCTATGCCAATCGCGCCGCCAGGCTGCGCAAGAAGCTGGAGCAGAGCGCCCAGTGAAGCCCGCGTCATCCAGCCGCAAAGGCAAGAAAAAAGCCGACGAGACCTTGGCACCGCTGCCAGCGAATCCAGTGGTGGGGCTCGCTCTCGGCAGCGGCTCGGCACGCGGCTGGGCGCACATCGGCGTGATTCTGGAACTCGAAGAAATGGGCATCCATCCGCAGGTGGTGGCCGGCACCTCGGTCGGCGCGCTGGTGGGCGCGATCTATGTCTCGGGCGAGATCAAGAAACTCGCCGACTGGGTGCAGACGCTCAATGTGCGCGAGGTGGTGCGCCTGCTCGACATCACGTTTACCGGCGGCATGATGCGCGGCGAAAAACTGTTTGGTTACTTCGAGCAGCACCACAGCAATCGCGACATCCGCAAGCTCAAGCAGCGCTTTGCCAGTGTGGCGACCGAGATGCACACCGGCCGCGAGATCTGGCTCACCGAAGGCCCGGTGCTGTCGGCCGCACGCGCCAGCTGCGCGCTGCCGGGCGTATTCGCCCCCGTGAAACACGACGGCCGCTGGATGCTCGACGGCGGTCTGGTCAACCCGGTGCCGGTCTCGGTGTGTCGCGCGCTGGGCGCTGATGTGGTGATTGCCGTCAACCTCAACGCACAGCTGGTCGGCGCGCATTTTTCGCGTGCGGGGCTGGCCGAGGCGGAAGAGGTCGAGAAGACCAAGTCGGTCGCCGAGCGCGGCTTCTGGCAGAAGATGGCGGGTTATCTGTCGAGTGGCGACCGCGAGAATCCCGGCTTCTTCGATGTGGTGGCCGCGAGCGTGAACATCCTGCAAGACCGCCTCACCCGCAGCCGCATGGCGGGCGACCCCAGCGAGGTCACGCTGGTGCCGCATCTCGAAGATTTCGCATTGATGGACTTCCACCGCGCTGGCGAAGCCATCGAAGCCGGCCGCGCCGCCGTGCGCGCGCAGGCACCGTTGATCCGCGCCTGGACACACACCAAGGCCAGCGCATGAAAGGGTTCTTGAAAATACTGCTGTGGCTGCTGCTGGCAGGCGTGATGGTGTTCGTGCTGCCGGTGGCGGCGCTGCGCTGGCTGCCCGCACCCACCAGCGCCTTCATGTTGGCCAGCGATACCACGCCGGTGCGCTACCAGTGGGTGTCGGCCGGGAACATTCCCGATGCCGCCCGACGCGCGGTGGTAGCGAGCGAAGATCAGAAGTTCTTCGAGCATCAGGGCTTCGACATCGAGGCCATGCAGAAGGCCTACGCCAACAACCAGAAGAAGGGGCGGCGCGTGCGCGGCGCCAGCACCATCAGCCAGCAGACGGCGAAGAACCTGTTCCTGTGGTCGGGTGGTGGTTACTTCCGCAAGGGTGTCGAGGCGATCTACACGGTGCTGATCGAAGCGCTCTGGCCCAAGCAGCGCATCCTCACCGTGTACCTCAACATCGCCGAGTTCGGCCCCGGCATTTACGGGGTGGAGGCCGCCTCGCAGGCCTTCTTCAAAAAGCCCGCCAGCAAACTCAGTGTCAGTGACGCCGCCCGCCTTGCCGCCGTGCTGCCCAGCCCGCGCAAGTGGAGCGTGACCAAGGCCGGCCCCTATGTGCAGAAGCGCACGCTGTGGATCCTGCGGCAGATGGGTGCCGGCCCGCGCGCCAAGCCGGTGGACGACCCCGAGCCAGAGCCGCTGCCCGGCCCGGAAGCCGAAGACGCCACCGAGCCAGAACCACAGCTTGAGCCCACCGCCACCCCCGAACCTGCAAGCCCGACACCCGAGCAGCAGCTGCAACAGCAGTTGCAGCAGGAAGAACAGCAGCGCGACACACCGGTTGAACAACCCGCACCGCCGCCCGCTGAAACGCCCGAGCCTCAGTAGCGCATCACAGCAGCGACACCGCGATGCTGCCCAGGTAGCACGCCAGCGCCACGCTGATGCAGGCGAAAGGGATGCTGAACCAGTACAGCCGGGCCAGCACCACGAAGCCGCCGAGCATGGCAAGCCCCACGACCAGCAGAAACGGCGAGTGGAACAGCAGCGGCGCGTGCGCCAGCGCCAGAAACCCGTAGATCAGCCCGAACAGCAACGCGCCCATGCTGTGGCTGGCGTTGAAGCCGATCCAGCTCTTCCACATGGTGGTTTCGGTGCTGATGACCGGCGACACCTGCCGCATCTTGGTTTGCAGTGCCGGGTCGCGCGGCTGGAGCATGGAGCCTGAAAAGGTATAGACCAGATGCACGATCCCCAGCAGCAGCACGATGCCGGCACAGAAAACCATCAGGATAGTTGCGGCCATGAGTTGCACTGCTTCGGTGTGAAACGGGCGTCGCTTGTAGCACGCGCGCCCTGACGTTAAGCCTGCAGTGTAAATCTGCCTGCCATTCAACCGCCAGGAAAGACTCGATGGATCTCAAAAGTGGCTACCCATTCTGGGCCGTCCGCAACGGCTTGATGACGGCTTTCCCCAAGCTGCAACAGGATGTGAAGTGCGATGTGCTGATCGTCGGTGCCGGCATCACCGGCGCGCTCATCGCCAACGCCATGACCAGCGCCGGCCTCAAGGTCTGCGTGGTGGACAAGCGCGACGTGGCCTGGGGCAGCACCAGTGCCAGCACCGCACTGCTGCAATACGAGATCGACACCGAGATGCAGGATTTGCGCGAGCGCTATGGTGACGCCGACGCCGTGCTGGCGTATCGCGCCTGCGCAGCGGCCATCGGCAAGTTGCAGAAGCTCGCGGGCAGTCTGGGTGGCGTCGACTTCCAGCCGATGAAAAGCCTCTACTACGCCAGCCACTGGTATCACCGCCAACGGCTGGTGGACGAGGGCGAGTTGCGCCGCCAGAACGGATTCAAGGTGACGACGCTCGACCGCGAAACGCTCAAGGCCTGCTATGGCATCACGGCCTCGACGGCATTGCTGAGCGAGGTCGGTGCCGAGATGGACCCCTACCAGATGGTGCACAAGCTGCTGCGCCGGGTGCGCCGCGCGGGCGGCCAGGTGCACGATCACACCGGCATCGCCGAGTTCAAGACCCGGCGCGGCGGCGTGGTGGCCACCACCGGCGAAGGTTGCCGCATCGACGCCAGGTATCTGGTGATGGCCGCCGGCTACGAGAACGAGCGCCATCTGCAACAGAAAGTGGCGCGCAACCGCAGCAGCTACGCCTACATCACCGATGCCTTGACTGGCTCGCTCGGCGGCCTCGACGACACGCTGGTGTGGGAGTCTGCGCGGCCCTACATCTACATGCGCCGCACCGGTGACAACCGCGTGCTGATCGGCGGCGAGGATGACGACATCGACGTACCGATGCGGCGCGATCTGCTGGTGCTATCCAAAGCGAAGACGCTGCAACGCAAGGCGCAGAAATTGCTCTCCAACCTCGACCTCACGCCCGCCTTCGCCTGGGCCGGCACCTTCGCCGAAACCGAAGACGGCCTGCCGTTCTTCGGCGCCCACACACAGCACGGCCCGAGGGTGCTGTTTGCGATGGCCTATGGCGGCAATGGCATTACCTACAGTCAGATCGGGTCGGAGATTTTGACGGCTACGGTGCAGGGCAAGTCGCACGCCTGCTCGAAGCTGTTTTCGTTCGAGCGACTAAAGCGAATCTGACGTAGTGATGTAGCCCGGATGCAATCCGGGAGCCGCTACAGGAAGTTGCGAGAAGTCCCGGATTCCATCCGGGCTACGGCACTGAAGCGAATATGAGGTGGCCTAACGCTCAAGTTAGGCGACGGGCGTAGCCCGTCCGCTTAAATGCATGGTTGGGCATAGCTAATAGCGAGTTAGTAGCCATGCCAAACCAAAAACCACCACAAGAAAAACCAACGCTAAAGGCAGTGCGACTAGAACGCGCTTAAACGAAAAGCCCTCGGGTGTGATGCGAGAGCCGTGCTTGGCAGGGAAGATTTTTTCAGCGACGAACTCAGCCAAAAAATAAAACGGCGGACCGAACGCCACGAACAAAGCCCACTGAGCTTTTGTTTGCGGGATTGAAGGCCAAAATTGCACGAGCAAAAGCGCAGCAACGAACAGCCACCCACAGGCGAAAACCAGCGAGAGCCGAAACCACTTAGAGAATGCGCGTTCAGATGCCATTATCTTTTGAGGTTCAACGCGGCTTCAAAACCCCATCGTCCAGCATCTGCTGAAAATGATCGCCCAGCGTCTCGGCCACCGGCCGCATGGTGAGGCCCAGGTCTTTTTTGATGTAACTGGTATCGAAGCGCAGCGGCCAGCCGGCGTTGCGGGCGACGAACTTGCGACTGTAGCCGGCGATGGGGGCCATGAGCCAGACCGCCAGCTTGGGGGCGACCATCATCGGCCAGCGGTAGCCGTTGCCGAAGCGGGCTTTCAGCACCTGCACCATCTGCCACATGGTCACGGATTCCGACACCGCCAGGTGCCGGCCGCTGGCGCTGGGGGTGAAGCCGGCGAGGATGTGCGCGCGGGCGGCATCGCGCACGTCGACGATGGCGATTTCCATGTTGGGCACGCCGGTCAGCAGGGTGCCGTCGGCGAGTTCCTTGATGGTGGTGAGGCTGGTGCTGTCGCTCGCGGTGGTGAGCGAGGGGCCGAGCACGAGGCCGGGGTTGATGGTGATGAAGTCCCAGCGGCTCTGTTTCTTGACGATGTCCCAGCCCACTTTTTCAGCGGCAACCTTCGAGTAGTTGTAGGGCTGGTGGCTGACGGAGCTGGTGGTGTTCCACTGCGCTTCGGTAAAGGCCTTGAGGCCTTGGGTGTGCATGTCCTGCGCGTCACCGTAGACGGACACCACGCTGGCGGTGAGCACCACGCGCTTCACGCTGGTGACGCGGTTGGCGGCGTCGAGCACGTTTTGGGTGCCCATCACGGCGGGGTCGACGAGTTCCTTCTGCGCGTCCTTCAGGCCCTTGATGACGAACGGCGAGGCGGTGTGGATGACCAGCTCGCAGCCCTGCATGGCGGCGTCGAAGGCGCCGTCTTTCAAGAGGTCGGCCTTGAACAGTGTGAGCTTGCCGCGGCTAGCCTCGGCGGCTTTCAGCAGATGCCCGGTTTTGCCGACATTGGCCGGGTCACGCACGGTGGCGTGCACGTCGATGCCGTCCGCCAGCAGGTATTTCACGATCCAGCTCGCGATGTAGCCGTTGCCGCCGGTGACGAGCACTGGCTTGGATTTGTCGATCAGCATGGTCAACCCCTTGGGGACTGTGACGTTGGTTGTGTGGTGGCTAGCGATTCGCGATCTTGGCGCGATGTCTGCTAGGCGCAACGGTAGCCGATGCCGAGGGCAAAGTCCCGGCACGAAACACACAGAAACTAGGGAGCGGGACGATGATGCGACGCATGGCGACAAACGTGGTGCTGGCTTGGGGTCTTTTCGGCATGGGTGGTTCGGCGCTGGCGGCAACGGCTGCGGTGCAGGCCAAGATCGAACCGGCGCTGCTCAGCGCGGTGCAGCTCACGGGGGAATCCGACTTCGTGATCTTCATGCAGCAGCAGGCCGACCTGAGTGCGGCCGCCGCGCAGAAAACCCGCGCCGACAAGGGCCGCGTCGTGGTCGCCGCCCTCAAGACCGAGGCCGCCCGCAGCCAGGCCGGTGTATTGGCCGAGCTGGCCGCGCGCGGGCTGGAGCACCGTGCGTTCTGGATCGCCAACGCCATCACCGCCCGTGGCTCGCTGGCCGATATTGAGGCGCTCGCCGCCCGTGCCGATGTGCAGCAGTTGCTGAAGATCGACACCCGCCTGCCGCAACTATTGCCCGCCACCATCGCTCGCATGCCGGAGCGTCCCACCGGGGCCAAGAAGGCCAGCGCACCGGCGGTGTTCGACGTCGCCAAGGCGCTGGGCGATACCGCCGAGGCCGGCGTGAAACTCATCAATGCCCCGGCGGTGTGGGCGATGGGCTTCAAGGGGCAGGGCGTGGTCGTGGGCGACCACGACGTGGGCGTGATGTGGGATCACCCGGCACTGAAAAAGAACTACCGCGGCTGGGACGGCACGACCGCCAACCACGCCTACAACTGGCACAACGCCTTTGGCGCGCTGGACCTCTTCTGCACCGACCCCGTGGTGCCCTGCGACAGCAACGGCCACGGCACCCACACCACCGGCACGATGGTCGGCATCGACGGCGACAACCAGGTGGGCGTGGCCCCGGAATCGAAGTGGATGGCCTGCCGCTCGCTGCTCGACCCGGTACTGGGCGTGGGCACCGTGCCCACCTACATGGACTGCATGCAGTGGCAGATCGCCCCGTACCCGGAGGGCGAGCCCGCTGCCGCCGACCCGGCGATGGCGCCGGACGTCATCAGCAACAGCTGGGGCTGTCTCGAAGTCTGCGCGCCGCCGCTGCTGAAAGCCACCAACGACGCCATCTATGCCGCAGGCCAGGTGCAGGTGGTGTCGGCCGGCAACGATGGCAACGATGGCGTCTGCTCGACGGTGGCCTTTCCGCTCGCGGTCTACGAGTCCTCGTTCTCGGTGGGTGCCAGCGATGTCGGCGACGAGATGGCCGGGTTCTCCAGCCTCGGCCCGGTGCTCACCGACGCCTCGCTGCGCCTCAAGCCCAATGTCACCGCGCCCGGTGTCGATACCCGTTCGAGCTGGAACGACGGCGACTACAACACCATCAGCGGCACCAGCATGGCCGGCCCGCACGTGGCTGGCATGGTGGCACTCCTCATGTCGTCCGAGCCGCGCCTGATCGGCCGCGTCGCTGACATTCGCCTGCTGGTCGAGCGCACCGCCAACCCGGATGTGAAGACCAGTAACACCGCCTCCACCTGCGGCGGCACCGACGGGACGACCATCCCCAACAACATCTTTGGTTACGGACGCATTGATGCGCTGGCCGCCGTGGTTGCAAGGCCGCAGCTGTCGGTAAAGATCACCGCACCGGCTTCGGTGAAGGTGGGCGAAGACTTCTCCGTCATTGTCGAATTCATGCAGCCGGCCAGCGGCAAGATCGACGCCACACAAGTTTTGTACGACGTGAACCTGCTGGGTGCCCAAGTGCTGGTGGACTGCATTGGCTGCACCAGCAATGTGGAAGAAACCGATCGCAGCTTCAAAGGCATGTTCGAGAGAGTGGAACCGGGCGACAGTGATTCCATTGAATTGGTGATGAGAGCAACCACGTCGGGCGAGCTGACTGTGACAGCTGCCGCGGAAGCCGATCAGGTCAGCCCTGTGGCCCCGGTACAGGCCAAGACCGTGATCGGTTCCGGCAGCACACCGACGACGCCCGGCGTGACCGATCCTTCTGCGGGCCGCTTCGGCGGCGGCAGCTTTGGCTTTGGTGTGTTGGCGCTGCTCGGCTTTGGCGCGCTGCGTCGTCGTCGCAGCTAAGGTGTTGCGAGCGCCCTGATCCGCAGCAGGAGGTTCGGATCAGGGCAGTTCGCCAGCCACTCGGCTGCCTCGCTGGGGCGGGCGACACCGGGGTAGTCGCCGCTGCGGCCGCCCAGGTCGCGCATCACCTGGAAATGCAGATGCGGCGGCCAGCCGACGTTCTCGTGCGGGGCGCCGAGCCAGCCCAGCAGCTCGCCCGCCGCAACCCGCTGGCCGGGCCGGATGCGTTGCAGGGTCGGCTGCGCGAGATGGCCGTACAGCGTGTGGAAGCGCTCGCCGTCGACCTCATGCTCGAAGATCAGCGTCGGCCCGTAATCGCCGAAGGCGGCGTTGTCCTGCGTGCTGTGCACCACGCCTGAAAGCACGGCGTGGATGGGCGTGCCGGCCGCCAGCCAGAGATCGATGCCCAGATGCAGCGTGCGCGGCTCGGCATCGCCGCTGCGGAACACGGGGCTCATCTCGTAGAGCGTGCGGTTTTCGCCGTAGCCGCCTGCGGCATAGCGCGCACCGTGGCGTGTGATCTCGCCCTCCACGAAGGCGCTGAAAGCGGCGGTATCGCCGGGGTCAAAGCCACCCAGAGCAGGGTTGTGTTCCGAAAGGTCCAGCCGCATGCCGCGCTCGGCGTTGAGGTCGAACGGCAGCGGGCTGGCGACGGGCAGTGCGGCGAGCAGGGATTGAAAAGTGTCCATGCCGTAATTTATCGCGCCCGAGTCGAATCGCTCAGCGCGGCAAGGTGAAACGGAAGGTGGTGCCCACCGCACCGGCGGGTGTCGGCTCCACCCAGATGCGTCCGCCGTGCAGCTCGATGATTTTCTTGCACAGGGTCAGGCCGATGCCATTGCCCTCGTATTGCTCGCGTGTGTGCAGGCGCTGGAACAACACGAACACCCGCTCGGCCGATTCGCTGTCGATGCCGATGCCGTTGTCGATCACCGAGAACAGCCAGTCCTGCTCGCGCGGCTCGGCACGGATGTGCACGGTGGGGGCGATATCGCGGCGGAACTTGATGGCGTTGCCGATGAGGTTCTGGAACAGCTGCGTGAACTGCGAGGCATCGACGGTGAGCATCGGCAGCGCATCCTGCGTGACGATGGCCCCGGCCGCCGCGATCGAGCCCTGCAGGTTGGCCACCGCCGCCGCCAGCAACTTGCCGAGTGATGCGGGTGCGGGTGCGGCATGGATGCGCTGCACGCGCGAATAGGCGAGCAGGTCCTCGATGAGGCTCTTCATGCGCGCCACGCCGTCGGTGATGTAGACGAGAAACTCGTCGGCATCGCTGTCGAGCTTGCCCTGGTAGCGGCGCACCAGCAGCTGCGCGAAGCCGGTCACCGTGCGCAGCGGCTCCTGCAGATCGTGGCTGGCGACGTAGGCGAACTGCTCCAGCTCCTGGTTGGAACGCACCAGTTCTTCGGCACGCGCCTCAAGCTGCGTCTCGGCGCGCTTGCGTTCGGTGATGTCCTCCGCCGTGCCCACCACGCCGAAGATCACGCCGTCGCGCCTGAGCGGGGCGATGCTGAAAACGATCACCACCTCGTTGCCGTTCTTCTGCCGCAGCACGATCTCGCGGTTGGTGATGGGTGTGAGGCCCGACACCGTGCTGACATAGCCTTCGTGGAGCGCCGGCAGATCCTCGGCGCGCACCATGTTCGCCCAGGTCTGGCCGATCACCTCTTGCAGCGGGTAGCCCGTCACCTCGCAGGTGCGGCGGTTGGCGGTGGTGAAGCAGCCTTCCATGTCCAGCGTGTAGATGGCGTTGGTCGCGCTCTCCATCACCCGTTCGCGGAACTGGTTGGCGGTGAGCAGTGCGGTTTCGGCTTCGCGGCGGGCGGCGGTCATGCTGTTGAACACCTGCGCCAGTTCGCCCAGTTCGTCCTGCGTGCGAATCACGATCGGCTCGGCCAGGTTGCCGTTGGCGACGCGCAAGGCCCCCTCGCGCAGGCCGCGGATGCTGGCGCGCATCGCGCGGGCGATGCTCCATGCGAACACCATGCCGATGGCGATCAGCGCGGCCGCGGTTGCCAGGGTGATCTTCAGCAGCAGCGCCTGCACCTCGCGTGCACCGGCGGAGAGGATCTGCGAGAACCGCTGCTCCAGTGGCGTCACCCGCACGTCGATGGCGTGGATTTGCTCCAGCAACACGGCCCTGCTGCGGACGGTGAGCGTCCCCGCCGCAATCTGCCGGCGCGCATCGGCCGCAACCGGTGGCAGCAGCAGCAACTCCTGTTCGGCGGCCCGCCAGGTGTCGATGGACTGCGCGAAAAACGCCAGGTCATCGAAGTGGCGGAACAGGAAGATCATGTGCGGGATGTCTTCAGCCGCATTGCCACCTTGCAGGAATCCGGTGGTGGCGATGCGACGATCGAACACGGGTTTTTCCATCTCCAGACGTGCCGCACGGTCACCCAGCGGGATGGCGATGGCGTTGCGGTAGTCCTGGTAATCGCGTTCGGCCCGGCTGTCCAGATAGCGGGTGAGCGCATACACCGCTTCCTTCTGGCCCCTGGACCACAGGCCCTCGCCGCCGATGTAGGCGCGCACGCCCGAGCTGACGTTGTAGGCCAGCACGAAGAGCCCGATCACGGCGACGATGACGGCGACGAACACCATCACGATCGCCACCAGTTTGGTGGTGATCGTGGTGCGCCCCAGCCAGCTGGTGCGCGTGGTGTGCGTGTCGTGCATGCGCGAGCTTAGCCAGCACGCGACGGTCGGCCAATGCCTGCCGCCAAAGGGCGGGGCATGACCGACGACGAACTCACTTCATGCAGAAGAAGTTGAGCTTGTTGCCGTCAAGGTCGCGGAAATAGCCGATGTAGAACACATCGGCGCGCACGCCGGGTGCGCCTTCATCGCTGCCGCCGAGCGCAAGTGCCTTCCTGTGGAGGGCATCGACCTGCGCAGGCGTCTTCACCGCCAGTGCCACCATCGTGCCGTTGCCGGCGTTGGCGGGCTTGCCATCGTAGGGAGTGCAGATTGCGAACATCGGCATGGCGGGGTCGACGCCCCAGGCCACGAGGCGACCAAAATCCATCAGGCGCTTGCCGCCGATCTCGGCGAACAGGGCGTCGTAGAAGGCGTTGGCGCGGGATATGTCGTTGGTGCCGAGGGTGGTATAGCCAATCATTTTTCTCTCTCCGGTTTTTTGGCAGCGTAGGTGCGGCCAAGATAATCGAGGATGGCCTGCGATTCATACATCGCCGTGCCGGTATTGGGGTCGATGAGATAAGGCACCTGCACCTTGCCGGTGTGGGTTTCGAGCCACCGGCGGTTGGGCGTGGTGCCCTTGGGCGTATTGAACAACTTGTCGCGGAAGGACGGCGGGCCCATGTCGCCCCAGGCGCCTTTGCCGGTGTTGCGCAGCACGTAGGGCAGTTCGAGTTCGCACAGCCGCGCCCGCACGGGCTTGGAGTAGGGGCTGGTCTCGAAGGCGTACAGCTCCAGCACTTGCGCCGGTGCTTTGGAGGGCACCGCTCGCATACCGGTGACGCCGCGCGGCCGCCACATCAGGGCCGAGGAGAGGTACGAAGTGCCTACCGCAAGGCCGCGCAGCACGCCGAGTGGCACCCGCACCCGGCGCTTGTACGTGCGGCCCAGATATTCGATGATGTCCGCGCTCTCGTACAGCACCGTGCCGGTGTTGTCGTCCACCAGCAGCGGGAATTGCTGCTTGCCGCCGATCTTCCCGGCCTCAAGCCGATAGCGCGTGCCGCCGGCGGGGCAGGGCAGGATCAGCACGTCGAGATCGAGTTCGGTCAGCACCTCGCGCACCAGGCGGCAGTAGGGGCTGGCCTCCATGTCGTAGAGCTTCAGCAGCTTGACCGGCTTGAGCCGGGCCGGGGCCATCGCCTGCGTGCCGCGCCAGCCGCGCACCGTGCCGGCCAGCAGATTGATGAGGGCATCGGTTTGGCTGCTCATGCAACAGGACTCTCGCAA
This sequence comes from Stagnimonas sp., assembly GCA_030652575.1. Lineage (GTDB taxonomy): Bacteria > Pseudomonadota > Gammaproteobacteria > Nevskiales > Nevskiaceae > Stagnimonas. The sequence continues at coordinate 24,746 of JAUSQI010000089.1, read as the reverse complement.
CGGAGCGCGACGATGCGCGCGGCATTATCGTCCGTGTCAGGCCCGGTTTGCGCTAGCGTTTTTGCAGCATCAGGTCGGTCAGTTGCAGCGCGCCGCCCGCATGGGGGAAGCGCAAGGTCAGCGACTGCAAGCGCTGCAAGTCCACGCCGGTAAAGGCCGTGAGCGGGATCGCCACACCATTCAGCGTGGTCTTGGCGCCATTGCTGGCTTCGGGGTTGCCGGGCGGGTCGAACAGCGCGTCGGTGAAGCGGCTGGCATCGACCTCCGCCGAATGGCCCGCGGTATCGCTCAGCACCGCCACCAGTTGCTGGCCGCCGGCATTGCGGGCATCGCCGACGACCAGCCCGGCGCGCAGGTTGAGGGTGTCGTAGCCGCGCACATCCAGGCCGCCGAGCAGGGTCTGGTAGCTGGCATTGGGCGCATCCCAGGCCAGTTGCAGTTGCGAGGCGACCGAATAGGTGCGGGCCGAGCCGCAGCCGCTGCCATCCTGTGCGCTGGTGCAGATGCTGGGCGCAACAAAGCCTTGCAAGGTTGTGGCGAGGCCTAGCGTGTTGGCAGTGAGGCTTTCGGCGCTCGTGAAGGCGTCGATCAGCCAGCGATTCTGGCTGCCGGGCTGGGCGCTGAGCAGCAGACGCGCGTCGCAGGGGCCGCTGCCGTTCGGGCAGGCGGCATCGGGTGCGCGCACCACGCCCTGCCAGTAGCGGGCAAACGTGGATTCGTTGCCGACAAAGGCGCGGAAGAACGCGCTCATCAGAAACTCGCCGTGGCGGCGCTGATCTTCCGGCACATCACGGCCGGTGGTTGCGCTTTCGCTGCCGCAATAGGGGTCGTCGCTGCCGTAGTCGTCGTCGACCCAGATGGTGTTGTAGAAGTTGTGGTTGGTGCCGCGCGCGAGAATCTGGAACCTAGGCCCGCTGTCGTCGCCTTCGAGCGCGCGGTTGTCGTCGAACATCCACGCGCCCTGCAGGTTGGAGACATCGCCATCGCAGTACGGCAGCAGCGTGGCAAAGGCGACGCCGGGCGTGGTGTGGCGGTCGAAGTCGGTCGGTGCCAGGGCGAACACGGCCTTGATCTGGTGCGGCGCGGTGAAGCCTTCGGGGTCGCCCGGCAATGCCGGCAGCACGTTGACCCGTGCCTGGTTGAAGCGCACCGCATGCGCCACGCCCTGGCCGCCGCGCGAGTGGCCCATCAGGCCGATGCGGGAGAAATCCATGCGGCCCTTGAGATCGTCAAAACCCTCGCCACCCGCGAGATTGATCTGGCGAAATACGTCGAGGTGATGCAGCAGCAGTTGCGCGCGCGCCTGCACGCCCTGGTCGCCGGTGAGATCCTTGTCATTGATGTCGTTGGCGTCGATCGAGAGCACCACATAGCCTGCCGAGGCGAGGTGCGCGGCCATGTAGTCGTAGCCGACGTAGCTCGGCACCGGCTTGATCTCCAAAACCAGGCCATTGATCTCGGGGCAGATGCCCGCGCTCAGAAACTCGAAGCCGCCATAGCTGCACGTGACGTGGCGGCCGTGCAGGTAGAGCACAACCGGGAACGGCCCGCTGCCGCTGGTGGGTGCGCGCACCTGGCCGTGCACATCGACGTTGTAGGCAAGGCCGTTGTCGCCATCCGACACCAGATATTGGCCGAGGTCGTATTCGCGCGGTTCCGAGGCCGCGAACGGGCCGGGCAGGCTGGCATCGGGTGCGACGCCGCTGTAGCGCGCCACCGGTGCGGTGACGACCGGCGTTTCCGGGCCGCTGCCTGCGTTCGTGAGCGGCTGCGAATCACCGCAGGCGGTGAGCAGCGCGACAAGGGCAACAGCGGCGGGGGCAAGACACGGAAAAGAGTGCACGACAGCATCCGAAACGAGACTGCTTCGGGTCGCGCAAAAGCAATGCCAATGCGTCGGTCCCTGCTGCCCGGTTCAAGCGGCCTTGTGATCGAGCCAGATGCCCATGCCCTGCGCGTTGAGTTCGAGATCCATGTCCAGCAACGCCCGCACCTGGTTTTCCGGCAGCGGGCACTGGCGGGCGTGCAGCTCGGTGAGCGCGTCGTCGAGCATCGCGGCCTTGAGTTTTTCGTGCCGGCCTTCGGCGGTTTTCAGCGATTGCCCCAGTGCCACGTAGCGGTCGATGCCGGCGCGCAGCTGGGCTGCGAGTGCGGGCACGTTCTCGACCACGCTGTAGTGGGTGAGATACATGCGCTGCGGCGCGAAGCTCAGGTAGCGGTCGAGCGTCTGGTGCCAGGCATCGGGCTCGAACTGCACCGGTGTGGTGGTCGGCATCACCCAGGCGTCCTTCATGCCGTCGGCATTGTCGAAATCGCGATACGACAGGCCGAAGGTATCGCCGGTGAAAAAGCCCTGGCTTGAGGCATCCCAGATCGAAAAGTGGTGGCGTGCATGGCCGGGGCTGTCGACGAACACCAGCTCGCCATCGCCGAACGGCAATGCGGCGCCATCGGCCGGGCTGACCACGCGTGCTTCCGGCACGGCCTTGATCTCGCCGTACATTCCGGCCACGGCGTCGGCGCCATATACCGCCGTGGCCCCGGCGATGAGTTTGCGGGGGTCGACCAGATGCCGCGCGCCGCGGGCATGCACCACCAGCGTCGCCCGCGGCAGGGCCGCCATCAGCACGCCCGCGCCGCCGGCGTGGTCGAGATGCACATGGGTGGGGATCACATAACGCACCCGTTCGGGCGCAATGTCTTTCTCGGCCAGCAGCGTCAGCAGGCGCGGCACGCCGGGCGAGGTGCCGCATTCGATGAAGGCCACATCCGCGCCGCGCTCGATGAGATAGCAGCAGGCCATGCCGGCACGTTCCTGCAGGGTGTCGATGCAGGTGATGCCGAAGCCGAGGTCTTGTGCGGGGGCGGTTTTCATGGCGTTCCCAGTCGTCTGCTCAAGCATGGATCAGTCATCCGCCTCGGGCCGCCAGGTCTGGCCCAGGCGCTCGCACAGGGGCTTGGACAGCCGCTGCGGGTGCCGCGCACTGATGTGCGGGGCATAAAAATCCAGCAGCGTGGCGAGGTCGGCGGCATGGTCGCCGGTGGGCGTCAGCGGCGGGCCGAAGGTGACGATCTTTCGCGTGTAGTCGATGGCTGCCGGCAGCACGGGCACGCCCGCGCCGTAGGCGATGTGCAGATAGCCGCGCTTCCATTCCGGCGCGCTGTGGCGCGTGCCTTCGGGGGCGATCAACAGCAGCATGCCGGCGCTGTTGGTGATGGTGTCCACGCTTTGCTCCACCACGCCCTTGGGACTCTTGCGATTGATGGGGATCGCGCCAAAGCCGCGCAGGATCGGCCCCATGACGCCTTTGAAGGCGGTGTCCTTGATCATGGTGCTGGCCTTCAGGCCCAGCGCCACCAGCGTGGCGATGGCAATGACGCCATCCCAGTTGGAGGTGTGCGGCGCGCCGATCATCACCATCCTGGGCAGGTTGGGGATCGCGCCCTCGATGCGCCAGCCCAGCAGCCGCAAAAAGCTGCGGCCGAGAAAGCGTGACAGGGCGTTGCCACGACGGGGCACATTGGGGCCGATGAAAAAACTGTTTGTGGGGCTGGTCATCCGCATAGGGTAGCGGCTTGGCGGTGGAAACTGCGTCAGCGATAAATCGGGCCCTGTCTATTGACGTCGTTTTTGGCCCGTGGCTTGCTTGTGTGACAAAACAGCCATTGAAGGCGAGAGGGATTTATGAAGTCATTGCGAGGCATCACCGCCCTATTTTTGCTGTTGCCCTGTGTGCTTGTGGCACAAGAGCCACTCCCCGGCAGCGAGCCGGTGCAGAGCATCCCCGTGCAGGCTTTGCCCGAGGCAGCACCCGCTGCCGAAGCAGGCCCCAAGCAGCTCGAAGAAGTGGTGGTGACGGTACAGAAAACCAAGCAGAACGCGCGTCGCGTGCCGGTGTCGGTGACGGCCTTGAACGGTGATTTCATCCGCGAGACCGGCGCTGCCGACCTCGCCGAGATTTCGCTCTACGTGCCCAACGTGCGGGTCGATGCCGATGACCCCGGCAGCCCCCAGGTTTTCATCCGCGGCTTCGGCACCAATGCCTTCAACCCGAGTTTTGAAAGCTCGGTCGGTTTCGTGCAGGACGAAATCTTCTTCGGCCGTCCCGGCTACTTCACCGAATCGCTGTTCGATGTCGATCGGGTGGAAGTGTTGCGCGGCCCGCAGAACACGCTGTTCGGCAAGAACACCATTGCCGGTGTGTTCAACGTGACCAGCAAGGGTCCGCAGAGCAACGGCGGTGAGTTCGGTTTCGATGGCCGCTATTTCTACGGCGAGCATGCCGAGCGCCGCTTCGAAGGCGGCGTCGGCGGCATGTTTGCCGACTGGGGCGGCGTGCGCTTCGGCGCGCTCAAGCGCCAGCAGGATGGGCAGCTCACCAACACCTTTTTGCAGCGCAACGAGGAGGCGCTGAAGCAAGACGCCTATCGCATGAAAGTGCTGCTCAAGCCGCTCGAAGCGGTGGAGATGGAGCTGACTGGCGTGGTGTCGGATACCGCCGCGCCGTTCTGGCCCTTCCAGCTCAAGCAGCTTGACGGAGACACCCGCACATATCTGAGGGGCTTCGATGCGGCTGTTGAAGACGACCCCTACAACTTCGTCACTTCGATGGACACGCCGGGGTTCATCAGAAAAGGCTCTGAAACCCTGGGCCTGAAAACCCAATGGAGCATCGGCGATCTGGCCGGGCTCAAGGATCTCAACACCGTGCTGGTGCTGGGCGGCAGCAAGTTCCACATCGACCAGCTGAACGATCTCGATGTGTCGCCCGCCGACATCGCGCGGCTCGACAACTTCGAGAAGCACAAGCAGTTCTCGACAGAGCTGCGCTTCACCGCCAAGGCGGACAGCCTGTTCGGCCTGGGAACCGGTTTCGAGTTCGTGGGCGGCTTCTTCAACTTCAAATCGGACTACAGCCTGCTGGCGCGCATCAACACGGGCCGCGACATCCTCAGCTACATCCTCACCGAGGACGCGCGGCAACTGATCATCCCGTCGGAGCTTTCAGCGCTGACCGACCTGCTGGCACTGATCCCGACACTGCCCGGCCTGCCTGTCGGCGACCTGACGTCATTTCTCACCGAGGGCGACCACTACCAGTTCGACTACACGCAGGCGATCAAGTCCACGGCCTTTTTCGGGCAGTTCACCTGGAACCTCACCGAGAAGATCGCCATCACGCCCGGCATACGCTTCAATCAGGAGAAAAAGCGCGTCAACACAGCCGGCACCGCACAGTGCGCCGGGCGCGACGTACTGCCCAGGCCCTGCATCATCGAGCTGCTGCTGGAATCGCAGGATTACAGCTACAGCAACCTGCGCCGCAACGAAGACGACATCTCGCCCAAGCTGGCGTTGCAGTATTTCGCCGACCACGGCATCAACTACTACACCAGCTACACCAAGGGCGCGAAGAGCGGCGGGTTCAATTCGATCTCGCTCACCGGCACCGGTCTTGAATACAAGGCCGAGAAGGCGCAGACCTACGAGCTGGGGGCCAAGGGCCGGTTCTTTCGCCGCACGCTCAATGCCAACCTGACTTTCTACCAGACCCAATTCGACAACCTGCAAGTGCTCGCCTTCAACGGCACTTTCTTCGACGTGAGCAATGCCGGCAGTGCGGTGTCGCGCGGGCTTGAGGCCGATTTCAACTGGCGCACACCCTATGAGCCGCTGCGTATCAACGGCTCGCTGGGCCTGCTGCGCGCACGCTACAAGAGCTACACCGGCGCGCCCGCGCCGATCTCGCAGGGCATTGGCCAGACGCAGGACCTGAGCGGCAAGCGCATCGCCCTCTCGCCCGACCGCACCGGCACGCTCACGCCGTCTCTGAGCTATCCGCTGCTGGGCGTGGTCGCGACGCTGGCAGGCGATGTGATCTATCAAGGCAACCAGTTCACCGACACCGACCTTGACCCCAATACCCGCGTCGGCGGCCACTTCATCTATGCGGCGCGGCTGATGGTGGCGCACCCCGGCGAGGCGTGGGCACTGTCCATCGGCGGCAGCAACCTGGGCGACAAGCGCGTGCTCAACCAGGTGACGGATGCGACGTTCTTCCCCGGTACCTATTTTGCGCAGCAGGCCAGCGGGCGGCAGCTGTTTGCCACCCTGGCGGTGAAGTTCTGAGCCCCTAAACCGCGAGCGAGAGTCGTGAGGCAAACACGCGCGCCTCACCGCTGAGCGGATCAGTGAACGAAAGCCCCTGCGCCAGCAGTTGCAGGGGCTTTTCATATTGGCCGTCTTCGCGCGCCTGCAAGGCCGGATAGAACTCGTCGTTGTGGATCGGCGCACCGAGGGCGGCCATGTGCACGCGCAACTGGTGCTTCTTGCCGGTGATCGGGTGCAACGCATAACGCCATCGCCGCTCTTGTTGTTCGATCACCTCGATGCGGGTCTCGCTGTTGGGCGCGCCGTCCACCTCCTGCATGCGGAAGAAGGGCATGCCTTCGACGATGCGGCTTTTGCGTGTCAACGGCAGCACGAGTGCAGGCAGCGGTGGAGCCAGGGCCTCGTAGCGCTTGCTGATGCGCCGCTCGCGGAACAGCGCTTGGTATTGCGCACGACTGGCCGGGTTGGCAGAGAACAGCACCAGTCCAGCCGTGCCGCGGTCGATGCGATGCAGCGGCACCAGGTCGGCATTGCCCAGTTTGCGGATCAGCCGCGTCAGCAGGGTCTGCTCCACATAAGCACCGGCTGGCGTCACGGGCAGGAAGTGCGGCTTGTCGGCCACCACCAGATGCGCGTCGGCGTGCAGCACGGCCTCCTCGAAAGGGATCGCAGCTTCAGCCGGCACCTCGCGGTAATACTGGATCACCGCACCTTCCCGGTAGGCGGCCGTGGCCGGCAAGGGCAGCGCGTCTGCATCCAGCACCAGCCCGCGTGCGAAACGTTGCAGCCATTCGTCATGCGACACGCTGGGAAAAGTGTCGGCCAAGACCGCCAGCACCGTCGCCCACGCACCGCGCGGCAATTGCAGGCGGCTGGCGGCGAGGCCGTTTCGCAAGGGGGCAGGGGTCATGCGGCAGAGCATAAACGCCCGCGCCGCAGCGATAATGCGCGCTTCGCAATCTGCTGCCCGCACATGTCCGTTCTCAACATCGCCGCCTACCGCTTCGTCTCGATTGGTGACCTGCCGGCACTCAAGTCACGGCTCGCCGCGGCCGCCTGCGGGCAGGGTCTGAAAGGCACGGTGCTGCTGGCGCAGGAAGGCATCAACCTGTTTCTGGCCGGCAGCCCGGAAGGTATCGAAGCCTTCATCGCGGTACTCGCCGCCGATGCGCGATTCGCGGGCCTGCCGATCAAGCGCAGCGTGTCCGCCACGCAGCCGTTCAAGAAACTGCTGGTGAAGATCAAGCCCGAGATCATCACCCTGCGCCAGCCGCAGGTGAATCCGGCGCTGACGCCCGCGCCTTCCGTCGCACCGCAAGTGCTCAAGCAATGGCTCGATCAGGGCCACGACGACGCGGGCCGGGCATTGGTGCTGCTCGACACCCGCAATGCCTTTGAAGTGGAGCAGGGCACTTTCGATGGCGCGGTGCATCCGGACATCGAGAAGTTCTCGGACTATCCCGCCCATGTCGGCGTACTCGGCGATCTGAAAGACAAGACCGTGGTGACCTTCTGCACCGGCGGCATCCGCTGCGAAAAAGCCGCGCCCTGGATGCTGCAAGCCGGCTATGAAAACGTGGTGCAGCTCGAAGGCGGCATCCTCAAGTACTTCGAGGATTGCGGCAGTGCCCACTACACCGGCGGCTGCTTCGTGTTCGACGAGCGCCGCGCGCTTGATGGCGAGCTGCAACCCATGACAACCGGCGATCAGACGCCCATGTAGCGTCCGGGCTTGTGGTTGATGGCCAGCACCGCGCCGAGCAGCACCGCGCCCAATATCGAATACAGCACCCGGTCCACCGGCAGCACCAGAAACGCGGCGATGGTGATGAGCACGTCGAGCACCATTTGTAGTTTGCCGGCGCGGATGCCGCGCGTCTGCTGCAAATACACGGCCAGAATGTTGATGCCACCCAGGCTCGACCCATGCCGCACGAACGCCAGCACCCCCATGCCCAGCAACAGCCCGCCGGCAATGGCGGCATAGACCGGCTCGATGGTGATGAACTGGATCACGTGCGGCTGTAGATCGACCATCAGGCCCAAGAGGGCAACCGAGGTGAGCGATTTGGCCGCGAACACCCAGCCCATGCGCCAGAAGGCGAGGGCGAAGAACGGCAGGTTGATGGCGAAGAACATCAGGCCCACGCCCCAGCCGGTGAGGTAGTGCAGCAGAAAGGCGATGCCGGCCGTGCCACTGGTCATCAAGCCACCGGCGCTGAACAGCGCCACGCCCAGCGAGCTGAGCACGGTGCCGATCAGGAAGCCCTGCGCATCGTCGAACCAGCTGTGAGGCTGCCGGCTGGGGTGATCGGGCGTGGCGGCGCTGTGAGGCATGAGCAGCAGAATCGGGCGGGAAGATGCGGTACCGCCAGCAGTAAACGTGCCGTGCGGCTGAGGGTTCGTAAAAGAATGACGAAGGCGTCACCGAAAAGGGGCGCGAGAATAGCTGCGGCCTCGCCATAATGCGACCCACCACAAACACCCAGTGACCCGCATGGCCAGCAGCTTCTTTGCCCTGTTCGATGACATTGCCACCGTGCTGGACGACGTGGCGGCGATGACCAAGGTCGCCGCGCGCAAGACCGCCGGCGTGCTGGGAGACGACTTGGCGCTCAATGCCCAGCAGGTGGCGGGGGTGGCGGCCGACCGCGAGTTGCCGGTGGTCTGGGCCGTGGCCAAGGGCTCGGCGGTGAACAAGCTCATTCTGGTGCCGGCGGCGCTGGCGATCAGCGTGCTGCTGCCGGTGCTCATCACGCCGTTGCTGATGCTGGGCGGCGCTTACCTCTGCTTCGAGGGGTTCGAGAAAATCGCCCATAAGCTGCTGCACGGCAAGGCCGAAGTGGCGGCACAGCAGGCCGAACATGTCGAGGCGGTGGTCAACCCGGCAATCGACCTCGTCGCCTTCGAGCGCGACAAGATCAAGGGCGCGGTGCGCACCGATTTCATTCTTTCCGCCGAGATCATCGTCATCTCGCTCGGCACTGTCGCCACCGCCTCGCTGATGCAGCAGTTCGCCGTGCTGGCGGGCATCTCGATCATCATGACCGTCGGCGTTTACGGGCTGGTCGCTGGCATCGTCAAGCTCGACGACCTCGGGCTGCATCTCACCCGCAAGGGCAGTGCGGTCGCGCAGTCGGTGGGCCGCGGCCTGCTGGTGATGGCGCCCTATCTCATGAAGACGCTCTCCGTCGTCGGCACCGCGGCGATGTTCATGGTCGGCGGCAGCATTCTCACCCACGGCATTCCGGCACTGCACCACGGCATCGTGTCCGCCGCCGGGTGGAGCGAATCCGTCCCGGTCATCGGTGGTGCGCTGGCCGCCATCACGCCGACGCTGCTGGACGCCCTGGTGGGTGTGGTGGCGGGCGGGCTGGTGCTGCTGGGCGTCACCGCTGCGCGAAAACTCTGGAAGATCCTGCGGCCGACGTGACCCGAAGACCGTGGTTTCGACGATGTTTTCGGGGTTGTTTGGCTATTCAGTGAGCAGCCATTGTTGGGGGAGACACTCGCAGGCGTTACATCACTTTTCTCCCCGCTGTGCTCACCAGGTGCGACTGCTATGAATACTCATCTCTGGCTCTCTTCCGTCACTCTCGGTGCGGCATTGCTGCTGCTGCCCCAAGGGATCGCGCAGGCCAATGCGCTGCCCAACACCCCGGTCGTCGCAGGCGCAGCAGCCAGCAAGAACACCGTCAAGACAAGCAAGACCAGCAAGAGCAAAAAAACCAAGCCTGCCAAGCGCCTTTCCAAGGCGACCTTGAGTGCTTTCCAGCCTCTGGACCAGACGCAAATCATCACGCCGCCGGCGGGTGCCGCATCTGCCGCCCTGTCGCCGATCATCCTGAGCAAATCCGGCGAAGGGCTGCGCGAGCAGCCGGTCACGGTCGACGACTCGGCAGGCTCAAAGGTCATCAACATCGCGCCGGTGGATCAATCCGCTCTGGTCGATGACGGCTCCGCTTTCATCCCCGACGAAACCGACGCCCCGGCAGGCCAGGTAGCTGAACTCGCCGCTGATTCCGATGCCCTGGGCGAGGAATCGGTCTCGGTCATCGACCGCAACACCGACAAATTCAAAGCCAAGCCGCTCGGTACCGGCCCGCTGCGGGTGCGCGTGAAGGACAAAGGCGTGCGCGCTTCGGTGCAGATCCCCATCGCGGGTCGCTGAGCCGCGTCCGGCTTTCAGTCGTCTTGGGTGTCGATGCCCTTCGCTTGGTGCGAGCGCTCCAACGCCAGCTGCCAGCGTTCGAGTTCGCGCTCGTAGATATCGAACACGCAATTCGGCGCGCAGTCGCCACGACAGCAGTTTTCCTGTGATGGCGGCTCGGGCCGTGGGCCAAGCTGATTTTCAGTGTTTGTTGCCATCGGCATCTTCTGCCGTTGCGCGCAAGGCCTGGAAAAGAGCGCGAAACTGACGCCCTTTGGTCGCTGCCACGCCGCTGTGAAGCGCCTCGGCAGCCGCGGTCGATTCCTCGGTGCGCGCATTGCGGATCAGCGTGCGCAAGGCGCGCGTATTGCTGGTGGGATACTTGTGGCACCACTCGGTCAGCGCGGCATCGTCCTCCAGCAAGCGGTCGCGCCAGCGGGCAAGATCCGGAAAGCCTTTCGCCGCCTGCGCCTGGCCGCTGCGGAATGAGGCCAGCTCCGCGCGAAAGGGTGCGGTATCCACATGTTGCAGCAGCTTGCCGATGTAACCGGCCTGACGTTTGCGCGCGCTCATGTTGGTGATGCGCGCCAGCTCGTTGAAGGCATCGCGAAGCGTCTCGTCCATCTCGATGCGCGCGAACCGCTCGTGCGGCAGTTCGAGCAGGGCCTGGCCGAAATCCTGCAGATCGTGCATCTCGTCCTTCACACGGGTCTTGCTCGGGCCTGGCTCGGGTTCGGGCAGGCCTTCGGTTTTGATGTCGTAGCCGAAGCGGGTCATGGTGCAATGCGGTGAAGGTATGCCCAAGTGTACGGCGACAGGCCCCCGCCACGTGCAACGGCACTCACCATGCAGCAAGCTCGGCTGTGCCACTGTGCGTCTCATCGCCCGTATCGGCACGGCCCTTGCGGAGGTGAAATCCTTCCGGCGATTCACGCCCATGCGTTCTGCGCTACCGAGTTCCCCATGCAATTCCGTATCGGCTTCGAGCTGACCTACAGCTGCACCCAGCCCACGCCGATGATCGCCATTCTGGGCGTGCATCACTCCAGGGTTTCCGACCTGATTCGCCCCGACTACCTGGTGACCCGGCCTGCGCTGCCGCTTCGGGGCTACCGCGACGGCTTCGGCAACTGGTGCAACAGGCTGTTGCTGCCCGCCGGCCGCACCACATTCAGCACCGATGCCCTGATCGAAGACAGCGGTCTGCCGGACCCGGTCGACTTCGATGCCCAGCAGCATCTCGTGCAGGACCTGCCCGAGGAGGCCTTGGGTTATCTGCTCGGCAGCCGCTACTGCGAAACCGATCGTTTCTACGACATCGCCTGGCGGCAGTTCGGCCAGGTGCCGTCCGGCTGGGCGCGCGTGCAGGCCATCAGCGATTTCGTGCACCGGCACATCGCTTTCGGCTACGAGCACGCCAACCCGACCAAGACCGCCTGGGATGCCTACCAGCAGGGGCGCGGTGTCTGCCGCGACTATGCGCACCTCGCCATCACGCTCTGCCGCTGCCTCAACATGCCGGCGCGCTACTGCACGGGCTATCTCGGCGATGTCGGCACGCCGCAGCCCTGGGGCGCGGGTGATTTCGCCGGCTGGTTCGAGGTGTATCTGGGCGGGCAATGGCACACCTTCGATCCGCGCAACAACGCCCGCCGCATCGGTCGTGTGCTGATCGCGCGCGGCCGCGACGCCGCCGATGTCGCCATCACCACCAGTTTCGGCTTGGCCACACTCGAGAGCTTCAGGGTGTGGATGGACGAGTCCCAGCCGGAGGCGCTGGCGGCTTGATACGGGCTCAGCCCCACTTCGGTTTTTCCAGCCAGCTCATGCCGAAGCGCTCGGCGTAGGCGTAAAAGCCCAGCTCATGGGTGCCATCGGACAGCGCGCCTTCACGCAGCTGCATGTGCAATGTCCCGTCCACGCTGCGCAGGTAGCCGGTTCGGCGAGACCAGTCGTGTGCAGTCCAGCTTTCCAGCGCATTCAGCACGGCCGGCGAGAGCCGCGACCCGGCGTTCTCGATGATCCAGCCATCGCTGTCGGCGCGGGCGCTGTCACCGCTGTCGAACGGCGCGCTACGCAGCGTGCCGTCAGCGTTCTGCAGGGCCAGGTGCAGTCGCCCGCCCGGCGTGCTGATGTGGATGTCCGCCCCGCGTGCGCGGTAGCGCAGCTGGCCCTGGGCATTGCGCTCGCTGGCCAGCAACATGCCGGCTTCGACTTCCGCCGCGCCATAGCCGTGCACGAAGCCGAGCGACACGCCGGCGGACTGCACGGTGGCCTGCATCGCACGTTCCAGGCTCAGCGGCGTGTGGTAGCCGCCGACGAGCGCGATGAGCGCATCCGGCCAGGCAAAACCCTGCGACTGATGGCGGCGCAGCAGTTCCGCGATGAACAGCGACTGCCCGAGAATCAGCACCGGCAAGCCCTCGCGTGCCGCCAGCTGCAGCGCGCGGCTGGCGGTGCGAAAGCTCAGGTAGCAGTCCACCAGAACGCCGTCGGTGGGGAAGCCGACGCTGGCCGGATACGCATTGAGCACCAGCGGCAGCCGCGTGCCGAACGGTGCATAAACGGCGGGGAAGAGTTGCCGCAGCAGGCCGAGCAGCGGCAGGCCGGCGCGGTTGATCTTGCGAAAGCCGTCCGGCCCGGTCTGCGTGCTGCCCGCCGAATAGCTGAGCATGTCGCCGGGGTTGAAGGCGCTCATGCGGCGCGCGCCAGCGCGGGTGCCGCCAGCTGCTGGCCCATGCTGACGCAACGCAGCGCCAGGATGCGCGCGAGGTTGGTGTGGAAGCGCGCCGACAGCGCCGGCTCCGCCTCGAACACCTTGCGCAGCACCGGCTCCTGCAGGTTGAGGATGCTCGCGCCCTCCGGCCCGGCATGCACGGTCGCATTGCGCATGCCGCCCAACAGATACGCCATCTCGCCCAGCACTTCGCCCGCGTGCAACTGCGCCACGTGGCGGCCGCCGGCCCGCACATCCACCGCGCCTTGCAGCACCACGAACACGCTGCGGTAGACCGTCTCGGCGCGGATCATCAGCTGGCCGGCCTCGTTGTCGATCAAGGTGGCGCTATCGGTGAGCTTCAGCACTTCTTCGGGCGTGAAACCCGCGAACAGCGGCAGGCGGTTGTCCGTCAGCAGCTCGAACAAACCCTTCTCCGCGCGTTGCTGCAACGCCGCCTCGGCATACGGCCCGGTTTGGAAAACCTCGTGCACCCAGGCGGGCGTGCTGGTGGATTCCGGCAGCAGCTGCTGGCTGATGGGCAAGAACGCCGAACGCACCCGCGCCAGATGCGGCTGGTCTTCGAAGACGATGCACATCGGCACCAGGATGCCCACATCGGCGTCCTCGATGGACTCGGTATAGACCCTTGCGCCCAGCCGTTGGTAGTAGCCCACGAGGTGCGGCACGCAATCGAGAAACACGATGCGCATGCCGGCCTTGATGCACTCCGCCACCTTGTAGGCAAACAACTGCCCCATCAGCGGCCCACCACGATGGGCCTTGGCGATGGTGGTCCGCGAGCTGACGCAATAGCTGCCGGATGCGCAGTGCGGATCGAAACGGTCGAAGGCCCAGATGTCCTTCCAGTTCTGCGGGTAGACACCATCGCAGCTCAGGTTGCCGCGCGAGGTGGCAACGATTTCGCCATCCACTGCCGCATAGAAGATGCGCGCCCAGGCATCGTCGGCATCGGTCAGCGCCTGGGCTGCTTGGGCCTCGTTGCTTTGATAGAGGTTCATCTCCTCGGTGTAGACGCTGTAGCGCAGTTTCATGCAGGCAGCGAGCTGCTCTGGCGTAGTGGCTTGACCGAAAGTGACGTTCATGAGGTTGTATGGGCAGTGGGTGAAGACGGCACGGGTCGATTGCCGTGAATAGGCTTATCCCTAAAGACGCCATCTGCCAGGCGATGACGACACTCCGCCTCAAATTGTCATGCAACCGCCATACGGGCTCTGGACCATGTGCAATTGCCCCACGGTCATCTTTGTCCATGCCGCCGATTTCCCGCCGCGATGTTCTCAAGGCCGCTGCTGCTGCCAGCCTCATGCCCCTGCTGCCGGGCTGTGGTGAAAGTGCGGCGCCGGGTGGTGTTTCAGAGCTGCCCAAAGTCCTGTTCGATCACGGGGTGGCCAGCGGCGACCCGCTGACCGATGCCGTGATGTTGTGGACGCGCGTCACGCCGAGTGCGCCGGCATTCGCCGCCATCCCCGTGCGTTGGCGCATCGCGCGTGATCCGCAGTTGCTGGATGTGGTGGGCGAGGGCAGCGTTGCCGCTGCTCTGGCGAGCGACTACACCGTGAAGGTGGATGTGCGCGGACTCTCGCCGGGCAGCGCCTATTACTACCAGTTCAACGTCGGCGATCAGCGCTCGCCCCTTGGCCGCACGCGCACGGCGCCGACGGGTGCGGTCGACAATCTGCGCTTCGCCTTCGTGACCTGCAGCGACTACGCCCGCGGCTTGTTCAATGTCTACCGGCGCGTGGCCGAGCGCAGCGACTTGCAGGCGGTGGTTCACCTCGGTGATTACATCTACGAGAACGCGATTCAGGACGGCGTGCGAGCGCAAATCCCCGCGCGCGAGACGGTGACCCTGGACGACTACCGCCTGCGCTACGCCACGCTGCACACCGATGCCGATCTTCAGGAACTGCACCGTCAGCACCCGATGATCTGGGTGTGGGACGACCATGAAGTGGCCAACAATGCCTGGCGCGGCGGCGCGGGTGCGCATGACCCGGCGACGCAAGGCGACTACGCCGTGCGCCGCGCCAATGCGTTCAAGGCGGCGCACGAGTGGTTGCCGATCCGCACGCCGAATGCGGGCGATCTGTCGGTGATCTACCGTCGTTTCGTGTTTGGCGATCTGGTCGATCTGCTGATGGTCGATGCCCGGCAGGTTGGCCGCGACGAGCCGGTGCCGCCCAACACATTGTTTGGCGACACGGTGCCCGTGCACATGCAAAACGGGGCCTTCACCGATGCCACCCGGCAAATACTGGGCACTGCGCAGGAGCAGTGGCTGATCGACCAGCTCGATGGCAGCACCAGCCGCTGGCGGGTACTGGGCAATCAGGTGTATTTCTCACCGCTCAAGCTTGTGGGCGCACCGCGTGCCAGTGGGCTGAGCGTGTTCCTCAGCAACGACAAATGGGATGGCTACGAACCGGCGCGAGATCGCATCCTCGATGCCATCGCCCGCACGAACAACGTCGTGGTGATGACTGGTGATGCGCACGAGGCCTATGCCTTCGATGTGACGGCCGATCCCAACAATCCGGTCGCCTACGAGGCATTGAGCGGCACGGGATCGCTGGCGGTGGAGTTCGTGGTCACGTCCACCAGCACGCGCGGTGACGAGCCGGTGGGTGATTCGATCACCGCGCTGCTGCAATCACTGCCCAACGATGCCGAGCAGTTGCTGCGACTGACCAATCCGCATCTCAAGTATTACAACAACACGCTCAACGGCTATGTGCTGCTCGACTTCACCCCGGCGCGTGTGCAGTCCGAGTTCTGGTTTGTGCCGCGTGTCGGCGAGGCGAGCAGCGAAGAATCGCTGGGTGCGATCTTCGTCAGCGAGACTGGCAGCAACAAGCTGATCACGGGCAGTGAGCAAAGCCCCCAAGGTCAGAATGCGCCCGCGCCCGCACCTGCTCAGTGAGCAGGTTCGATGTTTTCGATGCCTTGCAGATGCGACTCGATGACCGGCAGCTTGGCGGCTGCAAAGGCAGCGACAGCCGGGTCGGGCAGCAGCATGGCCTGTTTGAACCTGCTGACATCGCGACGGTGAGCCTTGCGCATGGAGGCGATGAAAGCGGTGTCGAATGACTCGCTTTCCAAGGTCAGCAATTCCTTGTAGTCCTCGCGCTTGTCGGCGCCGATGATCACGGGGACGGTCACGCGTGAAGCGGTGGCCAGCCGGTTGAGTTGTTCGAGCAACGGCGGTTGGTCGAGCACCATCCGCTGACCGTACGCGCGAATGCCAAGCTGGCTGCCTCGTTCGGCAGCCAGCTTGCCCAGCTCGTAGTCCATCAGCCGCGCATCGACCATTTCAACGATAAATACGGACGCTGCGTCACTCACCCGAAGCGGAATGGATTCGTTGACGTTTTTGGCACGTTCGACGCTGTCAGGTGAAGCTGTTGCGCAGCCGCTAAGTCCCAAGAATAGAAGGCCAACGCAGGAGTGCACAGCGATGTTCGTCGTCATGATTCAGCTCGCAGCGTCGGCCTTGCCACGCAGTAGATCGCGTTACTTGGGCGCGTCGGCAAGTGCCTTCTTGGCGGCTTCCTGATCGGCCTTGGCTTTGCCCAGTTCGATCTCGTGAATGGTATCGGCGTTTTTCAGGCATCCACTTTTGGCGTCTCCGGTCAGCGCGTCACACTTTTCCTTGGCGACCTTGTAATTGGCATCGGCCAAAGTGGTGTCAACCGTGTGCAGGTTGTCGACGTCGTCCTTCTTGTCGGCCGTCGTCAGCGCCTTGCCGTCTTCCACAGCATCGGCAGCGTTTTCCAAGTGCTCGGTCACGGCTTCGGCTGCCGCTTCATTGACCTTGGCTTGACCTTCGGCAGTGGCGCGCATCACGTCCGCTTCGGTTTTGGTGGGAGCCTCTGGCTTGTTACAGGCGCTCAGGGCGAGGCTTAATGCGAACACGCTGACCAAGGGATAAAAAGTTTTCATATCGGGATTCTCCAAGTGGGTTGCACCACAACCTGCGCTTCGCTCCGGTAAGCCAGTGCGCGATTGTTGGTGACACACCCTCGGCTACACGTTTGAATCCTTGGTGAATGCCTCATGTGAGCGAAGATGCATGCGGTTGGCGGCATGGCAATTTCGTGCAGCGCGTTGACCGCCACTCGCAAGGGCCCTGTTTTGGCACTCATGTTGCTTTGTACTGTTCATTAGTCGGCAGTGACGTCGGCGGCGTATTTCCCCAGCCAGCGAGTGCAACCAGTGACGGAGCCTTTGCGTGCAGTAGTGAGATTCGTGTGTTTGTTGTGCGGTGCGCTTCCTGCACTGGCGCTGGCCCAAGCGCCCGCCGCGCCGTTCATGGTGACGGCCGACAAGATCAGCAGCGGTGACACCGCCTGGATGCTGACTTCCACCGCGCTGGTGCTGCTGATGACCATCCCCGGCCTCGCCCTGTTCTACGCCGGCATGGTGCGCAAGAAGAACGTGCTCTCCACCGCGCTGCAAAGTTTCGCGATCTGTGGACTGGTCACGGTGCTCTGGGTGGTGGTCGGCTACAGCCTGGCGTTCACGCCCGGCTCCCAGTTTCTGGGCGGTTTCGACCGCGTCTTGCTGGACGGCCTGACCTACATCAAGGGCACTGGCGAGCTTAGCGTCAGCCATCTCGCACCGACCATTCCCGAGTCGGTCTACATCATGTTCCAGCTCACGTTCGCCATCATCACGCCCGCGCTCATCACGGGCGCCTTTGCCGAGCGCATCAAGTTCAACGCCATGCTGGTGTTCATCCTGTTGTGGACGCTGCTGGTCTACGTACCCGTCGCCCACTGGGTGTGGGAGCCCACCGGCTGGCTCGCCAAGCTCGGCGTGCTGGACTTCGCCGGCGGCACCGTCGTGCACATCAACGCCGGTGCGGCGGGGCTGGTGTGCGCCTACATGGTCGGGCCGCGCAGCGGCTACGGGCGCGAGCCGTTCATCCCCTACAACCTGGCGTTCACCTTGATGGGCGCCTCGCTGCTCTGGGTGGGTTGGTTCGGTTTCAACGCCGGCTCTGCGGGGGCTGCGGATGGCCGCGCCGGCATGGCCATGCTGGTCACACAGGTGGCGGCGGCAACGGCCTCGCTGACCTGGATGGCAGTGGAGCGCCTGCGCGGCCGGCCGGCCAGTCTGCTCGGCGCCTGCTCGGGTGCGGTGGCGGGCCTGGTGGCCATCACGCCGGCTTCCGGGTTCGTCGACGTGAAGGGCGCGCTGGCCATCGGCTTGGCGGCGGGCCTGCTCTGCTACTGGGGTGCTACCGGTCTCAAGTGGACGATAGGTGCCGACGACACGCTGGATGTGTTCGGCATCCACTGCATCGGCGGCCTCACGGGTGCGGTGCTCACCGGCGTGTTTGCCAACCCGGATATCGGCGGGGCATCGGGCAAGGCGCTGACGCAGGCCCTGGGCGCATTGATCGTGTTGTTCTACAGCGGGCTGGTGTCGTTGCTGATCCTGCTTGCCCTGAAGTTGACCATTGGCTTGCGCGTGTCGCGCGATGACGAGGAAGTCGGTCTCGACATCACCCAGCACGGCGAGGCTGTTGAATAGCGAGACCGACCATGAGCAGCGATAGCGAACGCTTTGCACTGGCAGCCCGCCTCTACTCGGCGCTGAAACGCTCCAGCGGGCGCGTCATCGACGTGTTGTGGCTGTTGCAGAACGAACCCTATGCGCAGGAAGTGATTCGCCTCGCCCGCGCGGCCGATGCCGAATGCGCCGATCTTGCGCACCGTTACGAGGCAATGCTGCGCGGCGCACCGGCACCCAAACCGGTCTCCAATACCCCGGCGGCGCATACCGCCACCGGGGCTTTCACTGCCACGGGTTCGCATTACGTGCGCGGACTTCGGTAAGTCTCAGGACGAACAGCTGACCTCGATGTGCCGCAGTTCGGGCGGCGGCTCGGCGGCGTAAACCTCGGCGCCGGGCTGCTCGGTGAACGGCTGCGTCAATACACGCCGCAGTGCGTCGATGCCTTCGGGTGCGCCCGCTTCGGCCTGCGCAATCACCTGCTGGGCAAGATGGTTGCGCAGCACGTAGAGCGGGTTCACCGCATTCATCGCGATGGCGCGGGCTGCTTCATCCGAGTGCTCTGCGCGCAGGCGGGCGCGGTAGTCGGTGATCCAGACGTCGTAACCGGCGGGGTCCACGTGGTGGTCTCGGCCGGCATCGGGTGCCTCCGAGTGGCTATCGACGGTTGCCAGACGACGGAACGACAGCGTGAAATCGGCATGGCTGCGATGCAGAAAAGTCAGCCAGCGGTTGACGAGCGCGGGGTCGTCGTCGTGTGCGCTGGCAAGGCCCAGCTTCAGGCGCCACAGGCGCACGGACTCGGCGGCGTAGGCCTGGCCGTAGGCATCGAGAATGGCCGTGCCTTTTTCAACGGCGGCTTCGCTATTCGTATCCAGCAAGGGCAGGCAGGCATTGAGCAGTTGCGCGCAGTTCCACTGGCCGACCTGCGGCTGCCGGGCGTAGGCGTAGCGGCCGCCCTGGTCGGTGTGGTTGCAGATGTGGTTGGCGTTGAAGCCGTCGATGAAGCCATAAGGCCCGTAGTCGAGCGTGAGACCGAGGATGCTGAAGTTGTCGGTGTTCATCACGCCGTGGCAGAAGCCCACCGATTGCCACTGCGCCATAAGGCGCGCCGTGCGCTGCACCACTTCGGTGAGCCAGCCCGTTGTGTTGCCGACAAGATCGGGAAAGTGCTTAGCGATGACGTGCACCGCCAGTCCGCGCAGGCCCTCGATGTCATCGAGATGCGACAGCCATTCAAAGTGACCGAAACGGGTAAAGCTGGGGGCGAGCCGGGTGACCACGGCCGTGGTCTCCATCGTCTCGCGGCGCACGCTCTGCGGCGAGCCGACGATGGCCAGCGCGCGGGTGGTGGGGATGCCCAGCGCGTGCATGGCCTCGCTGCACAGGTATTCGCGGATCGACGAGCGCAGCACCGCGCGGCCGTCACCGCCGCGCGAATACGGCGTGGGGCCGGCACCTTTGAGTTGCACATCCCATGACCCTTGCGGGCCATCAAGGCGGCCCAGCGTCAGTGCGCGACCATCGCCCAGGCGACCGGCCCACTGGCCAAACTGATGACCGCCGTAAGCGGTGGCGGTGGGTCGTGCACCGGGCGGCACGGCGTTCCCCGCCAAGGTGTCGAGCAGGGATGCATTGCTGCGATCCTCAGCGTCGAGCCCGATCAAGGCGGCGGCTTCGTCGCTCCAGGCCAGCAGCCGGGTTTGCGGCAGCGACGTGGGTTCGATGCGAGGCGCAAGAGAATCCGGTAAGCCGGTGTCTACCGGTGTCCAGTTCAACGGGGTCATCGGCCTGACCGCTTGAGCGCACACAAATAGTTCATGAATCCACGTCGCCAACACGGCTGCCGATGGCCATCAAGCACTGGTTCTTGCCGCTGCGCTTGGCGATGTACATGGCCGCATCGGCTGCGGTGATGAGGGCATCGTGCGACTCACCGTGATCGGGATAGATGGCGATACCCACACTGCCGCCGATCGTCACCTGGATGCTGCTGTCGCCTTTTTCGAGCGTGAACATGCTGCCCAGCAAGCCACACAGCGACTGACCGATGCGCATGGCCTCGTCGGGGTGGCTGATTTCTTCGAGGATCACCGCAAACTCGTCGCCGCCCAGCCGCGCCACGGTATCGCTGCGGCGCACGCCATCGTGCAGGCGCTGCGCGATCTGTTGCAGCAGCATGTCGCCGATGATGTGGCCGTGCAGATCGTTGACTGGCTTGAAGTGGTCGATGTCGACATACATCAGCGCAAAGGGTTGGCCGTTGCGGCTGGCGCGCTCGATGGCGGTGTCGAGCCGGTCGTGGAACAGCACGCGGTTGGGCAGGTTGGTGAGTGCATCGTGGTGCGCCTGGTGCAGCGCCAGTGCTTCGGTCCGCACGCGCGCGGCGACTTCATGTTGCAGCTGTAGATTGCGTTCGTTGAGGTCGTGGGCCAGCACCTTGAGATCCTGCTTGGCGTTCCACAGCTCCAGGAAGATCTGCACTTTCGAGCGCAGGATCTGGTCGTTGATGGGCTTGGCGATGTAGTCGACCGCACCGGAGTGATAGCCCTTCAGGCGGTTGATGTCGTCGTTGTAGGCGGCGGTGACGAAGATGATCGGCGTCAGCCGGTTGTTGTCTTCCTCCGCGATCAGCGAGGCGGTCTCGAAGCCGTCCATCTCCGGCATGTTGACGTCGAGCAGGATCAGCGCGAATTCGTGGTCGAGGCAGGCGGCCAGTGCATCCTGCCCGCTGGCGGCCTCGATCAGCTCGATCTCGGTCTTGGCAAGCAGACGGCGCATCACCAGCAGGTTGGCAGGTGTGTCGTCGACGACGAGAACCTTCGCGTGTTTGGTGCTGGTCATGGCATGCACAGGTGGTTGATGAGCGGCGCGATATCGGGGAGTACGACAACGTGATCCGCGCCGGCAACGCGCAGGGCGGCTTCGGGCATGGCGGAGGCGACGGCATCCTCCGGCAATTGCACGATGGCCATTCCCTTGTGGTCGCGGATGGCCTTGAGGCCCAGGGCGCCATCATCGTTGGCACCGGTCAGCACCACGCCGATCAACTGAGCGCCGTAATGCGCGGCGGCGGACTCGAACAGCACGTCGATGGCGGGGCGGCTGTAGCAGACGCGCGCATCGACCGACAGGGCGAAACAGCCGTCGCATTCGACCAGCAGGTGATAGCCCGCCGGGGCCAGATATACCGTGCCGGGCTGCGGCACATGGCGCTCGCGGGCCTCCTGCACCGGCAACGATGATTTCAACGCCAGCACTTCACGCAGCATGTCCACGTCCTCGCTGCCGGTATGGCAGACCACGATCAGCGGCACGTGCAGTTTCGGCGCCAGCCCGGCCAGCAGCGTGGTCAGTGCGTGCACGCCACCGGCCGAGCAGCCGACCACCACGGCGCGGTAGGTCGTCATGCACGCGCGGCCAGCCGGTAGACGCGCGCCTTGGCATTGATCGGCGTAAAGGCCTTGGCGGCGGGAGCAAAGTCGAGGCTCTCGCGGTTGCCCAGGCACAGGAAGCCGCCGCGCACGAGACTGTCGCGAAACAGCCCCAGCACCTCGTTCTGCAGCACGTTGTTGAAATAGATCAGCACGTTGCGGCAGAGGATGAGATGCGCCTCGCAGAACACGCCGTCGGCCGCCAGATTGTGGTTGGCGAAGTGGATGTTGCGCTTCAGCCGCTCGTCGAGCTTGATGCGCTCGTAACGCGAGTGGTAGTAGTCGGCGAGCGTGCGCTGGCCGCCGGCGGCCAGATAGTTTTCGGAATACGTGTGCGCTTCCTTGGCGGGGAAGATGCCCTCCTGCGCGCGCAGCAGGGCAGCGTCGCTGAAGTCGGTGGCGTAGATCTGCGAGCGCTCGTACAGACCGGCTTCTTCCAGCAGGATGGCGAGCGAATAGACCTCTTCACCATGCGCGCAGCCCGCCTGCCAGATATTGATACGCGGGTAGGACGCAAGCAGCGGAAACACCTCTTCGCGCAGTGCTGCGAACACGCTGGGGTTGCGGAACATGTCCGACACCGGCACCGACAGGCCCGAGACGATCTCGGGCACCAGGGCATCGTCGCGCAGCATGCGGCCGGTGAGCTCGCTCAGGTTCTGGTAGCCGCCGCTGTGCACCACCGATTGCAGGCGGCGCTTGAGCGAGGCCTGCGCATAGCCGCTGAAGTCGTAACCGTGCCGCTGCTGCAGGGCACGCACGAAGCCATCCAGCTCGATGTCTTCCACATCGGGTCGGTTGCCGGGGCCGATAGTGCTCATGCTCAGCGCGTGGCCAGCCACACCCGCAGCATCGAGAACAGCTGGTCGAGGTCGATGGGCTTGCTGAGGTAGTCGTTGGCACCCGCCTCGATGCACTTTTCGCGATCACCGCGCATGGCCTTGGCGGTGACCGCGATGATGGGCAGCTTGGCGTGTGCGGGGTTCTTGCGGATCTCGCCGATGGTCTGATAGCCGTCCATGCCCGGCATCATGATGTCCATCAGCACCAGCTCGATGCTGCGGTTGTCTTCGAGCTGCTTGAGCGCCTTGTAGCCGTCCTGCGCCATCACCACAGTGAGGCCCTTGGCGCGCAGCGCCTTGCTGAGGGCAAAGATGTTGCGCATGTCGTCGTCCACCACCAGCACGATGCGGCCGCTCAGCGTGGTGTCGACCTCGCGCAACGGCGCTGCCGGTGCCTCGCGGATGCTGTGCAGGAACAGGCTCACCTCATCCAGCAGGCGCTCGGGGCTGCGCGCTCCCTTGATGACGATGCTGTCGGTGTACTGGCGCAGCTTCAGGGTTTCTTCGGGGCTCAGGTCGCGGCCGGAATAGACCACCACCGGCGGCACGGCAGGCAGCGTGGCGGCACGCTCCAGAAACTCGAAGCCGTTCATCTCGGGCATGCCGAGGTCGAGAATCACGCAGTCGAACGATTGCTGGTGCAGTTTTTCCAGCGCCTCGGCACCGCCCGCGGCTTCGGTGATCTGCACATTCTTGCCGCCGACCAGCTTGCGCACCGCAAGCCGCGAAGCAGCGTCGTCATCCACCACCAGCACCTGCCGCAGGCTGCCTTCGGCGAAGTGCAGCAGGCGGTCGAACGCGGCACCGAGCGCCTCGCGGGTGACCGGTTTGGTGAGAAAGCCGACCGCGCCGAGATCGAAGCCGCGGCTGTGGTCTTCGGTGGCCGAGATGAAATGCACCGGGATGTGGCGCGTGGCGTGCGTGGCCTTGAGGCGCTCGATCACCGAGAAGCCATCCATGCCCGGCAGCATCACGTCGAGCAGGATGCCGGTGGGGCGGAACTCGGTGGCGAGTGTCAGGCCGCTTTCGCCGTCGCCCGCGAACAGCGCGCGGTAGCCCTTGCGCCGTACCAGGTCGATGAGGATGCGCGCGAAGGCCGGGTCGTCCTCGACGATGAGAATCACCGTGTCGCCCGGCTTCAGGCTGTGGCGGTCGTCTGGCAGATCGATAGCGGGCGGCGGCGTTTTGGCCGGTTTCGGCATGATCTCAGCCGCGGGCGCGGGTGACGCAATGGCGGCATGCACCGGGGCACTGCCGATGCGAGGCAGGCCATGCCGCTCGGGCAGCAGCAGGCTGAAAGTGGTGCCCACGCCCTCGGCGCTTTCAAGGCGGATATCACCACCCAGCATCTGCGCCATGCCGCGGGCGATGGAAAGACCCAGCCCGGTGCCGCCGAAGTGGCGGCTGGTGCTGCCATCGGCCTGTTCAAAGGCCTGGAACACTTTCTCGAACTTGTCCTTGGGAATGCCGACGCCGGTGTCGATGACGCGGATGGCGATATCGCCTTCGCGTCCGGTGCTGGCCAGCGCACGGCCGATGTGCACGCGCACCGAACCCTGGCGGGTGAACTTGAGCGCGTTGCTGAGCAGGTTGTTGGCGATCTGCTCCAGCTTGCCGCTGTCGGTTTCGATGCTCGCGGGCAGCCCTGGTTCCAGCTCCATGGAAAACTCCAGACCGCGCTCGCGCGCCACGTGCCGGAAGTTGCGGGTGAGCGTGCCGGCAAAACCCGCCAGGTCCATTTCTTCGAGAGAGAGCTCCATCTTGCCGGACTCGACCTTGCTCAGATCGAGAATGTCGTTGATGAGCCGCAGCAGGTTGCTGCCCGATTCGTGGATGACGGTGGCCGATTCCACCTCGTCGGCGTTGAGATTGTTGTCCTCGTTGTCGGCCAGGCCGCGCGAGAGGATCAGCAGGCTGTTGAGCGGCGTGCGCAGCTCGTGCGACATGTTGG
>JAUSQI010000081.1 GCA_030652575.1 Stagnimonas sp. | reverse complement strand
AACGCTCAAGTTCACCGGAAAAACAGCCGTAGTGCAGCGCAGCGAAACGAAGGCTGGTTTTTCCGGTGCAACGCATTGTTAGCTGCGATTTATTTAGCCTTAACTGGCTTTGCATGCTCTTTCATAAACTCGTCGAACTTGGCCCAAGAAAGCTGCCTTTTGTTGACGGAATTTCCCTTAGGCAGCCACTCGATGTTGCCTTTGCTAATTAGAAGCGTGCCAATTTTTCCGTCGTCGCTCTTGACCACTACCTCTAAATCTTTATGGGCAACAACAGCGGTGTCGATTTTTACGCGGACTTCGTGAGCCATTTTCCACTCCCTTTAGTGATACGGCGGTTTTTACAGCTAACGCCCAAGCTCACGCGAGGCGAAGCCTTCGCGTGCAGCGCCTTGTTGGGCCGAACTGCCCTCAAACGCCGCGAGCTGAGCTGCGCTGAGCAAGCTGGAATTGAGCTTGAAGATCACAACGCGCTCCCCCGAATGTGTTTCCAGACCCTACCGTGCTTCCATGCCCGGAGCAACGCCAACACGCTTGAAAATCAGATGCAGCTCGCAGCCACAACAAGCTCGGATAAGGCGTGATGCCGACGGCGGTTAGCCCAGAACTGCTCCACTAAAAAGCGGTGACGCTTTCGCGGCCCAACGCCCAAGCTCAGCCGACGACCTGCCGCAGCAAAGCGAAGGCAGGGCGTTCGGCTGCAGCGCCTTGTTAGGGGGCCGACGGTTGGACATAACGGTGTATTGATTCGATGGTGTTGTAAAGAACGACAACTACTTGTTTGCAGCCAGCGCTCGGCTGTAACGGCTTGAAGTAATTGACTCTTTTTGAAACTTGCTGAACCACGCTACGGCGCGATACCGCCAAACCTCAACCGCAGCTCATTGCATAAAGACTACCGGCAACGCTGAACTTCGACCAGAGCAAAAGGTGCTTAGAAAACCGGTGCTTTGACGATGACCGCGCTCTTTCTGCTCAACCTGCTTAAAACTCTGCAACCGCACGGCTCCGCCGCGAAAGCGGCCTTGATAACGCAGTTAAATCTTGACGCTGCGATGATGCTGGGAATGGGGCTGGTGCAGATGCCCTTAACTCCCTGTTTTTGGCCCCCTAACGCCTAAGTTCACCGGAAAAATTGCCGTAGTGCAGCGAAGCGAAACGAAGGCAAATTTTTCCGGTGCAACGCCTTGTTAGCCGCGCTCACTTGAACCAGCTTTTTTTCTTGACGACGTTACTACGGCTGGTATCTACGACGAAATCTACGCTGTGCTTTCCTAGTTTTTCTTCCAGTGAGTCGGCACCATTTTTCAACTTGAAATCCATCTCTTCTTGATACAGAGGGGTGAGAACGAAAAACGTGATGATGTCGCCGTTTTTTGTTTTCAGCTTAAAGAACTCAGGTGGAAGTGAGTAAGGCGGACTGAGCATAACGCCTGTGAATTTTGTATTTGCAATGGGTTCGGCTGGGTCGCCGTTTGGGATGGTGTGACCCCACCCAACCCAAGTATCGTGTTCGTGAGGCAGCCTGCCAACGTCTTTGAGCCAACGAACTGGCCAATAGTTGTTTTCGCTTTGAAACGATTCTTGAGTCAGCGGCCACTCTTTAGGTAAAGCAATGATGAGCTCAACTCTATTGAATTCTTCTGCGCCTTCTGGAACTTTCATCGGTTCGTCACTGACGCCGCTCGTAACTAGAACATGGTAAGGCTGTTTTGCTGTTGCAGGTATAAATAGAACATCAAGGTGAATTAGGTCGGAGACAATTTCGTGAAAGACGGTTTCAACCTTTCCTATATGTTTTTCAACATGAGTCTGCACTTCGTCAAGGTGGTCTGTTGAGTGCTTCGGAGGTGTGAAGGGTTTTTTGCGCGCCCCATGTTTGTAAATGGGTGCTCCAGACTCTGACCGCTCGGTAGTATTTTTACTCATGAGTTTATTAGATTCCGGCTTTGCTGATTCCGCTGCGATGGATACTGGGGCGACGCATATTAACGCTGCGGCCAGCGCCGCTACGAGTGATATTTGTGTGGCTCGCAACATGACTAACGCTTTGGTTTTTAACGGCTAACGCTCAAGGTGAGCGGCTGCCCAGCGAGGTGCCGAAGTGAGCGCGCCGGTTGTGGGCAGTCCGCTCGACCGCCTGGTTGGGCTGGCGAACGACACGCACGCCAAAAGACCAGAAGGCGCGTGTAGCGGAGCAGGCTGCCCCCGCGCCGCAGCCTGCACGCATTGCCGTTTCACGCTTGGCCGGAAATCGGCATGGCACTGGCACAGTGTTGCTCCCGGTTCGTGTCCGCATTTCGACCCCAAGCCCAACGCATATTAGTCGGTTGGGGTTTGTAGCGAAAAGTCAGCATAAGACATTCCTCCAATCACAAAACCCCATAAAAATCTCAGCAACGAGGATTTAGTACGGACTAATATTTGGCGGATGACTTCAACACCGCCACCGCCCTCCACCCCCGCCCCGAAACTGCTCGACCGCGTGCGCCAGGCCGTTCGGGTTCGAGGGTACAGCCTGCGCACGGAAGAAAGCTATACCGACTGGTGCCGGCGTTTCATCCTGTTTCACGGCAAGCGTCACCCGGCGGATATGGGCGCTGCCGAGGTCACGGCGTTTCTCACCCACTTGGCTGTGGGGCGTGACGTGGCGTCGTCCACGCAGAACCAGGCGCGGGCGGCCTTGGTGTTCATGTATACGCATGTGCTGGAGCAACCCCTGCCCTGGCTGGATGAAGTGGTGCGGGCCAAGGCGCGGGAACGTTTGCCCGTAGTGCTCACCACCACCGAAGTGCGTGCCCTGTTGAACGAGATGAGCGGCACGATGGGCCTGCTGGCAAGCCTGCTCTATGGCACCGGCATGCGGGTGCTTGAGGGCCTGCGGCTGCGGGTGCAAGACGTGGAGTTCGCTCGGCGCGAGATCAGTGTGCGGGCGGGCAAGGGCGGCAAAGATCGCGTCACGGTGCTACCCGAGAACCTGATACTGCCTTTGCAGCAACAGATGGCACAGGCTCGCGCGCTGCATGGCAGCGATCTGTCGGAGGGTTTTGGTGCGGTGTGGCTGCCGAATGCGCTGGCGGAAAAATATCGAAATGCGCCCAAGACCTGGGGTTGGCAGTGGGTGTTCCCAGGGCGGGATCGCTCCATCGACCCGCGCAGCGGCATCGAGCGGCGGCATCATCTGCTGCCAGATGGCCTGCAAAAAGCCATGCGCACCGCCGCCAAGCGGGCGGGCATCGACAAACCCTGTTCGCCGCACATCCTGCGCCATTCGTTTGCCACGCACCTGCTGCAATCCGGTCAAGACATCCGTACCGTGCAAGAGCTGCTGGGGCATGCGGATGTGAGCACGACCATGATCTACACCCATGTGCTCAACCGCGGCGGGCGCGGCGTGCGTTCACCGCTGGATGCTTTATAGGTCTGTCGCAACACCGCCGAGACCCGCATGCGCACCACCACGCCCTACCCCGAAGAGTTGCCCATCTTCTCGCTCGGCAACCCGCTGTTCCCGGCCGGGCTGCTGCACCTCAACATCTTCGAGCCGCGCTATCTGGCGATGACGGCCGCGTGCATCGGCAGCGGCAAGCCGTTTGGGGTGAGCCTGATCCGCGCGGGCTTCGAGGTGGGGGTGCCGGCCATCCCCTCGGCCATTGGCTGCACGGCGCGCATCATCGAATGGTCGCAGCCGATGACCGACCGCTACCGGCTGGTGGCCAAGGGCGAAACGCTGTTCAGGATCATCAACCGTCGCGTCGCCGACGATGGCCTGATGCTTGCGCAGGTGGAGCTGATCGACCCACCCGACCCTCTGCCCCTGCCGCCGCAGCATGCGGCGCTGGCCGCGCTCATCAAGGAGCTGATCGCAGCACTCGGCGAAGACGCACCGCTGCCCAAGCCAAGGCGGTTCGATGACGCCGCCTGGGTCGCCAACCGCTGGGCCGAGCTGCTGCCGGTCACGCCCGAGCGCCGCCAGCGCTGGCTGGAGCAGGCCGACCCGCTGACGGCCCTCGTCGAGATCGAAAAAGTGCTGGCCGAGCAGACCGGGCAACCGCCTTAGAGCGAGCAATCGCGGCGTGCACGCATTATCCTCAAACACTAAAACAAGCCCTCTCACTGGCCAGCCTCTCGCTCATGAATCGTCGGGATTTTCTGCAAACCGCTGCTGCACTCTCCGCTTTCGGTTTCCCCTTTCTCTCCTTCGCTGAAGCACCGCCCGCTGCCGCCGCGGCCACACGGCCCTTCGATTACGCCTGGCTCAAGGGCCATGCACAGGCGCTGGCCGCAAAGCCTTACGTCTCGCATGCCGGCGAGCTGCCGAGCGCGCTCAAGAACCTGAGCTGGGACGACTACCAGCGCCTGCAATTCAAGCCCGAGCATTCGCTGTGGCGGGATGGCAGCTCGCCGTTCCAGGCACGGCTGTTCCACCTCGGCCTGTACTTCCAGACGCCGGTGCAGATTTACGAAGTGGTCAACGGCCAGGCAACGAAAATCGCCTACCAGGCCGATCACTTCAAATACGACGGCAAGACCGATCTGAGCAGCCTGCCGAGCGATCTCGGCTACGCCGGCTTCCGCATCCAGGTGCCGCCCAAGTTCGAGCTGGATGTGGCGGCGTTTCTCGGCGCCAGCTACTTCCGTGCCGTGGGCGAAGACAAGCAATATGGCCTGTCGGCGCGCGGCCTCGCGATCAACACCGGGCTGCCGAAGCCGGAGGAATTCCCCATCTTCAGCAGCTACTGGCTGGAGCGGCCGGAGAAAGACAGCGAGCGCCTGCGCGTCTACGCACTGCTGGACTCGCCCAGCACCACCGGCGCATACCTGTTCCACATCACGCCCGGCAAGAATCTGGTGATGGAGATCGACGCCGCGCTCTACCCGCGCAAGCCCATCGAGCGCCTTGGTCTCGCACCGCTCACCAGCATGTACCAGGTCGGCGAAAACGACCGCCGCATGGACTGGGACTGGCGCGCGGAGATCCACGATTCCGACGGCCTCGCCATGCACACCGGCGCGGGCGAATGGCTGTGGCGACCGCTGATGAACCCGGCGGGTTTGCGATTCAACTCCTACTTCGACAACAACCCGCGCGGCTTCGGCCTGCTGCAGCGCGACCGCAACTTCGACCACTACCAGGACGACGGCGTCTTCTACGAGAAGCGCCCCAGCCTGTGGGTGGAGCCGAAGGGCGACTGGGGCAAGGGCGCGGTGCAACTGGTGGAGATCCCCACCGTCGACGAAACCTTCGACAACATCGTCGCGTTCTGGAACCCCAGCGAACCGGTGGTGCCGGGCAAGGAGTTCCTGTTTTCCTACAAGCTGCACTGGGGTGCGGCGCCGCCGTCGGTGCCGCTGGCCGCCACCGTGCACGACACCCGCACCGGCCTGGGCGGCGTCATCGGCAAAAAGCGCACGCGTTTCTCCTGGCGCTTCGCGGTGGATTTTGCCGGCGGCAAGCTGGCCTCGCTCGACCCCAAGCTGCCGGTGGAGGCTGTCATCACCACCTCGCGCGGCGAGATCGAGATCACCTCGGCGCGGCCGCTCACCAGCATCAACGGCTATCGCGCGATGTTCGACCTGGTGCCTGACAAAAGCACCGAGCCGATCAACCTGCGCCTGTATCTGAAGAGCGGCAACGACGTGCTGAGCGAGACCTGGCTGTATCAGTACACGCCACCGCCGATGTCCGAACGAAAGCTCTACTGAGCATTTTGGGTTCCGCTGACGACAAATCACTTCTGTCATTCCCGCGCAGGCGGCAATCCAGGTATGTAAGGCGGCGATGAACAGGAAATTGAGCAGCAAGCGGCTCAACAGGCGCAAGGCCAGCGGGTAGCGCCGGCCCCGAAGGGTTGCGAGTCAAACCCGCGCATCGCTTCGTTGTGAAGCTAGCGAAGGCGGCAGGCCTTCGCGTCGCTCCACGCCTCGCGCTGCGCGGGTTTGACT
>JAUSQI010000079.1 GCA_030652575.1 Stagnimonas sp. | reverse complement strand
TCCTGCACGCCGACCACGAGCAGAACGCCTCCACCTCGACGGTGCGCCTCGCAGGCTCCACCGGCTGCAATCCGTACGCCGCCATCGCCTCCGGCATCGCCGCCCTCTGGGGCCCGGCGCACGGCGGTGCGAACGAAGCGGTGCTGAAGATGCTGGAGGAAATCGGCAGCGTCGATAACGTGCCCGCCTTCATGGAGAAGGTGAAGGACAAGAACAGCAACGTCCGCCTGATGGGCTTCGGCCATCGTGTCTACAAGAACTTCGACCCGCGTGCGCAGATCATCCGCGAGGAATGCCACAAGGTTCTGAAGGCGCTCAACATCAAGGACCCGCAACTGGATCTGGCGATGAAGCTCGAAGAGATCGCGCTCAACGACGAGTACTTCAAGGCCCGCAAGCTCTACCCGAACGTCGATTTCTACTCGGGCATCATCTACAAGGCCCTCGGCATCCCGGTGAACATGTTCACGCCGATGTTCGCGGTCGCCCGCACCGTCGGCTGGGTCGCACACTGGAGCGAGATGGTGAGCGAGCCGGGTGGCCTG
The DNA here is from genome assembly GCA_030652575.1 of Stagnimonas sp. Lineage (GTDB taxonomy): Bacteria > Pseudomonadota > Gammaproteobacteria > Nevskiales > Nevskiaceae > Stagnimonas. The sequence goes on along the minus strand of JAUSQI010000079.1, from coordinate 13,672 downwards.
AAGATCGGCCGTCCGCGCCAGGTCTACACCGGTGCCGCCGAGCGTGATGTGGGCGATATCAGTCAGCGCTGAAGGCTGATCATCGTATCCAGGCCCGCTCTTCGAGCGGGCTTTTTTTGGCCTACATCGGCAGCGGCTCGCCGATGTAGGCGAGGATCAGGCAGCCCGGCCCGCAGTTGACCAGGCCGGTGATGCTGGTCACCGTCAACAGCAGCTCCACACCCGCTTGGCGCGACACTTCGGCCAGCTCTCTATAACCAGGCACCTGGCGGATGATGCTGATGTCTCCGGAGTAACTCATGCAGATCTGCGGGCTCAGCAGCTTGCCGGCGCGAATTTGTTCGATGGTGTGCTTGAACAGGCGTTCGATGGCCTTGTCCTGCGTCATCAGGATCGCCGCCGGGCCCTCGTGCCCGGCATGGATGCGGATGACGGGATGCAGGGACAGGGCAGAGCCCATCGCCAGGCCGATGCTCTTGAGGTTGTCACTGAAGAAGTGGCTTCGCTCGCCTTTTTTGAACCCCCGTGCGCGCAGCTGCGAGAGGCTTTGGGGCACCATGTGGATGCAGATCTTCGGTGCCAACTGCTCGATGTGCAGGCGGATTTCCTGCGGCCCCACGCCGGTCTCGATCATGCGCACCACCTCGGCCACCAGCGCACCGGTGCCCGAGAAAAAGCTCTGCCCGTCGATCACCCGCATCGAGAACGGCGTCTTGATGCCGGCCTTGTTGCGGTGGGGGCGGTAGCGGTTGAGGATCTCCTGCGCTGCGATGGTCATGTTCTGGTACGTCGGGCTGCGCTTCGACGCCACGGTGATGCAGAACACGAAGTCGTAGTCGACGACCAGCCGGTTGAGAAACACCTCGCAGATTTCTTCCACCGTCGCGGGTGTGGACTCGAAGCGCGCCGCATCGGTATCGGCATGCTCAAGGTAAAACCGCTCCGTCTCGGCCCTTTCGCGAAAATCCGCGAACACAGCATTACCAGTACTGATGCGGATGGGCAGCAGGCCCAGATTCTTGAGCTGGTAGAACTCGGCCGGCAGATCACAGGTGGCATCGACCACCACTCCAATTCGCATCCTGCGTCTCCTCTCTCTTCTTGGTTTTTTCGGCGCACTGGAGGCACCGTCTGTACAGCCATAACATGCACCGCTGCAATCAGACTAGCAGCCACCGCACAGCACAACAATCTGCAAAATGCCTTCAGGACAAATGCAGTGTGGTTTCGACAGGCTGCGCCGCCAAGGCCTCGGCCTGCGCCAGCGTGAGCCGCTTGCCGGGCAGGCCATCGGTGGGCGAAAGCGGCGCGCGGCGCTCCTGCCCCGGCTCGAACAGCGCCACGTCGACCTCGATGCCGCCGGCATCGAAACGCACCATCGGCACGCTCTCGACACGGCCGTCGCCGTAGCGGAAATCACGCTCGCTTTCCTTCGTCTCGATGCCGCGGTCGGCGAGGAAGACATCCACCATCTCGGCCTTGTCGGGGAAGGCATGCAGCTGCACCCGGTGCGCTTGCCCGATCGCGCCGGTAATCGTGCCGCCCGTAAGGCGCGGGTCGAACTCCGCCAGCAGTTTCATCGCCTGCACGGCAGTTGTGCGCATGCGCTTCAGGCGCTGCACGTAGTTGGCGCCGCCGAACAGTCGCTGATAGGCGATGACCTCGGCCTGCACCCGTGCGTTGTCTGGCAGCGTCGCGCGTGTGCCCAGGCCCATGCGCTCGGCGGCCTTGCGCTTGGCGGTGGCGTAGTCGGTGAGCGATTCCTCCACGAAAATGCGCGCCGCCTCCAGCGCCAGCTCGTTTGCACCACCGAGAGGGCGCTGGCCCATTATCGGGGCCCCCGAAGTTTCGTCCGGCCACCGTCTAGGGGCAGTGATCTTTTTCCATACAAGGCGAGGATCATTGGCGTGCGCGGTCGGACGAAACTTTGGGGTGGACTAGAACAGATCCTGCGCGGCAGCACCCGCCTCGCTCTCCTGGCCGGGGATCAGGCCATCGTCTTCTTCCGGCAGGCGATCCAGCGGCAGCGTTTCGTAGACCACGCGCTCGGTGCCTTCGTAGGCCAGCTTGCCGTTGACGGCGTTGATGCGCACGGTGGTCATGCCCGGCGGCGGGATGGGCGTCATGTCGACCACGCCCTTCAACGCACCGCGCATGAAGTCCATCCACATCGGCAAGGCCGCGCGGCCACCCACCTCGCCCTTGCCCATCGGCTTGGGCTGGTCGTAGCCCACCCACACCGTCGCTGCCAGTGTCGGATGAAAGCCGTTGAACCAGGCATCGGTCTCGTCGTTGCTGGTGCCGGTCTTGCCGGCGAGATCGCGGCGTCCCAGCTGGTTCACCGCAGCACCGGTGCCGCGCACCACCACGTCGTGCAGCATGCTGGTGATCATGTAGACGGTCTTGGGGTCCATCGTCCGCCGCGCCAGCTGTGCGGTGGGGTCGCCGGCTTCGATCTCCGGCGGACACTCCGGACAGGCCTTGACCGGGCGCGCCTCGTAGATGATCTGCCCGCGTGCATCGCTGATCTGCTTGATGATGTACGGCTCGATCAGAAAGCCGCCGTTGGCGATCACCGCATAGCCGCGCGCCACTTCCAGCGGCGACAGCGAGGCCGTGCCGAGCGAGAGCGTCAGATCACGCGGCAGTGTTTTCTTGTCGAGGCCGAAGTTCTGCGCATAGTTGAGCGCATAGCTCATGCCCACCGCCTGCAACACGCGGATCGACACCAGGTTGCGCGACTGCACCAGCGCCTCGCGCAGGCGCATCGGGCCCTTGAAATCGTTGTCGTAGTTCGACGGCCGCCACTCGTTCTGGTTCTGGGTTTCGTCGAGCACGATGGGCGCGTCGATGAAGATCGAGGCCGGCGTATAGCCCTTGGCGAGTGCCGCCGCATACAGGAAGGGCTTGAAGCCCGAGCCCGGCTGCCGCTTGGCCTGCGTCACCCGGTTGAACTTGCCGGCGGCAAAGTCGTAGCCGCCCACCAGCGCTTCGATCGCGCCGTCGCGCGGGTCGAGTGCCACGAACGCGCCCTGCACGCCCGGCACCTGCGCCAGTCGCAGCACATCGCCATCCTTGGTGGTGGATTTGCGGATGCGCACGATGTCGCCCGGCACCAGTTTCATCTGCTTGCCGGCCCAGGCAAAACCCTTGGCCTCGATGACGCCATTGCCCCATTCGTGGCACACCACCTTGATGCGCTCGGGGCTGACGTCGAGCACCAGCGCCGCCGGCAGACCGGCGTAGATCGGCCGCGCGCGCAGGGCGGCGATCACGGCCTCGTTCTGCAGCGGCTCGCTGCGTTCGAGCGTGCGCACGGCGTCGCTCTCCAGCTTGGCTTCGGCACCGGGGTAGCCGTGGCGCTCTTCGTAGTCGAGCAGCTTGTCGCGCAGCGCGTTATTGGCGAGCTTCTGCCGGGCGCTGTCGATGGTCGTCACCACCTTGAAGCCTGCCGTGTAGGCCGCCTCGCCGTGTTTGGCGAAGAGGTCGGCACGCACCATTTCTGCAACGTACGCCGCGTCCAGATCAACTGGCGGCGCGTGTTCCTGCGCGAGGATGGGTTCGGCCTTGGCGGCGGCGTAGGTGGCATCGTCGATGTAGTTCAGCTCGTGCATGCGCCGCAGCACGTAGTCGCGGCGCTCGAGCGCCCGCTTGGGATTGGTGAGCGGATTGAGCGCCGACGGCGCCTTGGGCAGGGCTGCCAGCACGGCGGTTTCTGCCAGCGTCAGATCGTTGAGCGACTTGCCGAAATAGACATACGCGGCGGCTGCCACACCGTAAGCACGCGTGCCGAGAAAGATGCGGTTCAAATAGATTTCGAGGATGCGTTTCTTGTCCAGCTCGCGTTCGATCTTCTGCGCCAGCAGGATCTCGCGGATCTTGCGCTCGTAGCTGCGCTCGGGCGTGAGGAACACATTGCGCGCCAGCTGCATGGTGATGGTCGAGCCGCCCTGGCGCTTTTCGCCGGTGGCGGCGAGCTTGAACGCGGCGCGCACCAGACCCATGTAATCGACGCCGCCGTGCTCGAAGAACTGGTCGTCTTCGGCAGCAAGAAACGCGCGGATCACCTGCTCGGGGAATTGCTCGTAAGACAGCGGCGAGCGGCGCTCGGCCCCGAACTCGCCGATCAGCTTGCCGTCGGCACTGTAGATGCGCAGCGGCGCGCCCAGATTGGGCTCGCGCAGGCTCTGCACCGAAGGCAGCTTGGCCTCGATGCTGGAAATCTTGTACCAGGCCCAGCCCGCAGCGCCGAGAACAAACAGCAGCAGCAAGGCAACCAGGGCGAGCAGGATTTTTTTGGTGGGGGTCAAGCGCTGATCCTATTCAGGAGTCGTCATTTTAGTCATCGCTCAGCACGCCGACCTTAATCGGGCCAGCGCCTCGTCCTTGACCACCCACAGGCCGTTGATCCAGGCCTGGAAACGCGCGCGAAAATCCGCGTCGTTCGCATAGTCTCCATCCAGCAGGGCCGCCGGCAAGGTGGTGACGCGCGACTGCACCTGCACGCGGTTCTGCTCGCCGCAGAGCCAGCTCCAGACCAGGCGCCGCTGCGTCGGTTGGTAGTGCAAAGTGACGTCGATCAACCCGGCGAACTGCTCGCCCATGGCGTTGAGCGTGTAGCTCAGGCCCGCGGCCTTGGGCCGCAGCAGATGCCGGAACGTGCTCTGTTTCTCGGCGTGCTTGCGCGGTGTGAAGCGGGTGCCTTCAAGGAAGTTGACCACCGTCACCGGGTCCAGCTTGTAGACCTCGCAAGCCTTGCGCGTCGTCGCGATATCCGCCGCGCCGGATTTGCGGGTCATGAAGGGAAAGTCCATCGCCCAGCACACCACACCGATGATCGGCACGTAGATGAGGTCCTGCTTGAGGAAGAAGCGCAGAAACGGCACGCGGCCGTGGAAGCAGCTGAAGAGAATCAGGATGTCGGCCCAGGACTGGTGGTTGGCCACCAGCAGATAGCTCTTGCCCGGCTGCAACTCACCATCGATCTGGAGCTGGCCATAGGCATCGGCCCGTGGCAGGCCATGCAGAGCACGAAAAATGAGCTGATTGGTGCCGACCCAACGCCGCGCGCACCACACGCAGTAGCGCGAGCACCAGCGTTGCAGCGTAAAGACCGGCACCAGCTTGAGCAGGATGGCCGGAATCATCGTGCCGATCGTCCACAGCAGCAGCGATGGCACCATCAAGGCGACGGTCAACACCCCGATCACGGGCCTCGGCAGCAGTCGCGACAGCACTTTTGTTTCCTAGGACTAACCGCTCTGATGATAGCGAGGGGACAGCTGCACCACGGCCTCGATCATCGCACCCGCGTGGTCAGGATTGACCTGCGGCGTGATGCCGTGGCCGAGGTTGAAGATGTGGCCTGAACCGTGGCCGTAGCTCGCCAGCACCTTGCCCACTTCAGCGCGGATCGCCTCGGGCGTGCTCAGCAGGCAGAGTGGATCGAGATTGCCTTGCAGCGCCACTTTGCTGCCGACTCTGGCACGCGCTTCGCCGATGTCGGTGGTCCAGTCCAGACCCAGGGCATCGCAGCCCGTCGCTGCCATCGCCTCCAGCTGCTGGCCGCCGTTCTTGGTGAACAACATCACCGGAATCTGCGGGTGCCGCGCCTTGAGTGCCGAGACGATGCGCTGCATCGGCTCCAGCGAAAACTGCTGGTAGCCCACGTGGTCGAGCACGCCGCCCCAGGTGTCGAAGATCATCAGCGCATCGGCGCCTGCGCAGGCCTGTGCATCGAGGTAGAGCGTGGTCGCCTCCACCAGCTTGTGCAGCAGCGCATCGAGCAGCGACGGGTCGGCGAAGCGCATTTTCTTGATGCGCGTGAACTCCTGCCCACCCTGGCCTTCAACCATGTAGGTCGCGAGCGTCCACGGCGAGCCTGCGAACCCGATCAGCGGGCAGCGGTCACCGAGTGCCGAGCGGATGGTGCGCACCGCATTCATCACGTAGCGCAGCTCGACCTCGGGGTCGGGGATCGGCAGCGCCGCAATGCTGGCGGCATCGCGCACGGGGCGGTCGAACATCGGGCCTTCGCCCTCGACGAAGCGCAAGCCCAGGCCCATCGCATCCGGCACGGTCAGGATGTCGCTGAACAGGATGGCGGTGTCGAGACCGGGGTAGCGATCCAGCGGTTGCAGCGTGACCTCGCAGCACAGCTCGGCGTTGCGGCAGAGCGACATGAAGTCGCCGGCCTTGGCGCGGCTGGCGCGGTATTCGGGCAGGTAACGGCCGGCCTGCCGCATCATCCAGACCGGCGTGCGGTCGACGGGCTGGCGGGCCAGCGCGCGCAGGAAGCGATCGTTCTTGAGCGCTCTCATGCCACTGCCCCGGCAATCTCTTTCTGGATGGCGAGCGCCATCGCGCGCGGGTCTGCGGCGTCGCGGATCGGACGGCCGATGACGAGGTAATCGGCACCGGCCTGGATCGCCGCCGTCGGCGTCATGATGCGTTTCTGGTCGGCTTCGATACGGTTCTCCACCGGCCGGATACCCGGCGTGACGCAGATCAGTTCGCGCGGCGCCTCGGCGCGCAGACGCGGCACTTCGAGCCCTGACGACACCACGCCGTCGCAGCCGGCTTGCAGGGCGCGGCGGGCGCGGCTGAGCACCAGTTCTTCCACCTTGCAGGCAAAGCCCAGGTCGTCGAGATCACCCTGATCGAGCGAGGTAAGTGCGGTCACCGCCAGCACCTTGGTATGCCCGATCTTGGCCTTGGCGGCGGCCTCCATGATCGACTGATTGCCATGCACGGTCGCAAAGTCTGCGCCGCGCTCCGAGAGATTGCGGATGGCGCGCGCGACGGTCTCGGGGATGTCGAAGAACTTGAGATCGACGAAGACTTTCTTGTCCTCTGCCTTGAGCCAGTCCAGCAGCTCGAAAAAGCCGGGGGCCATGCACAGCTCCATGCCGATCTTGTAGAAGCTGACGGCATCACCCAGCGTGGCGACGAGGGCGCGCGCGGCCGTCGCATCCGGAACGTCGAGCGCGGCGATGAGGCGGTCTTGCACAGCAATTTGTTGGCGCACGAATCAATAACCTTGAAAGAGAAAATCGAGGGCAGCGAGGATGCGGTCACGGTGTGCAGAGAAATCTGCGACCTGCGTTTTAAGCTCGCGTGAATCCACCGCAGCAATGTCAGCCACCGCCAGCACCAGCGGGATGCCGTCCATCTCAAACACGGGGTTGAGCTTGCCGATGGGCGGGCCGTAGATTTTGGCAGGGATGAGCGGCACTACCACGCGCGAACCGGTGCTGACCCAATCGGCTTGTACGTCCAGCAAATAGGGCACGCCGCTACGGCTGCCACGCGCGTTGCGATAGACCGCGAATCGAGTGTGCTGCACTGCTAAAAGCGAATGAGGTCGCGGTTCCACATGCCATCGCGCTCGATGCGGGCATTGTGGTAGGCGATGGCTTCGGCATTTTCCACGGCCCATTGCTTGGCCTCGGCCATTCGCAACGTGCGTTCGAGAGATTCCTCCAGCACGCTCGACAAATTGAGCTTGGCGGCGCGGGCGCGCTCGATCAAATCACCGCGCACGGTGATGTTGAGCCGCTGCTTGCCCGTGTTGTAGATCACGCGCGGTTCTTCAGCGAGTAAGGGTTTCACTGCGGGCACCTTGTATTTCTTGGCTGTGGCCATGACGCTCTCCGGTGGATGATTAGGGCGTGTCATCACACGGCAGTCGCGGCGGCCGAAGGCTGTTTTGGCACAGCGCAAGGCGGCGAGTGAGGGCAATAGTGGTTCTATTGTCCTCACTCGCCAACGTAGCGATGTGCCAAAACAGTCCGGCCCCGAAGGGTTGCGGCCAAAACCGCGCATTGCTTCGTTGCGAGACTAGCGAAGGCAACAAGCATTCGCGTCGTCTCGCGCCTCGCACTGCGCGGTTTTGACTCGCAACGCCGCGATTGCCGTGTGATGATACGCCCTAATGCGCATTATGATGCGCATGAGTCATCCACGCAAGCTCGCATCGACCTTGTCCGCATTGGGTGCGCCGACGGCCTTCAGCTCTTGCGCAAACAACTGCACGCGCCATTCCTCCAGCACCCAGCGGGCGGGGTGAAAGGGCTTGGGCAGCTTGCCGATTCGGAGGGCGAGTTGATTCATCGCTTCGGTATCTTTTGTGGGCTTGAGCGGCAGACGCTCCAGCCGTACCGCGAGGGCTCTGAGATAGGTGAGCAGACGCGGCCACTGCGCGGCCGGGATGGCGGTGATGAAGCCAGGACCAAGCAAGGTGGCGAGTTGCTGGGCGGCGTCGGCACAGGCCTCCGGGTAGGGCTTGGCGATGGCGGCAATGCTGCGGCGCAGACTCGCGGCTTGGGTGAGCCAGGCGGCGACTTCATCCATGCGCTGATAAGTGAGCTGCGAGAAGGCACCGCGCTTTTCGAGTGCGGCTTGAAACGCGGCGCTGCTGCGCGGCAAGGTGTCGCCGAGCAGCGTTTCATCCACCCCGCGTTCGGCCAAGGCTTGGGCCAGTGCATCGACCGTGTGCGGCGTGCCGCTCAACGCCAAGGCGAGCTTGCCCTTGGCGGATTTGACGAGGCCGGTGACGCGGTCATTGAGCTTGACCAGTAGCAGCGCCCGTACGCCTTTGCGGTGAGCGATCTCGGCGGCGTCGGTGGACTCGAACAGGCGCAGGGCGATCTTGCCGCCCTCGACCGTCAGTGCCGGGATTGCGCGCGCGCCGCCGCTGACGGTGACAGCATCGGGCAGATCGCCAAAGTCCCAGTCGAGCACGTTCTCACGCACCCATTGCTGGGTCTCGCTTTTCTTCGCCGCCGCTTGGTTGAAAGCGGTGCGCGCTGCACCCGAGAGTTGCGCGCGCAGATCGGCCAGCGTCTCGGCTTCGCCCAGTACTTTGCCCTGCGCATCCTCGGCGACGAGGCGTGGCTTGAAGTGGGCGGGTAACTTGTCTGGCGCAAAGTCTGCGGGCTGCAACTCAACGCCGGTCATGGCCTTGAAGCGCGTGCAGATCGCGTCGATCAGCGGGCCCTTGGGCGGCGCACTTTCGGCAATCGCCTCGGCATATTGCGCGGCGGGCTGGCACAGCCGACGCAGATGATTGGGCAGCGTCTTGATGAGCGCCTCGATCTTGCCCACCAGCAGGCCCGGCACCAGCCAGTCGAACACATCGGCATCGAAGGCGAAAAGCTGTGCCAGCGGCAAGTGAAAACTCACACCGTCTTCGTCCGCCCCCGGATCGTGTTCGTAGCTCAGGCTCACCTTTACGCCCGCCAGGGTGAGTTGATCGGGGAAGCGGTTTTCGACATCCGCATTGGCGCCAGGGCGCAGCACGTCGGCCTCTTCCATGAGAAGCGGTGAGGCGGGGTTGGGGAATGGGGAATGGGGAATGGGGCGACTCGGCGCCAGGGCTTGGCGCAGATCCGAGAGCGTGGCGGGCGTACTCGCCGACGAGCGGGCCACCGCTAGCGCAGGCAATGCGCTTGCACCATGCCCCGTACCCCGCCCCCTGTCCCCGCTTCTCGCCCGCAAATGCACCCACTGTTTCAGTCCGGCGACGGTGCAGACATCCAGAGGCAGGCGGGCATCGTAGAACGCGAACAGCTGCGCCTCGTCGGCGAGCAGATCGGGCCGACGCAGGCGCGCTTCTTTCTCTCGCACCGTCTCGATCAGCGCCAGGTTCTTCTTGAGAAAGTCCGGCTTGCCCAGAATCTCGCCACGCACCAGTCCCTCGCGGATGAAAATGGTGCGGGCGGCGATGGGGTCTTCACTGCCGAAGTGTCGCGCGCGCTTGAGCAGCGGAATGCCGAACAGCGAGAGATGTTCGAGTGCGGTCACCTCGCCACGCTGGCTGTCCCACTCCGGGTGTTGCAGCGCGCGCTTGATGAGATGGGCGCCGACATCCACCAACCACTCGGGTTCGATCGCCGCACAGGTTCGTGCGAACACCTGACTGGTGTGCACGATGGCTGCGTGCATGACCCATTGCGGGCCTTTCTTGGCGAGCGCACTGCCGGGGAAGATCTTGAAGCGCCGCCCGCGCGGGCCGCCGTAGTCGGGCTTCTCGGGGGCCTTCACACCGATGTGGTCGATCAGCCCGGTGAGTAGTGCCTTGTGCACCGGCACATACAACTCGTCGAGCGTTTGCAGCGCACCAGCCGGCTTTGCGCTCTTGTCGTCGGCGAGAAAATCCACCACTTGTTTGTAGACCTGCGTCCATTCCTCCATGCGCAGATAGCTGACGTAGTGCGCCTTGCACCACTTGCGCAGGGCGTTCTGGTTCATGTGACCACTGACCTCCTGCCACAAGCGCCACAGCGCCAGCAGTGTGAGGAAATCCGATTTCAGATTCTTCCACTCCGCATGCTTCTGCCGCGCCTGCGTCTGCGCTTCGAGTGGGTTCTCGTGCGGGTCTTGCACCGAGAGCGCGGCGGCGAGTGCGAACACCTCGCGCTCGTGTCGCTCGCCCTTGCCGGCGAGTGCGATACGCGCAATGCGCGGGTCAAGCGGCAGGCGCGCCAGCTGGCGGCCAAACGGTGTGAGCCTGCGATCCTCGTCGAGTGCCCCGACGACTTGCAGCACGCGATAGCCCTCGCTGACATGCCGCGATTCGGGCGGCTGAACCCAGGGAAACGCATCGACATCGCCCAGGCCCAGCGAGGCCATCTGCAAGATCACGCCGGCGAGATTGCTGCGCAGTATTTCCGGGTCGGTGAACACCGGCCGCGCGGCGAAATCATCCTCGGCGTACAGGCGCAGACAGATGCCGGGACCGAGTCGCCCGCAGCGCCCGGCACGTTGGTTGGCAGCGGCCTGCGACACCGGCTCGATCTGCAGGCTCTGCACGCCGCTGCGCGGATTGAAGCGGCTCATACGAGCGGTGCCGACGTCGATCACGTAGCGGATGCCCGGCACGGTCACCGAGGTTTCGGCGACGTTGGTGGCGAGCACGATGCGCGGCGGGCCACCGGTGGAAAACACCTTGTCCTGCTGCGCCGCCGGCAACCGCGAATACAGCGGCAGCACCGCGGCACGGGGGAAGCGCCCACCCAGCACCCGCGTGCAGTCGTTGATCTCGCGCTCGCCGGGCAGAAACACCAGGATGTCGCCATCCGGCGCGCGCGTGCCCCACAAAGTGTCGATGCCATTCGCCACCGCATCTTCGATATCGGTGTTCTCCTCCGGCGGCGCGTAGTAGTGATCGACCGGATACGTGCGGCCGCTGACGGTGTGAATCGGCGCACCGTTGAAATGCGCCGAGAGGCGCTCGGGGTCGAGCGTCGCGCTGGTGATGATGATCTTCAGATCGGGGCGACGCGGCGCCAGCCGCTTCAGCCAGCCAAGCAGAAAGTCGATGTTGAGACTGCGCTCGTGCGCCTCGTCGATGATGATGGTGTCGTAGGCCAGCAGCTCGCGGTCGTGGCTCAGCTCGGCCAGCAGAATGCCGTCGGTCATCAGCTTGATGAGCGTGCGCTCGGAGACGCGCTTATCGAAGCGCGTCTCGAAGCCGACCAGATCACCGAGCGTGCAACCGACCTCCTGCGCGATGCGGGTGGCAACGCTGCGCGCAGCGAGACGACGCGGCTGCGTGTGGCCGATCAAGCCGCGCACACCGCGCCCGAGTTCTAGACAAATCTTCGGCAGCTGCGTGGTCTTGCCGCTGCCGGTTTCGCCGCAGATCACCACCACCTGGTTGGCCGTGATCGCTGCGGCCAAGGTCTCGCGCGCCTGCGAAATCGGCAGCTCTTCGGGGAAGTGCAGCACTGCGGGTTTCAGCAATGCACGCGTGGCAAGGCGGGACTGCGCTTGCGCCAGCTCCTGTGCGAAGCGCGCAGCATCCAACGGCTTCCTGCTCTGCTGCGCACGCTCGATCTGCCGCTGCAGGCGCTGCGCGTCCTTGATCGTCAGCAGGGTGGGATCAAAGCCACCACTCATGCGTCGGCAATGCCCGGTTCAAGCGCATACAAAGCCTCGATTTCGACCGCCAGTTCGCGGCGGCACACCGCGCCGTGCAGCACTTGCGTGGGTGCCAGTGCGTGCAGCGCATCGGCGAGTGCCGCGTGCTGCCGCGCATCGCTCAGGCGCGACCAGTAGAGCTTGAAATTGCGGGCCGTGAAACATCTCTCATCAATGCCGATGCGCTGCGCGGCGGCGGCCACCACCGCGTCGAGATTGGCGCGCGCCTCGGCAAACTGCGCGGCGGCATCGCCCACGTGGCGGCTCTCGTGGCCGACGATGCTGGCGGTGCCAGAGACGAACAGCCAGCCAGCATCACCGGCGCGCACCAGCGAGGCCCGCGCAAAGCTGGGCGGCTGCGCACCGTAGGCGCGCGGATAGCGCCAGGCGTTCACCTGCCGGGGGTTTTCGATGGCCTCCGCCGCACTGCGTCCCGCCAGCGCAAACACATGCAGGCCGCGCCCACAGCCGATGGCCGTGGCGGCGGGCAGCGGCGCCTCCAGCTGGCCTGTCGCCGACCAGGCGCGGTGACGCCCGAGCGTGAACTGCCGATAGCGTTCGGCGTCGCCCTCGCCCTCGACAATGCCGCCGAGGTAGTTCCACAGACGCCACCAGTGCGATGCACCGCAGGCCCGGCGCGCGGCTTCGAGCTTTCGATAGGCCGCTTCAGTGGCGGCAGCGGGGTCTTGCGCCCATTCCGCATCGGCAATGGTCAGCTGCAGGAACACGCTGTCGTTGCTCTCGACCCAGCGCACGCCATCGACCACGCCCGAGCGGATGTCGCCCGCACCCTGCCAGATATCCAGCGCCGGGCCGGCCAGCAACGGCAAGGGGATATCGCCCTCCACACCGTGGCGCAGCACGGCCAGCACCGGTGCGGCAGGCACAGTGTCGGCACACGAAAAGGCAGGGAGTTGCAGGGCCATCAAGCGGAGGGACGCGGCGCTGGCCATCGGCCGGGCGCGTGGTGAACTAGGGACATCGCATTGTCCCACGACGCCGCTAGAATCGACGCCATAAGAGCAGCGGCTTGCATCGTCTGGAGGGAGAACCCATGCGCAAACAGTTTTTGATTGGTATGACGATGGCGGCATGGACCGCCGCCGCCGGGGCACAGACCCCGACCCAGGCCACGGGCAGCGTGCAGACGGCCGAACCGGTGACGGCACCGGCACCTCTCGCCGCGCCGCAGGCGATCTCGATCGAGGGCCTGTCGCCCAACACCACCGGGCCGCTCAACAGCACCGCGCCCGATTCCGGCCCGCAGCCGTGGAAGGACGTGATGGGCTGGATCAGCCTGCAACAGGGCCAGTCGCCGGAGGAAGTGAAAGAGCTGCTCGGCCCCGACTACCGCGAATCCGTCAGCGCCAAGGGCACCATCTGGACCTATCAGGACCAGAAGGCGTTGCTGTTCGGCAGCGTCAGCTTCAGCAACGGCAAGCTGGAAACCTGGAACAGCCCGCGCTTTTGATGCTCTTGAGCGAGTGCGCTACTTCTTGCCCCGACGCGGCTTGGTGTTGAGCATGGTACCGGTGCACTCCGGCGCACCGCAGCGGCAGGCCCAGAGTTTTTTCAGGCGCGGCGTGTGCCGCTCATCGAGCGTGATGGCGTAGTTGTAGCTCAGCTCCACACCGGCCTTGATCGCGTAACGGGTCTCGATCACCACGCGATCCAGCCGGCGGTCCTTGCCCTTGTGCTCGATCAAAAACGCCTGGCAGTTCGGCGCGCAGCTGTGGTTGATCCAGCGCGC
>JAUSQI010000074.1 GCA_030652575.1 Stagnimonas sp. | reverse complement strand
ACAACGAAGCGCCAATCGTTGGCGGCGGTGCAGTGACTTCAGTGGTTGGTAGCGGCAACACCTACCCGCAGGTTTATGACTCACTGGGTCGCTTCCTCTTCACGAGCGTGACGCTGGACTTCTAAAGCCACATCGCAGTACCGCAACAACCAAACGGCGAGTCTCAGGACTCGCCGTTTTTTGTGAGCGATACTTTGTCATCCACTTCCGTATTGTCATGACTTCAACAATCGCCAATTCCCACACAGGCGCCAGCGACCCAGCCTCCGCCGCGGCCCTGAGCAAGCAAGCGAGCCTTGCGATGCAGGCAGGCCGTGCGACCGAGGCGCGACAGCTGTTGCAACGTGCCACGGCGCTTGACCCGGGCAAGGCGCCACTCTGGTTGCATCTGGCTGCTACCAGCCGTGCCACGGCCGATTACGCAGCGGCTATGCAGGCGCTAGAGCAAGCGTTGAAGATCGAGCCGCGATACTTCGCAGCGTTGCTGATGAAGGCCACGCTGATCGAGCGCGAAGGCAAGCAAAAGGAGGCGGCACAGGCTTATGGCATTGCTTTGACTCAAGCCCCGCCCGATGACCAGCTGGACCCGACGACACGAGGTGTTGTGCAGCGTGGCCGTGCGCTCAACCGGCGCTATCTGGATACGCTGCGCACGCATCTCGATCACACCGTGCTCGCCAATGCGAGCCCCGCCACAGCGGCGGAATCGTTGCGCCTCAAGCAGTTTTTCGACACCACACTGGGCTTGCGGCCGCGTGCTCAGCAAAACCCTTCTGATTACTTCTACCCCGGCCTGCCGCCCATCGAGTTCTGGCCGCGTGAGGCGTTCCCCTGGCTTGCAGCGCTGGAGGCGGCGACACCTACCATCCAGTCGGAACTCGCGGCCACACTCGGCGGCCAGCAGGGTTTCACGCCCTACGTGGAATACAAAGACGGCATCCCCCTCGACCAGTGGGCTGCGCTCAACCACTCGCTGGACTGGAGCGCGTTTCACTTTTTTCACTACGGTCAGCGCTTCGCAGAGAACTGCGCCCGTTGCCCGCAGACGATGCAAGCCTTGTCGTTATTGCCGCAGCCGGTGGTGGAAGGCCGCATGCCGGCAGCGATGTTCTCGGTGCTCAAGCCGCACACGCGCATCCCGCCGCACACGGGCGTGGCGAACGTTCGCCTGGTGATGCACCTGCCGCTGATCGTGCCGCCCGGCTGCGGTTTTCGTGTGGGCAACGTCACGCGCGAGTGGAAGGTGGGCGAGGCGTTCGTGTTCGACGACACCATCGAGCACGAGGCCTGGAACGACAGCGACCAGACCCGCGTCGTGCTGATTGCCGACGTCTGGCATCCGCACCTGAGTGCGCGCGAGCGCGAGCTGATCGGTCAGGCCATGATCGAGATGGACGCCTTCAACGGCGTAACCACCGCGCTGCCGTTATGAATGCATCCCTACAACCGGCCAGCGTCGGCAAGATCGCACTGGCGCTGCTGACCGTCTACCTCATCTGGGGCTCCACCTACCTCGCCATCCGCTTTGGTGTGGCGGTCACGCCCCCCTATCTGTTCGCCGCCACACGCTTTGTCGCGGCGGGATTGATCTTGCTGGTGTACGCACGCGCCACCGGCCTCGCGCTGCCCACCTCGCGCGCCGACTGGAAGGTCATCACCATCACGGCCATCCTGCTGCTGGTCGGTGCGAACGGGCTGGTGACGTGGAGCGAGCAGTGGGTGGAGTCCAACCAGGCGGCCTTGATGGTGGCCACCTCCGCCCTCTGGATGGCGGGCTTCGGCACGCTGGGTGCGCGCGGCGAGCGGCAGTCGATGCTGACCTGGGCAGGGTTGCTCGTGGGCTTTCTCGGCGTGGCCGTGCTGGTCGGCGAAGGCCTGCTACACAAGTCGGCCCCGACGGGTGCCTATGTGGCACTGGTGATCTCGCCCATTCTCTGGGCGGCGGGCAGCATCTACGGCCGTCGCAATCCGCAGCAGTGCGCACCACTGATGACTGCCGCCTTGCAGATGCTGATCGCAGGCGTGCTGATGGCGGGCGTCGGCTTTGCCAGCGGCGAGCACGAGCGCTGGCGCTGGACGGCGCAGAGCTGGGGCGCATGGGCCTATCTCACCGTGCTGGGCTCGTGCATCGCCTACGGCGCGTATTACTGGCTGGTGCACAACGTCACGCCGGCGCTGCTCGGCACCTATGCCTACGTCAATCCGGCCATTGCCGTGCTGCTCGGCGCGTGGCTGGGTGCCGAGCACTTGAGCGGCATGCAGATGATCGGCACCGGCGTGATTCTGGGCGGCGTGATCGCCGTGACGCTCGGCCAGAGAATGCCGATGAGAAAGACCGCAGATCAAACCACATGAGGTGTCGCGCGCTGCTCGCTGGCGCGCTGGCGCTGCTCTGGAGCATCGGCGTCAGTGCCGCCGAACGCGCACCGGTCGCGCAACAAGTGCTGCATCATGGCAATGGCTCCGAACCCAATGCGCTCGACCCGCACCGCGTGGAAGGCGTGAGCGCCAACAACATCGTGCGCGACCTGTTTGAAGGGCTCACCGGCATCTCGCCGACTGGCGAAGTGATTCCTGCTGCGGCAGCGCAGTGGACGATTTCGGAAGACGGCCGCATCTACACGTTTGCCTTGCGCGAGAACCTGCGCTGGAGCGACGGCTCGGCATTGACCGCCGAAGATTTCGTCGCCGGCTTCCAGCGCAGCATCAATCCCGCGACCGGCAACACCTTTGCGCAGATGCTCAGCGCAATCGACAACGCCGATGCGGTGTTGAAGGGCAGGGTGCCTGTAACCGCGCTGGGTGTGAGTGCGCCGGATGCGCGCACGGTGGTGATTCGTCTGGCTGCACCGACACCTTATTTGCTGGGCCTGCTGTCGCATCCCACGGCCTTCCCCGTGCATCGTCCCAGCCTCGAAAAATGGGGGCGCGATTTTGCACGTCCCGGCCGGTTGGTCAGCAATGGGGCTTACGTGCTGAAGAATTGGGTGGTGCAATCGCAGATCGAAATTGCCCGCAACCCGCAGTACTGGAACAACGCCAACACCGTCGTCGAGCGCGTGTTCTACCACCCCAGCGAAGACATCAACGCCGAGCTGAAACGCTATGCGGCGGATGAGTTCGACAGCACCTACGAAATCCCGTTGGTGCAGGCCAAGGCGCTGCGCGTGCGCTACGGCAAGGAGCTGCATGTCGCGGCCTACCTTGGGAGCTACTTCTACGGGTTCAATCTCTCGAAGCCGCCGTTCAAAGGCAACCCCAAGCTGCGGCAGGCGCTGACGATGGCGATCGACCGCGAAGTGATCGTCGGCAAGGTGATGAATGGTGTCGCGCTGCCCGCCTACAGCTACGTGCCGTCCGGCACCTGGAACTACACGCCGCAGGTCCCCGACTGGGCGGCATGGCCGCGCGAGAAAAAACTCGCGGCCGCGCGCCGGCTGTATGCCGAGGCGGGCTACTCCGCTGCCAATCCGCTCACGGTCGAGCTGCGCTACAACACCCACGACGACCACAAGCGCATCGCGCTGGTGATGGCGGCGATGTGGAAGCAATGGCTGGGCGTGAACACGCGGCTGATCAACGAAGAGTTCAAGGTGTTTCTGCAGAACCGCAAGCTGCATGAAGTGACGCAGCTGTTTCGCAGCGCCTGGATCAGCGACTACGACGATGCCACCAGCTTTCTCGATTTGCAGACGACCACGCACGGCCGCAACGATTCGGTCTACCGTAATCCGGCCTACGACGCGCTGTTGCAGCAGGCCGCCACGACCGCAGACATCGCCGCACGCCGCGCGCTGCTGGAGCAGGCCGAGCGCCTGCTGCTGATCGATCTGCCGGTATTGCCGATCTACACCTACGTCTCCAAGCACCTGGTCAAACCCTGGGTCGCGGGCTGGCAGGACAACAGCTACGACTACCACTACAGCAAGGATCTGCAAGTGCTCGCGCATCCCGAGCGGCGGGCCGCACGATGATGCGCCACGCCGCCAAGCGCCTGTTGATGGCCGTGCCGACGCTGCTGGTGCTGGTGACGCTGACGTTCTTCCTGATGCGCCTCGCGCCCGGTGGCCCCTTCGATCGCGAACGCAGCCTGCCGCCGGAAATCGAGAAGGCACTGGCGGCGGAATACCACCTCGACGAATCCTTGCCGAAACAATACCTGCGCTACCTCGGCAACCTCTTGCAGGGTGATCTCGGGCCATCGTTCCAGTACGAGGGTTTCCGCGTCAGCGAGCTGATTGCCACCGGCTTGCCGGTGTCACTCGCACTGGGCGCGCTGGCGATGGGTTTGGCGCTGCTGATCGGCGGCGCGATGGGCATCCTGGCGGCGCTCAACCATCGTCGCTTGCCGGACTATGGCGTGATGAGTGCCGCGCTGTTGGGAGTCTCCATCCCCAGCTATGTGGTGGCACCCCTGCTGGTGCTGGTGTTCGCCATCGGCCTGCGCTGGCTGCCGGCCGGCGGCTGGGTGACAGGGCGCTGGAGCGATCTCGTGCTGCCCGTCATGGCACTGGCGCTGCCGCAGATTTCCGCCATCGCGCGCCTCTTGCGCGGCAGCTTGCTGGAGGTGTTGCAGCAGCCCTACCTGCGCACCGCGCGCGCCAAGGGGTTATCGCCTGCCAAGGTCATCCTGCGCCATGCGCTCAAGCCGGCGCTGATGCCGCTGGTGTCGTATCTCGGGCCGGCGACGGCGGGCATCCTCACCGGCTCGGTGGTGGTGGAACAGGTATTCAACCTGCCCGGCATCGGCCGCTACTTCGTGCAGGGCGCGCTCAACCGCGACTACACGCTGGTGCTTGGCGTGGTGGCGGTGTACGGGACGATGATCGTGCTGTTCAACTTTCTGGTCGATCTCGCCTACGGTGCGCTGGACCCGCGCATCAAGACCGCATGAGCCCGGCACGATTGCTGTGGCAGCGCTTCCGTGCGCATCGCGCCGCGATGGTGGCGCTAAGTGTGTTGATGCTCATCGTGCTCGCGCTGTGCATCGGCCCCTGGCTATCGCCGTTCGCGGTGGACAGCATCGACTTCGATGGCGAATGGGCGACGCCACCCAGCACCGTCAACGCCCACTGGTTCGGCACCGACAGCCTCGGCCGCGATGTTTTCGTGCGCGTGCTTGAAGGCGGCCGCATCTCGCTGCTGGTGGCCTTCGCTGCGACGCTGGTGTCGCTGCTGATCGGCGTCGGCTATGGCGCGGTCGCGGGTTACTTCGGCGGCGCGCTCGATGCCTGGATGATGCGCACCGTCGACATTCTCTACGCGCTGCCGTTCCTGTTCCTGGTGATCCTTTTGATGGTGCTGTTCGGCCGCAACGTGGTGCTGGTGTTCGTCGCCATCGGTGCGATCAACTGGCTCGACATGGCGCGCGTCGTGCGCGGCCAGGTGCTGGCGCTGAAGCAGCGCGAGTTCGTGCTGGCCGCACACACGCATGGCATGGACTCTGCGGCGATCCTGCTGCGGCACATCGTGCCCAATCTGGCGGGTGTGGTGATGGTCACCGTCACGCTCACCATCCCGCAGGTGATTCTCACCGAGTCCTTCCTGAGCTTTCTCGGCCTGGGTGTGCAGGAGCCCGCCACCAGCTGGGGCACGCTCATCAACGAGGGTGCGCGCGAGATGCAGACCACGCCGTGGGCGCTGCTGTTCCCGGCCGCACTCATGGCGCTGACGCTGCTCTGCTTCAACCTCATCGGCGATGCGCTGCGCGATGCGCTCGACCCGCGGGACGCGCCATGAGCGTGCTGCTCGACGTGCGCAACTTGTCTCTCGCCTATCGCACGCGACAGGGCCTGTTGCCGGTGCTGCAAGAGGTGAGTTTCAGCCTCGCCGCCGGGCAGACACTCGGCGTGGTCGGCGAGTCGGGTTCCGGCAAGTCGCAGATCGCGCTGGCACTGATGGGCTTGCTGCCTGTGAATGCGGAAGTACAGGGCAGTATCGTGTTCGAGAGTCGTGAATTGCTGACGCTCAAGCCGCGCGCACGTCGTGCCCTGCGCGGCGCGCGCATGGGTCTGATCTTCCAGGACCCGATGACGAGCTTGAATCCGCATCTCACCATCGGCCTGCAACTGGCGGAGGTGCTGGAGCAGCATCGCGGTGCCTCCCGTACGGCAGCACTGGCCGAGTCGCAGCGCATGCTCGATGCCGTGCGCATCCCGCAGGCCGCGCAGCGGCTCAAGCAATATCCGCACGAACTCTCGGGCGGCCAGCGCCAGCGCG
>JAUSQI010000070.1 GCA_030652575.1 Stagnimonas sp. | reverse complement strand
GGCCAGCACGTCAACAAGACCGAATCGGCCATCCGCATCACCCACAAGCCCTCCGGCATTGTCGTGGCCTGCCAAACCCAGCGCAGCCAGCACGCCAACCGCGACTCGGCGATGAAGATGCTGAAGTCCAAGCTCTACGAGCGCGCCTTGAACGAACGCAACACCGAGAAGCAGAAGGTGGAAGACGCCAAGAGCGACATCGAGTGGGGCAACCAGATCCGCAGCTACGTGCTGGACCAGTCGCGCATCAAGGATCTGCGCACGGGTATTGAAATCGCCGACACGCAGCGCGTGCTCGATGGCCATCTCAATCCCTTCATCGAAGCCAGCCTGAAGCAAGGACTATAAGAATGAGCGAGCCCATCACCCCCGCTGACGCGGTGCCGGTCGTTGACGAGAACCAGGTCATTGCCGGCCGCCGCGCGAAGCTCGAAGCGCTGCGCGCGCAGGGTAACGCTTACCCCAACAGCTTTCGCCGCGATGCCTTGGCTGCCGATCTACATGGCCAGTTCGGCGAGGCCGAGACGACAGCACTCGAAGCGCTTGGCAGCCGCGCCGCCATCGCCGGCCGCCTGATGCTCAAGCGCGTGATGGGCAAGGCGAGCTTCGGCACGCTGCAAGATTCCAGCGGCCGCATCCAGGTGTTCTGCCAGCTCAACACGCTGGGCGAAGCGAGCTACGAGCTGTTCAAGTCCTGCGACATGGGCGACATCCTGGGCGTGAAGGGCAAGGTGTTCAAGACCAAGACCGGCGAGCTGTCGGTGTGGGCGGACTCGCTCGAATTGCTCGTCAAGGGGCTGCGCCCCTTGCCGGAGAAGCATGCGGGCTTGACCGACATCGAAGTGCGCTACCGGCAGCGGTATGTGGACTTGATCATGAATCCGGACGCCAAGGCGGTGTTCGAGAAGCGCACCAAGATCGTCCGCTTCATCCGCAACTTCCTGGACACGCTCGGCTATCAGGAAGTCGAGACGCCGATGCTGCAACCGATCCCCGGCGGTGCCACCGCGCGGCCTTTCACCACACACCACAACGCGCTGGATCGCCAGCTGTATCTGCGCATCGCGCCGGAGCTGTACTTGAAGCGCCTGGTCGTCGGCCACTTCGAGAAGGTCTACGAGATCAACCGCAACTTCCGCAACGAGGGCTTGAGCACGCGCCACAACCCCGAGTTCACGATGCTGGAGTTCTATCAGGCCTATGCGGACTACCGCGACCTGATGGACCTCACCGAGAACATGATCCGCGACTGCGCGCTGGCCGTGAACGGCTCGGCGCAACTGACCAATCAGGGCCGCGAGTACGATCTCGAAAAGCCCTTCCATCGCTGGACGATGGCCGAGGCGGTGGCAAAGGCCAACCCTGATCTCGACGCCTCACGCTTCAACGATGCCGACTATCTGCGGCCTCATGTGAAGGCCAAGGGCGGTAACCCACAGCCCAGTTATGGCGCTGGCAAGCTGCTGACGGAGCTGTTCGAGGCCACCGTCGAAGCCACCTTGATGGACCCGACCTTCATCACGGCGTATCCCACCGAAGTCTCACCGCTCGCGCGTCGCAACGACGACAACCCGGACGTCACCGATCGCTTCGAGTTTTTCCTGGGCGGACGCGAAGTCGCCAACGGCTTCAGCGAGTTGAACGATGCCGACGACCAGGCCGCGCGCTTCAAGGCGCAGGTGGATGCCAAGGATGCCGGCGACGACGAGGCGATGTTCTTCGACGCCGACTACATCCGCGCGCTCGAATACGGCTTGCCGCCGACGGCGGGCGAGGGCATCGGCATTGATCGTCTGGTGATGTTCCTCACCGACTCGGCCTCGATCCGCGATGTGTTGCTGTTCCCGGCGATGAGGCCGGAAGCAGGCTAACCGCAGCGCGCCGGCTTGTTGAGCACGCCGTAGCGACGGGCGATGTCGGCAGCGTGCAGACCACGGCATTCGCGGACAATCGTGCGTGGCGCGAGGCCGGTATCGTGGGACACGCGGTAAATGGTGCGGCGGCGTAGTGGGCTCATGATCGATCTCCTATCGACTGGCATGTGCATCTTTCTACGGCCCGAATGTCCATAGTTCGAGCGATAGCGCGCCGAGCGGCAAAAGGCTGTCGACCGGCGGCGGGTTTGAACATCAGGGCACCGGCAGCACGGCCGCAGGTGCAGGTGCGGGCCTCAGCGCGCCGGCCGGCGTGACGATGCCCTTGGCGTTGCCTACAGGTAAAACGGCTTGCCATTGCGAGTGCGCAAGGCTGTGCAGTGCTCAGCTCCCGGGCGATGCTTGTGCATCTGGTTCGACTGCCGCTAGCCGCAGCCAAGCGGACAGTGCAATCTGATAGCGCCGCAGGTCGCAGTCGGCACAGCCGCCACCGCAGCAGTCGTAATCGACCGGCGGTTGGGGCTTGGGCGGCAGGGGCGGGGGCAGCATAGGTTGCAATTATCGGACAGCTTCAGTTTTGATTCATCGCTTGCCGCAAGCATCAGCTGCCCTTGGGATGAATGTGGGGGCGGACTCACCCAGCGAATTCTTTTCAAAACAACCACACGCAAGGAGCAACACCCATGTCTCACGTTAAAAATTCCATCGCCGCCTGTGTCAGCGCCGGCATGATCCTGATGGGCACCCCCAGCATTTCCGCTGCCGCAATGATCGGCACCGAAACCTTG
Source organism: Stagnimonas sp. (assembly GCA_030652575.1). Classification (GTDB taxonomy): domain Bacteria; phylum Pseudomonadota; class Gammaproteobacteria; order Nevskiales; family Nevskiaceae; genus Stagnimonas. The sequence goes on along the minus strand of JAUSQI010000070.1, from coordinate 19,261 downwards.
GCCTCGCAGTCGCTGCGTGCCGACACCGAAGCTCGCGTGCAGACGCTGCTGTCGCGTGACGACGTGCAGACCAAGCTTGTTGCCTGGGGCGTCGATGTCGAAAAAGCCAAGAGCCGCGCCAACGCCATGAGCGATGCCGAGTTGCAGCGCGTGGCCTATGCGCTGGATCAGCAGCCTGCTGGCGGCGACATCATCGTGCTGATCGGCGTGATCTTCGTGGTGCTGCTCATCCTCGAACTGGTCGGCGTGACCAACGTGTTCACGAGCTTCTGATCATCCGGTGACATTCTTCAAGCCGTACCCACAGCGCATCCGCCTCTTGGCGGGTGCGCTGTTTTTTATGGGCGCGCTCAGCGGCTGCGCCACGCTGCCGCCACCACCCGCCACCGAGTCCGTGCAGCTGGCCAACGTGCCCGCGTTCGCGCAGGACGAACTGCAATGCGGCCCGGCCTCGCTCGCCAGCGTGCTCAGCGCAAGCGGTGTGCCCGAAACACCTGAAACGCTGAAACCCGATCTCTTCATCCCCGCCCGCAAAGGCAGCCTGCAAGTGGAGCTTGCGGCGCAAGCCCGGCTGCGCGAGCGGGTGCCTTTGCAGCTGGAGCCCACCGAGGGCCAGCTGATTGCCGCCCTGCGCGAAGGCCAGCCTGCGCTGGTGCTGCTCAATCTCGGCGTGCGCACCTGGCCGATCTGGCATTACGCCGCGCTCACCGGCTACGACCCGGTGCAGGGCTACACCCTCAACAACGGCAAGGCCGAACCTCAGACCGTGGCACGCGGGGTTTTTCTGCGACAGTGGAACTGGGCCAATCGCTGGGCGCTGACCTTGCATAAACCCACCGAGCCGCCGGCCTATGCCGACCCCGCGCAGTGGATCGCTGCTGCCGCCCCCTTGCAGCGCAGCCATCCGCAGGCTGCGGAGCAGGCCTATCGCGCCGCCATACAGCGCTGGCCCGACGCCGCGCTGGCCTGGGCCGCACTCGGTGAAGCCCGCTTTGCGGCGGGTGATGCCAAGGAGTCCCTGACCAGCCTGCGCAAAGCCGCAACACTCGCGCCCGAGGATGCGGCCATCGCCAACAATCTTGCGAGCGTGGAGCTGGCACGCGGCTGTGTCGATGCCGCAAGGCGCACCTTGGCCGCCATCGATGTGAGCAGCGCACAAGCCGCCGTGGCTGAGGCCTTGAAAGGCACGCAGCTGGAAGTCGACGCGGCGGGTGCCGACCGCTGCGCGGATTAGCAGCGGCCGCATCCCTCAGGCGTGTATCGGGCCGCTATTTCTTGGCCTTGCCGCTGCCCAGCAACAGCCCGCGCTTTTCGGCTAGCGGTGCGATGTCCGGCTCCGCGCCGTAGAACTCGCGGAACAGCGTGGCGGCATCCACCGTGCCGCCGCGGCTGAGAATCTTGGCGCGGTAGAAGTCCCCGTTGGCGCGCTGCAGGCCGCCGTGGGTGTCGAACCACTGCTCGGTGTCGGCGGCCAGCACGGCCGTCCAGGTGTAGGCGTAGTAGCCCGCCGAGTAGCCGCCCGCGAATACGTGCGAGAAGTAGGGCGTGTGGTAACGCGGTGCGACGGGTGCGAAATCGACACCGGCCTTTTTCAGCGCGGCAGCTTCAAACGCCATCACGTCCTTGGCAGCGGGCGCCTGCGCGGCAGTGATCTGGTGCCAGGCCTGATCAAGCAGCGTGGCTGCGAGTGCCTCGCCGGTCGAGAAGCCCTGGTTGAACTTGCCAGCGGCTGCGAGCTTGTCCAGCAGCGCCTGCGGGATCGCCTCGCCCGTCTGGTAGTGCTTGGCAAAGTGCGCGAGCACGGTCGGGTCGCTGGCCCACATCTCGTTGGCCTGCGAGGGGTATTCGACGAAATCCCGCGGCACGTTGGTGCCGGAGAGGTAGGGGTAGCGCGCCTCCGAAAACAAGCCGTGCAGCGCGTGGCCGAACTCGTGGAACAGCGTGCGGGTTTCGTCGGCCGTCAGCAGCGTTGGCTGGCCTTCGGGCGGCTTGGGGATGTTGAGGTGGTTGGCGATGACGGGCTTGGCGTTGAACAGCTTGGACTGGTCGACGTAGTTGTTCATCCACGCGCCACCCTGCTTGTTGTCGCGCGCGTAGTTGTCGCTGAGAAACAGCGCCATCGGGCTGCCATCGCGGTCGTAGATCTCGAACACGCGCACGTCCTTCTGGTAGACGGGCAGGTCGGTGCGCTCCTTGAAGGTGATGCCGTAGAGCTGGGTGGCGGCATAGAACACGCCATCCACCAGCACGCGGTTGAGTTCGAAGTACGGCTTCACCGCCGCATCGTCGAAGTCGTAGCGCGCCTTGCGCAACTGCTCGGCGTAGATCTGCCAGTCCCAGGGTTGCAGCTTGAAGGGCTTGGTCTTGTTGGTTTTGGCTTCGGCATCGATCAGCTTCTGCATCTCGGCCGCCTGCGCTTTCGCACTGTTGAAGGCAGCCGGTGCCAGCTGCGTCAGTGCGCGGTTGACGGCGGCGGTGCTCTGCGCGGTTTCATCGGCCACCACATAGGCCGCGTGGTTGGGGTAGCCGAGCAGCGCCGCACGTTCGGCGCGCAGCTTCACGATCTTGGCGACCACGGCGAAGTTTTCCGGCGCACGATTGACCGAGGCCTTGTAGAGCCGTTCGCGCAGGGCGCGGTTCTTCAGTTGCGTCAGCGCTGGCTGCGTGGTGGTGTTCTGCAAGGTGATGAGCCACTGGCCGGTCAGCCCGCGCTGCCTGGCGGCATCGGCCGCCGCTGCGATCTGCGGCTCCGACAAACCGTCCAGCTCGGCCAGTGCGCTCACGCTCACCGCGCCGTCCTTGGTGGCGTTCAGCACGTTCTGGCGAAAGCTGTTGCCGAGCGACGACAGCTCGGCGTTCATCGCTTTCAGCTGTGTCTTCTGCGCCTCGCTCAGCAAGGCACCTGCGCGCACGAACTGCGTGTGATAGCGCTCGACGAGTTGCAGCGATTCCGCATCCAACCCACTGCCGTTGCGCGCGTCGTAGACCGCCTTGATGCGGGCGAAGAGCGCGGTGTTGAGGTTGATGCTGTCCTGGTGCGTGGCCAATTGTGGTGAGAGTTCGGCGCGCAGCGCATCCATCGCCAGGTTGCTGTTGGCAGCGGCGAGGCTGAAGAACACCGTCGACACGCGGTTGAGCAGCTGCCCGGATTTCTCCAGCGCCACCAGCGTGTTGTCGAAGGTCGGTGCCGCCGGGTTGCTGGCGATGGCCGCGACCTCACGCAACTGCTCGGCCATGCCGGCATCGAAGGCGGGACGGTAGTCGGCATCCTTGATGCGGTCGAACGGCGGCAGTGCATACGGCAGCGTGCTCACCTGCGCGAAGGGGTTGGTGGCAGGCAGCGTATCGGTCTGGGCGGCGTGGGTGGGCATGGCAATGGCGAGCAGCAGGCCGCAAAGCGGCAGCAGGGCGGTGTGGCGGGTCATGGTTGGGAGGATGCTAGAGGCTTGCCCGCATCATCAGGGATTGCGCGGGATACGCAAACCTCTGGACTGGAATGCGGCTTTCAAAGCGCCTGCATATTGTGGCGGCCCAAACCGCCACCACCATTGAGGCCTCGCTGTCCTTGAGGCCTCGCCATGTCCATCCCCCTTTCCATCCTCGATCTCGTCCCCGTGCCCACCGGCACCACGGCGGCGGAGGCCCTGCGGCGCACGGCGGACTTGGCGCGGCTGGGTGAACGCTTGGGCTATGTGCGTTACTGGTTTGCCGAGCACCACTCCATGCCGAGTGTCGCCAGCGCAGCACCAGAGATTCTCATCGGCCACATCGCGGCCGCGACCACGACGATCCGTGTCGGCTCGGGCGGCATCATGCTGCCCAACCACACGCCGCTGAAGGTGGCGGAGACCTTCCGCACGCTGGCGGCCTTGCACCCGGATCGCATCGACCTCGGCATCGGTCGCGCGCCGGGGTCGGACGGCAACGCCAGCCGCGCGCTGCGGGCGGTGGATGGCAACGAGTTCCCGGGCTTGCTGGCGGAGCTGCTGGCCTTCACCGGGCAGCGGGCCTTCCCGGACAACCACCCGTTCCGGCGCATCGTGGCCGTGCCGGGTGAGGTGCCGCTGCCGCCGATCACCCTGCTCGGCTCCAGCGGTGCCTCTGCGCAGTGGGCGGGTTCGGCGGGCATGGGCTACAGCTTTGCCAGCCACTTCAGCCCGACGCCGGCCGGGCCTGCATTCCGTATTTATCGCGAGAGCTTCAAGCCCTCTGCGGCCTTCGACAAGCCGCATGCGATTCTCGGCGTGGCGGTGGTCTGCGCCGAGACCGACGCCGAGGCCGATCACCTCGCCACGACGATGGACCTCGCCTGGCTGCGCATCCGTCGTGGCGAGTTCAAGCCGCTGCCGAGCCCGGAGGAAGCACTTGCGTATCCCTATTCACCGGCCGAGCGCGAGGCGGTGCGCGACTACCGCAGCCGCACGGTGATCGGCAGTCCGGCCGCGGTGCGCGCGCAGATCGAGCAACTGGTGCAGGAGTGCGGTGCCGACGAAGTGATGGCCGTGTGCAACATCCACGACCACGCGGCGCGCCTGCGCAGCTACGAGTTGCTGGCGGCGGCCTGACGTAGATCGTGCTGGGCCAGTGCCCAGGCGACGTGTTCGCGTACGGCGTCATCGGCGTGGTGCTGGCGGCTGATGAGCGCTGAGGTCACGCCGGGCGAGCTCGGTGCATTGCCCAGTGCGACGGCAATGTTGCGCAGCCAGCGGGCGTGGTCGAGACGCCGCAGCGCCATACCCTCGGTGCGCGCGAGCCAGGTGGCTTCGTCCCAGGCGAAGAGGTCGACGAGCTTTGCGGCGTCGAGCCCGTGGCGCGGGGTGAAATCGGTTTCGGTGGTGCTCTGCGCGTAACGGTTCCAGGGGCAGACCAGCTGGCAGTCGTCGCAGCCGAAGATGCGGTTGCCCATGAGCGCACGCAGTTCGACCGGGAAGGCACCGCGATGCTCAATGGTGAGATAGCTGATGCACTTGCGCGCATCGAGTCGGTAGGGCCCATTGAAGGCCTTGGTGGGGCAGACGTCGAGGCAGGCGGTGCAGCTGCCGCAATGGTTCTGGGCGAGCGGTGCGGCCTGCGGCGGCAGGGCGAGGTCGGTGTAGAGCTCGCCCAGAAAAAACCACGAGCCGGCCTTGCGATTGAGCAGCAGGGTGTTCTTGCCGATCCAGCCCAGCCGCGCGTTGCGCGCCAGTGCTTTTTCGAGCGCGGGGGCCGAGTCGGTGAGTACGCGAAAGCCGTGCGGGGCAATCTCGGCTTCGAGCTTGGCGCCGAGCTTCAGCAGGCGGCTGCGCATCAGCTTGTGGTAGTCGCGGCCCAGCGCGTAACGCGAGAGATAGCCAGCCTCGCCATCGGCCAGCACGGCTTCGGCGATCTCGGCCTGCGGCTTGTAGTCCAGCCGTACGGAGATCACCGAGACGGTGCCGGGCATCAGGCCCGTGGGGTGCGCGCGCTTTTCCACATCACGGCCGAGGAAGGCCATCTGCCCATGCAGGCCTTCGGCCAGCCAGCTCTTGAGATGCGCCACGTCGTCGGTGAGGGTCAGCTCGGCGATGCCAGCATCGGCAAAGCCCAGGGCGCGCGCCCAATCCTTGATCTTGGCGGGCAAATCCGCGGGCGCTTCGTAGAATGGGAGCATGGATGACATCGCCCCCGCAGTGTACGACGCAAGAGTCAAACCCCATGCTTGAGCAACGCCGCGTGCTGGCCGACGAGGCCGCCACCGAACGGCTCGGTGTTGCACTGGCCGGGCTGATGCGCAGCCGTCGCGGCGGGGTCATCACGCTGCACGGTGATCTCGGTGCCGGCAAGACCACACTGGCGCGCGCCTGCCTGCGTGCGCTGGGTGCGGTCGGTGCGGTGAAAAGCCCCACCTACACCCTAGTCGAACCCTACGATCTGGCCGGGCGACGGGTGCTGCACATGGACCTGTATCGGCTGTCCGAACCCGAGGAGCTGTACGGTTTGGGCGTGTTCGACGAGCCGCCCACCTTGGCCTGGTGGCTGGTGGAGTGGCCGGAGAAGGGCGGGGCGCTGCTGCCGCCTGCCACGCTTGAAATCCATTTGAGTGCCGAGGGTGCGGGCCGCAAGGCGGTGCTAAGGGCCTTGGAATCGGATGCTTTTCCATAGTGCCGATCTACTTTAAGTACGGTCTGCTACTTGCTGATTTACAACAAAATCTTGCAAGTCGGTTGCGCGAGCGCTATGTTTCGCCAGTCTCGTCCGCCAAGGGGGTCGCCATGCGAGCAGCCCTATTACTGTTAAGTCTCTTGCTTGCACCGCTGGCGCAGGCGGTGGAGCTGCGCGACGTACGACTGTGGGACGGCCCTGAAAGCACCCGCGTGGTGTTCGATCTCCTCGGCGGCACCGAGCACAAGTTTTTCACCCTGGATAACCCCAGCCGCATCGTCATCGACATCGCCGATGCGCGCCGCGCACCCGGTCTTTCGTTCGATGGACTCGGCAAGGGCGTGGTCAAGAGCGTGCGCACCGGCCCGCGCGATGGCGGCCTGCGCGTGGTGCTCGACCTTGCAGACGAAGTGAACCCCAAGAGTTTTGGGCTGGAGCCCAATGGCTCATACGGCCATCGCCTGATTTTCGATCTCTATCCCAAACACGGCTCCAGCGAACTGGCCTTGAAGGACGAAGCTCCGGCAACGGTGGCGATGATCCCGCCCACGGCCAAGGAAAAGCCCGCTGCCGAACCGGCAGCAAAGCCGGAAGCAAAGCCCGAGCCGAGGCAGGACCCGAAGACCGAAGTGCGCAAGCCGCCGCAGGCCAGGTTCAACGAGAAACCCATCGTCATCGCCATTGATGCCGGCCATGGTGGCGAAGATCCCGGCGCGCGCGGCGTGAGCGGCCTGCGTGAAAAAGACGTGACCTTGCGCATCGCCAAGAAGCTGGCTGCGCTGGTGGATGCCACGCCGGGCTACAAGGCCGTGCTGACGCGCAAGGGCGATTACTTCATTGCCCTGCGCGGCCGCACCGCCATTGCCCGCAAGGCGCAGGCGGATATGTTCATCTCCATCCACGCCAACTCGCTGCCCACGCCGCGCGATGTGCGCGGCGCTTCGGTCTACGTGGTATCGGAGCGGGGTGCGACCAGCGAGCACGCCAAGATGCTGGCCAATCTCGAAAACGCGGCCGACTTGGTGGGTGGTGTCGATCTGCACTCCCAGCACGACGACGTGGCTTCGGTGCTGCTCGATATCTCGCAGACCGCCGTGCGTGAGGCGAGCTTTGATTTGGGCTCGCGGTTGTTGGAGTCACTGGGCTCTGTCAATCGTCTGCAAAAGGCGGACGTGCAGCAGGCCGGCTTTGCAGTGCTCAAGTCCCCGGACATGCCCTCCGCCCTGGTCGAGACCGCGTTTTTGAGTCATCCAGAAGACGAGCGCTTGCTGGCGCAGAATGATTTCCAGGATGCGCTGGCGTCGTCCATCCTGTCGGGCATCAAGGGTTACTTTGGTTTGTATCGGCCGCAGCAGCAGTTGGTGTATGCGGATATTCCTACAGCGTCGGCCGGCCCCATGCCGGTCAATCTCAAGCGCCGCCGCTAGCACTTTCAAATCCCTTCCAGCGGCGCGTGAGGCTATCCTCTCGCGCCGTTTTCTTTTGCGCGCCAAACCCAAGCAATGACGATTCGCCAGCTGCCGGATGTATTGATTAACCAGATCAAGGCCGGCGAAGTCGTCGAGCGCCCGGCTGCGGTGGTGAAGGAACTGGTCGAGAACGCGCTCGACGCCGGTGCCACCGAAATCAGCGTCGAGCTGGAACAGGGCGGCCTCTCTCGCATTCGCGTGCGCGACAACGGCCACGGCATTGCGCCCGACGAGTTGCGATTGGCGCTCGCCCGCCACGCCACCAGCAAGATCGCCTCGCTGGATGACCTGGAGCGCGTCGCCTCGCTCGGCTTTCGCGGCGAGGCGCTGGCCAGCATCCTGGCGGTGTCGCGCTTGCAGCTCACCAGCCGCACCGCGACCGCGCCGCACGCCTGGCGCGTCGGCGGCGAAGGTGCCCCGGACGAGCGCGAGCCTTTGCCCGCCGCCGCGCCGGTCGGCACCGAGATCGACGTGCAGGATTTGTTTTTTGCCACGCCGGCGCGTCGCAAGTTCATGAAGAGCGCGGGCACCGAGGCGCGGCACGTCGAGCAATCATTGCGACGGCTGGCGCTCGCGCGGCCATCGGCGACGATCAGCTTGAAGCATGAAGGTCGCAGCCTGCTCGCCGCCACGGCAGCCCATGAAGCCACAGGTTTCGAACGCCGCGTCGGTGAGCTATGCGGCCGCGAGTTTCTAGCCAATGCGCTGTATCGCGAGGCCGAAGTGGGTGGCCTGAAGCTGGCGGGCTGGATTGCGCTGCCGAGCTTTTCGCGCGCGCAGGCTGACTTGCAGTTTCTGTCCGTCAATGGCCGCGCCGTGCGCGACAAGCTGCTGGGTGCTGCGATGAAGCGCGCCTATGCCGATGCGTTGCACTCCACCCGCTACCCAGCTTTCGTGCTGCATCTCACGCTCGACCCGGCGAATGTCGATGTCAACGTGCATCCGCAAAAAACCGAAGTGCGCTTCCGCGAAGGCGCACGCGTGCATGACTTTTTATTCGGGCTGGTGCATCGCTGGCTGCGCGAGGTGCGGCCGGAGCCAGAGCAGCACCACGCCGCCACTTTTGGCGGTGCGTCGATGCCGACGAACACCGGCTATCTGCTGCCGCTGACCACAAGCTATTCAGTGGCAGAACCATTTGCGCGTTATGGCGCATCGCAGGCAGCCGCAACACCAACGTGGGCGACGCTGGCGGCTGTTTCGCAGCCGCCACCCGCCGCGCAGCAACATCCTCTGGGATATGCGGTGGCACAGCTGCATGGGCTGTTCATCCTCGCGCAGAACACGCAGGGGCTGGTGGTGGTCGATCAACACGCCGCCCACGAGCGGGTGATTTACGAACGCTACAAACGCGAGCTGCAGGAAGGCGGCGTGCCCAGCCAATCACTGCTGACGCCACAGGCGATGGCGGTGACCGAGGACGAAGCCGAAGCCGCCGAACAGCGCGCCAGCCTGCTGGCCGCAGCGGGCTTGCAGGTTGATCGCGTCGGCCCGGCACAGCTGGCGATCCGCGCCATCCCACCACTTCTGGATGCCGCCGCTGCGGGTGAACTGCTGCGCGAAGTACTGGGTCAGGCGGTGGAGAGCGGCAGCCACAGCCATCTGGGTGAAGTGCTCGATGCCCAGCACCGTGTGCTGGCGGACATAGCCTGCAAGGCGGCCATCAAGGCCAATCGCAGCATGAGCCTGAGCGAGATGAACGCACTGCTGCGCGACATGGAGGCCACCGACCTCGCCGGCCAGTGCAACCACGGTCGCCCGACCTGGGTGCAGGTCGGTCTGGCCGAACTCGATCGCCTGTTTCTGCGCGGTCGTTAGCGCAGACGCTGAAACAAAAAGCCCTCGCAGTGCGAGGGCTTTGGAGCCGCATCGACGCCATCAGAAATGGTAGCGACCGCCGATGGTGTAGACGTCGGCATTGCGGCCGCTGACGGCGCTGCCGACGACCGTGAATTTCTCGACGACGTGATACTGAAGCTCCGCCGTGAACGCGCTGGTGCTGTCGCTGAAAATGTCCTGATAGTTGTAGAACGCACCCACCTCCAGCTTCGGTATCAGTGCCAGGCGCAAGCCCACTTCGCCAACGTAGCCAATATCGTCTTCGCTTTCGCCGTTGAACGCGCCCTTGCCCTTCACTTCGCCATACAAGGCGCCGGCATTGGCAAGCACGTCCAGAACTTCGGTGATGGGGTAGTGCGCACCGAGGCGTGCCGAGCCGCTGATGGTTTCGAAGCTGCCGGTGGCGGTGCCCACGGCCACTTTTTCGCTCTTGCCGTAGCTGCCGTCGGCAGCCACATAGAACATGGGGGTCAAGGCGAACGAGCCCGAAAGTGCGCCGCCCTGCTGGTTTACGCTAACGGCGTCGGTGTCGGTGGAGAAATAGCGGGCATCGAGGTAGCTGTAGCTGAAGCCTTCTGCCATCACAGTGGCGGGGGCGGCGATCAAAGCAGCAGCAAGCAGGGCGTGGCGCATTGGAGATTCCTTTTGTTGGTTTTTAGTTGTGCGTGCGGGCTGAGTATAGCCAAGCGGATATTGCGATTTCGTAGCACGTTGTCGTGCGCGACATGACCATCCCGGCCTTGTTCCTGATGGGCCCGACCGCATCGGGCAAAACCAGCCTGGCGCTGGCCCTGGCCGATGCCGTGGCGCGTGGCGGCACGCCGTGGTCTGGCGTCGATCTCATCAGTGTCGATTCCGCACAGATTTATCGCGGCATGGATATCGGCACCGCCAAGCTCCCGCGAGAAGTGCTTTCGACTTACCCGCATGGCCTGATCGACATCCTCGACCCTGCGCAAAGCTATTCGGCGGCGCAGTTCCGGCACGATGCACTGGCATTGGTGGCCACCGCGCGTGCAGCCCATCGCCTGCCGATATTGGTGGGCGGCACGGGCCTGTATTTCCGTGCACTGGAAAACGGTCTTTCGGATTTGCCGGTTGCCGACGCGGCGTTGCGCGAACAGTTGGGTGCGCAGGGTGCTGCCCTCGGCTGGCCTGCCATGCACGCGGAGTTGGCGCGTATTGATGCCACAGCCGCAAACCAGATCAAGCCCAACGATCCACAGCGCATCCTGCGCGCGCTGGAGATCCACACTCTGACCGGCCGCACCCGCAGCGAGCACTGGGCGGCTCCGAAGTCGGATGGGCTTGCAGGCCCCATCGTCAAAGTTGGCCTGCTGCCGCCAGACCGCGCCGCGCTGCACGCGGCCATCGCCGAACGCTTCCACGCCATGATGGACGCGGGGTTTCACGATGAAGTGCGCGCCCTCAAGGCGCGCGGCGACCTGCATGCCGACCTGCCGTCGATCCGCGCGGTGGGTTATCGACAGCTCTGGGAACATTTGAGCGGTGCGTGCAGTCTGAGCGTCGCAATCGAACGCGGCATCATCGCCACACGCCAGTACGCCAAGCGCCAGATCACCTGGCTCAGAAGCGAACCGTCACTTGTCTTGATCGACCCGAGAATGGCGAATGCAGTGCAAGACACACTTCTAAAACTGCATTCATCCGCTGGCGGGGTGGGGACGTAAGCATCACCGTGGTAAACTTCATTCTTGCGGCAGAGACATTGCCGCCCATGACAATCAACAACAACAACCAAGAGGTCAACGCCATGTCCAAAGGCCAAACCCTGCAAGAGCCCTTTCTCAATGCCCTGCGCAAAGAGCGTATTCCGGTCTCTATCTATCTCGTCAACGGCATCAAGCTGCAAGGCCACGTCGAGTCCTTCGACCAGTTCGTCGTGTTGCTGCGCAACACCGTGAGCCAGATGGTCTACAAGCACGCCATTTCGACCATCGTCCCGGCACGCGCCGTGCGACTGTCTGAAGAAGACGGTGGCGAGCCTGCGGCGACCGCTGTCGCCTAACTTTTTCGAGTTTTCGAGGCTGCTCCGCTGAAGTTCATCGAACGCCCGCGCGGCGGGCAAAAGGCCGTGCTCGTCCATCTGGACTTTCACACAGGCGATTTCGAGTCTGATCGCGTTGAGTTTCTGGACTTGGCGCGCTCGGCGGGTGCCGATGTGGTGGCGGTTCTCGGCGGTTCGCGTAGCCGGCCGGATGCTGGGCTGTACATCGGCAGCGGCAAGGCCGATGAAGCTGCTGCTGCGTGCGCGGCAGGCGAGGCGGAGGTCGCGATTTTCAATCACGACCTGTCGCCGAGTCAGGAGCGCAATCTCGAAAAACTGCTTCAGTGTCGGGTGCTCTCGCGTGCCGGCTTGATCCTGGATATTTTTGCCAAGCGTGCCCGCACGCATGAAGGCAAGTTGCAGGTTGAACTCGCACAGCTCAAGCATCTGTCGACGCGTCTGGTGCGCGGCTGGACGCACTTGGAACGTCAGGCCGGTGGCGGCATTGGCTTGGCGGGCCCCGGCGAAACGCAGCTCGAACTCGACCGCCGTCTGGTCAAGGAGCGCATGGCGCATCTCAAGAAACTGCTTGAGGACGTGCGTCGTCACCGTGCGCTGTCCCGCAATGCGCGCAAGCGCAACGAGACGCCGCTGGTGTCCATCGTGGGCTACACCAACGCCGGCAAGTCGACGCTGTTCAATTCGATGACCGGTGCGGCCGCCTACGCAGCCGATCAGCTGTTCGCCACGCTCGACACCACCATCCGCAAGCTGCAACTGCCGGCCGATCAGGAAATCCTGTTGGCCGATACCGTGGGCTTCATCCGCGACCTGCCACACGATCTGGTCGCTGCCTTTCGCGCCACGCTCGAAGAAGCGCGAGAGGCCGATTTGCTGGTGCACGTCGTCGATGCCGCCGATGCCGAACACGAGAGCCGTATCGAGCAGGTGCAGGCGGTGCTGAAAGAGATCGAGGCAGACCATCTGCCGGTGCTGTACGTCTTCAACAAGATCGACCTGGTGCTGGGCGAAAGGCCGCGCGTCGAGCGCGATCCTGAAGGCGTGCCGAGCCGCGTGTTTCTCTCCGCCCACACCGGCGATGGCGTCGACGCGCTGCGGCAGGTGTTGTCGGAACTGATTTTCACCGACCTGTTTGAAGGCGAAATCGCCGTCACGCCGCAGCAGGGAAAACTGCGTGGACTGCTGTTCGATGCCCATGCCGTGCAGCAGGAGCGGGTCGATACCCAAGGCGTTTCGCACCTCACGCTGCGCCTGCCGATGGCGCGCTACGAGCGGGTCTGTCGCGAAGCGGGCGTGCCGATGGCGTCGGCAGGGCCTGCGTTAGAATCCTGGGAAGAGCTTGCGCCCAAGGGCCGACCTTCAAAACGCATCAAGAAGTCCGCTGCTTGAATGCGCTGCACGCGTCCTCACCTCAAACCTACAACGATTTTTTGGAGCAGCTGATGGCTTGGAACGAGCCTGGGTCGAATAACCGCGACCCTTGGAACCAGAACGGCGGCAATAAGAGCGGCGGCAACGGCAACAACAATCAAGGCCCGCCCGACCTCGACGAGATCATCAAACGCTTCAAGGCGCGGCTCTCGGGCAAAGGTCCGAGAGGCCCGAAAGGCCCCACGGGCTCCGGCCCGCAAATGCCCAAGCTGGGTGGTAGCGCAGCCGGCATATTCCTCGGCGTGTTGGGCTTGCTTTGGGTGGCGGCGGGCTTTTACACCATCGACGAGCAGGAACGCGGCGTGGTGTTTCGCTTTGGCGCTTACTCAGCGACTACCGAACCCGGCTTGCGCTGGCACATGCCCTGGCCGATCGAAAAAGTCGAAAAGGTCAACCTCACCGGCGTGCGCAGCGTCACCGACCGCGCCGTGATGCTGACGCAGGACGAGAACATCATCGACGTCGAACTGGCAGTGCAGTACCGCGTCAGCTCCGCCTACGAGTATCTGGTGAACGTCGACGACCCCGACCTCACGCTGCGCCAGGCCACCAAGGCCGTGGTGCGCGAGGTGGTGGGTTCGAGCCTGATGGATTTCGTGTTGAACGAAGGCCGCCAGGCCGTTGCAGACCGCGCCAAGATTTCGTTGCAGGAGCGTCTCGACGAATACAAGTCGGGCCTCATCGTCACCGAGGTCAACTTGAAGCAGGTGCAACCGCCAGAGGCCGTGCAAGCCGCTTTCGCGGATGTCATCAAGGCGCGCGAAGATCTGGAGCGCCAGAAGAACGAGGCACAGGCCTACGCCAATGACCGCCTGCCCAAGGCGCGCGGTGCGGCGGCCCGTGACATGGCCGAAGCCGCGGCTTACAAGGATCAGATCGTTGCCAAAGCCGAAGGTGACGCCGCACGCTTCACCTCGCTGGTCACCGAGTACAAGAAAGCCCCGGCGGTCACCCGTCAGCGCCTCTACATCGACACCATGAGCGAGGTCTATAGGAAGAGCAGCAAGGTGCTGGTCGATATCGACAAGGGTTCGCCGATGATCTACCTGCCGCTCGACCAGCTGATGAAGAACATGCCGAAGACCGCAGCGCCGGAGGTTGGCGACCTGCCCACGACTTCGAGCCCGCGCGCCACGACCGGCAGCGACCCCAGCCGTTCGCGCGCGCGCTAAAGATCAGGACATTCAGCCATGCAAGACCGCACCATGCCGTTTTTCTTCATTGCCGCTTTCGCGCTGCTGGCGATTGCGAATACCGCCTTCATCGTCGACCAGCGCGAGCGCGCCGTGCTGTTCCAGCTCGGTGAGCTGAAGCGTGCCGACTACCTGCCGGGCCTGCATTTCAAGCTGCCTTTCATGCAGTCCGTGCGCCGCTTTGATGGCCGTATCCAGGAGCTGGACAACGCGACCGAGAACTTCCTGACCGCTGAGAAGAAGAACGTCGAGGTCGACAGCTACATCAAGTGGCGCATTGCCGACCCGACCCAGTACTACCGCTCGACCGGCGGGCAGGAAATCGTCGCGGCGGATCGCCTCTCCGGCATCTTGAACTCAGGCCTGCGCAGCCAGTTCGGCTCGCGCACCATCCAGCAGGCGATCAACACCGATCGCATCACCATGATGCAGGCGCTGGAAACCGAGGCGAAGGAAAAGGTGAAGGAGCTGGGCATCGAGATCATCGACGTGCGCATCAAGTCCATCAACCTGCCGCGCGAGGTCAGCGACTCGGTGTATGACCGCATGCGTGCCGAGCGTACCCGTGTCGCCGCCGAGCTGCGCGCCAAGGGTGCGGAAGAGGGCGAAAAGATCCGCGCCAATGCCGATCGCGATGCGCAGGTGACCGTGGCCGATGCCTACCGCGATGCCGAAAAGCTGCGTGGCGAAGGCGATGCCAAGGCAGCCGAGATCTATGCCAAGGCTTACGGTGCCGATGCCGAGTTCTACAAGTTCTATCGTTCGATGGGTGCCTATCGCGATTCCATCGGCGGCCCGAACGATGTGCTGGTGATCGAGCCCAAGGGCGAGTTCTTCCGCGCCTTCAATGGTGGCGGCACGCCTTAAATGAGCAAGCTGTGGATGTTGCCCGATGGCATGGAAGAATCCCTGCCGAAAGCCGCGTGGCGCGCTGAAGCGCTGCGTCGCACGCTGCTCGATCACTATCGTGCTGCCCGTTACGAGCTGATCCTGCCGCCGTTTCTGGAGCACCTCGACTCCCTGTTGACGGGTGTGGGCGCCGACATGGACAGCGTCACCTTCAAGCTCACCGACCCCGCGAGCGGCCGCCTGCTGGGTCTGCGCAGCGACATGACGCCGCAGGCCGCGCGCATTGCCGCGCGCCACTTTGCCGAGCAGGCCGTGGTGCGCCTCTGCTATCTCGGCACCGTGCTGCGCACCAAACCGGACGCGCTGGGCGGGCCGCGCTCGCCGCGCCAAGTGGGTTGCGAGTTGTTTGGTGATGCGACGTTCGCGGCCGATCTTGAAGTGCTGAATCTGATGCTCGACACCTTGCGCCTTGCAGGCGTCGCGGAAGTGCATCTCGATCTCGGCCATGTCGGTGTCTATCGCGCGGTCACCGCCGGCATCGAGCTGCAAGCCGACGACGAGGCGGACCTGTTCGATCTCTTGCAACGCAAGTCGCTCCCCGAGTTGGCCGGCTTCGTCGCGGCACGCGGCTTGAGCCAACAGGCCCAGACCGCATTGGCCACGTTGATGACGCTGCACGGCGACGTCACCGTGCTGCAACGCGCGCGCGACACGCTCTCTTCGTTCGGAGAAGGCGTGGCAGCGGCAGTGGTCTCACTCGAACAAGTGATTGCCATGCTGCAAAAGAGCCAGCCGACGCTGCCGATCCATCTCGATCTCGCCGAGTTGCGTGGCGCGCGCTACCACACCGGTTTGGTGTTCGCGGCCTTCGTGCCCGGCCACGGTCGTGAGCTGGCGCGCGGTGGTCGTTACGATGGCGTGGGCGGCGAGTTTGGCTTGAGCCGTCCGGCCACGGGCTTCTCGGCCGATGTAAACGAATTGCTTCGATTGGGCGTTGAGCCCATCGCTAAATAGGGAAGAAGAAATGGGCAAGACAGTGGTGGTGATTAGTGCGCCAAGGTCGCGTCTTGACGCGACCGCCAAACAAACTGGGCATCGCCCCATTGAGCGCCAGGAGATGAAGCATGGGTAAGACAGTTGTGGTGATTGGCGCGCAATGGGGCGATGAAGGCAAAGGCAAGGTCGTGGATCTGCTCACCGACCGCGCGCAGGCCGTGGTGCGCTTCCAGGGCGGCCACAACGCCGGCCACACGCTGGTCATCAAGGGCAAGAAGACCGCGCTCAATCTCATCCCCAGCGGCGTGATGCGCGAAGGCGCGCCCTGCTACATCGGCAATGGCGTGGTGCTGTCGCTCGCCCACATCTGCGGCAACAAGCGCCTCGGCATCAAGAGTGAGCTGGAGACCGTTGAGGCGACCGGCATGGAAGTGCGCTCGCGGTTGAAGATCAGCGAAGCCGCCCCTCTCGTGCTGCCCATCCACGCCCGCCTTGATCAAGCCCGCGAGAAGGCCCGTGGCGAGGCCAAGATCGGCACCACCGGCAAGGGCATTGGCCCGGCCTACGAAGACAAGGTAGCCCGCCGCGCGGTGCGCGTCGGTGACCTCTATCAGCGCGATCTCTTGGCCGCCAAGCTCGGCGAGCTGATGGCGTACCACAACTTCGTGCTGACCAACTACTACAAGGAAGCCCCGGAAGATTTCCAGGCCACGCTCGACGATCTCATCGCCTACGCCGAGATCATCCGCCCGATGGTCTGCGACGTCACCGAGCATCTGCGCCAGCACCTCAAGCGCGGCGACAACGTGCTGTTCGAAGGCGCGCAGGGCGCGTTGCTCGACATCGACCACGGCACCTATCCGTACGTGACCTCGTCCAACACCACCGCCGGTGGTGCTGCCACCGGCACGGGCGTTGGCCCGCGCGAACTCGACTACGTGCTCGGCATCGTCAAGGCTTATGCGACACGCGTGGGCTCAGGCCCGTTCCCGACCGAGCTGGACGACAGCGAAGGCGGCATCGGCGCGCACATCCGCAAGGTCGGCGACGAGTTCGGCACCGTCACCCGCCGCCCGCGCCGCTGCGGCTGGTTCGATGCGGTGGCTGCCCGCCGCAGCATCTTCAACAACTCGGTCTCGGGTCTGGTGGTCACCAAGCTCGACGTGCTCGACGAGCTGGAAACCATCCGCATCTGCACCCACTACAAGCTCGACGGCGAGCTGATCGAAAACCCGCCGATCGGCGTCGAAGGCTTCGAGAAGGTGGAGCCGGTGTTCGAGGATCTGCCGGGTTGGCAGAGCAGCACCTTCGGCATCAGCAAATACGAAGAGTTGCCGGTGAATGCCCGCGCCTATCTCGACCGCATGAAAGAGGTCACGGGTGTCGAAATCGCCATCGTCTCCACCGGCCCCGACCGCGAACACACCATCGTGCTGCACCATCCGTTTGATTGAGAGCGTATTGCTGAACTTGCTCTTGCCGTCCGTGGCGAGACTTCAGTCTCTTGATCTACCCGCTGGGTGGCCGCGTTTGGCCAGGATCGGGACTGACATAGGTCAGTCCCGCTTTAGCCAAACGCTGTCCACCCGCAAAACGGGCCGAAGTGCCATTCAAGGCACTTCGGCACAGCTCCGTTTTGCCCCCGGCGAGGGGGCGATGATTTCGCAAAGCGAAATCATGGGGGCGGCACAAACAACTTGTGCCAAAGGCACCAACAAAAAACCCAGCCGGAGGCTGGGTTTGTTTGTTGGTGCCGAAGAGAGGACTCGAACCTCCACGGGTCGCCCCGCTAGTACCTGAAACTAGTGCGTCTACCAATTCCGCCACTACGGCTTTTTACGCTAATCCCATCTGCAAGGGCTTTTGGCCCCACAATCAAGGGCGCGCAGTATCGTGTCGCCCCCTAGGCTTGTCAATGAAAAAAAGAAAGAATCCCTACGACCGCAACCGCCACAAAGACCATGACGAGCAGGAGCCCTGGAAGCAGGACTTCGTGCCGGGTCTGGTGCAGCCGGCACCTGCCAACCGTGTGCAGCAAGCACCCCCTCAGCCCCGCACGGCCAACGCACCGACGGCTGATGCAATCCTCGCGCGTCTCAAAACGCAGCCCTCGTCTCTCGACGACCTGATCGGCTTTTTCGACCTCAAGAAACTGCCGGATCAGAACGCGCTCGAGAAGCGCCTGCTCGAACTCGTGCGGGCAGGGCAGGCGGTGCTGGATCGCCGCGGCCGCTTGGTGCCCGCTGCTTCGGGTGCTGCCGGCTTGCCGCAGGTGCCAACACCCATACAGTCCGTGCCGCCACCGGCGGTCATGCGCGCCGCGCCAAAGCCAGCTGTCAAACCCAGCGAACCGCCCAGGGCGCCGGTCAAAACCGCTGCGCCGGTGAAAGCGGTAGAAGTGCCGCGCGTCGCCAAAGCCAAAGCGACTGCTCCCAGCGTGCCGGAAGTATTTCTGCCCAAACTGGCAACTGCACCGGTGCCGCCGGCGACAGCGGGAAAAACCAAATCGAGCGCCCGCGTCGGGCTCGAACTCACCGGCAAGGTCAGCGCCCACCGCGACGGCTTCGGCTTCGTGGTGCCGGAGCCGAAGCTCGACGGTGGCGAAGACGTGTTTCTGCCGGCGCGCGAGATGCGCGGCCTGATGACCGGTGACCGCGCCCGCGTACGCATTGTCGAGGTCGATCACAGCGGCCGTCTGGCGGGCGAGTTCATCGCGATGGTCAGCACCGCGCCACGCTTCGCCGTCGGTCGCTTGCGGCAGGAGGATGGTCGCTGGTGGCTGACGCCCGACAACCAGAAGGCGCAGCCCTTCGAGTTGCAGATCCAGACCGGCGACCTGGCCGGTGCCAAGGTCGGCCAGGTGGTGCGTGCCGAGATCATCACCGTGCCCGGTGGGCGCGGCACCATGATCGGCCGCGTAACCGAGGTGATCGGCGAGCATCTCGCACCCGGTCTCGAAATCGAGATCGCGCTGCGTCGCCACGACCTGCCGTACGAATGGCCGGTGGAAGTCGAGGCGGAAGCCAAGGCCATCCCCGACACCGTCACCGAGGCGCAGGCCAGCAGCAAGGGCCGTGTGGATATCCGCAAGCTGCCGCTGGTCACCATCGACGGCGCCGATGCGCGCGACTTCGACGATGCCGTGTATGCGAGCAAGGAGAAGATTCGCGGTGGCTACAAGCTGATCGTCGCCATCGCCGATGTGTCGAGCTACGTGAAGGTGGGCGCACCGCTGGACGAGGAGGCGCAGAAGCGCGGCACCTCGGTGTACTTCCCGCGCCGCGTCATCCCCATGCTGCCGGAGAAGCTCAGCAACGGCCTGTGCTCGCTCAACC
>JAUSQI010000075.1 GCA_030652575.1 Stagnimonas sp. | reverse complement strand
CAGTCGTGGTGCTTGATCAGGTGCGCCAGCAAGTCCCGCTTGTGCGCCTGCGGCACGCGATGCATCGACTGCTCGACGATCTCGATCGTGGTATTGCGGCGCGCGACTTCGACGCTCTTGGGGTTGTGCAGCAGGCCGTTGGCGAGCGTGCGGATCTCGTCGGAGAAAGTCGCCGAGAACAGCAGGGTCTGGCGCTGCTTGGGCACCACCGCGAGCACTTTCTTGATGTCGCGGATGAAGCCCATGTCGAGCATGCGGTCGGCTTCATCGAGGATGAAAGTCTCGACGTGCGAGAGATCAGCCGTGCGATCGTTGGCGTGTTCGAGCAGGCGACCCGGCGTGGCGATGACGATGTCGAGGCCGCGCTTGAAGGCATCGACCTGTGGCTGGTGGCCGACGCCGCCGAAGATCACCGCATGGCGCAGATGCAGACCGTGGCCGTAGGTGGCAACGCTCTCGGCAACCTGGGCGGCGAGTTCACGCGTGGGCGTGAGCACCAGCACGCGCGGCTGGCGCTTGGGGTGCGAAGGCACGGTGGCGAGGCGATGCAGAATCGGCAGCACGAAGGCGGCGGTTTTACCCGTGCCGGTCTGCGCGGCAGCGAGCAGATCGGTGCCGGTGAGCACGGCGGGAATCGCGCGCTCCTGAATGGGGGTGGGGACGCTGTAGCCCTCTTTGGCAACAGCAGCAAGCAGGGCCGGATGCAGGCCCAAGTCGGTAAACGTCACGGATGAATACTCCGAAGGATGCGGAGTAGAACCTCTCCGCGCGGGTTGTGCCGACAGCGGGGTCGGCGACAAAAGGGCGCGGAGTATACGCGCTGACGCAAACGCCGTGCGTGCCGGTCAGCGCAGATAGTTGAACAGGCTCAAACCCTGCACTTTGGCGAAGGCCGACTGCGCCGCTTGAAGGGACAGGCTGTGCAACTGCAAGCGGCTGATCGACTCGGCGTAATCCAGATCGCGCACATCGCTCAGCGTCGTCTGCAACTGCGTATCGAGACCTTCCAGACGGCTATCGACATCATCGAGTGTGGCCAGCCGCGAACCCACTGAAGCACGAACCGTCGAGAGATGCTCGATGCCGCCGTCGATATCCGCCAGCGCACTCGCAAACTGCGCCTGGTTGGCCGTGCGCGCCGCCGAGGTGCTGGTATCGGCCAGCGTCGCGTCGATGACGTTTTGCACCCGCGTGAACAAGTCCGTATTGCCGCCCGTGCTGTTTGCCACCCGCAAGAACGTGGCGTCGCCGCTGTCGCCCTCGCTCATGCTGCGGCCCTCGCCCACTGCGATCTCGCGCACGGTCTGGGTGCCGCTGTAACTGATGCCCGTGGTCGCATCGGCAAAGGGCTTGCTGCCGTCGTTGGTGCCGCCAAACACGTAATGGCCGACGCCATCGCTGGTGTTGGCAATGTCGATCAGCTGCGTCTTGAGCTGGGTCAGCTCGGCGGCGATCTGCTTGCGATTTTCTGGCGAGACCGTCGCAGTATTGGCTTGCACGGCGAGTTCGCGCACGCGGGGCAACACATCACCGGCGGAAGCCAATGCGTTCTCTTCGCCGCTCAGGCGCTGGCGCAAGGTGGTGACGTTGTTGCCCAGCTGCATGTGTTCGGCCTGCGCCTGTTGCAGCGCCATCACCTGCGCCATGCCGCTCGGGTCCTGCCCGGCGGTCTTGAACTTGACGCCGCTGCTGACCTGCTCCTGCGCCTTGGCCACCTCGGCCTGCTGGTTGAGGATCCGGCTCAGGCTGCTGTTGAACAAAGCTGGGGTCGAGACGCGCATGGCTGATCTCCTGGCTTAACGACGGGTCGCTGCGAGCAGCGTGTCGAACAGGCTGCTCGCCGTCGCGATCACTTGTGCAGCGGCCTGATAGGCCTGCTGGTAGCGGATGAGGTTGGCGGCTTCTTCGTCGAGGTTCACGCCCGACACCGCATCGCGCTCGCTCTGGCTCTGCGTCTGCACCGCCGTCGCGGCCGCCTTGGCGATGCTCACCTGCAGGGCGGTGGCGCCGGTCTGCGTCACCAGCGCGGCATTGGCGCTGGCGAGCGTGTTGCGGCCGCCGTCGAGCGACTTCGCCTGCGCGATATCGGCCAGCGCACGGGCATTGCGGTTGTCGCTGCTGCCTGCCGGTGTGGCCGAGACACTGAAGCTGTCGCCGGCCTTCGGTGTGCCGCTCAGCGTCACCGACCAGCCGTTGGCGCTGATGCTGTCGCCGGGCGCGAAGCTCACGCTCGGGCCGCTGCCAATCTGGTAGCTGCTGGCGCTGGTGAACGTGATGGTGGCGGCACTGGTGAGTTGCGAGTTGCCGCTGTCGAGCACGGTCGGTGAAGACACCTTGGCCGTGCCGGTATTGCTGAGGCTGGCGCTGCTGCTCAAGCGGCCCGCAGCGGCAAAGCTGCGAGGGTCGGTGGTGAGCAAACGCACATCGGCGGCGGCATCGTGGGTGGGGCTGATGCGAAAGCTGTCTCCGCTCACCGGCGTGCCGCCGAGCGTGATGGTCACGCCTTCAACCACTAACGGATCGCCGCTGCTACCTGTACCGGTGAAGGGCACGGTCTCGCCGCTCTTCGCACGGGTAATCTGCCAACCGCTGCCGGTGCTCCGCAGCAGGTAATCGTCACCCGTCACTTTGCCCAAGTCACTGAAGCCAGCGCTGGCGGTGGCACTGCCGGTGTTGGTGGTGGCGGCAAAGGCACGACCGCCGGGGGACGAGAACAGCGCCGCACCCGTGCTGCCGTCGAGCGTCACGCCCTCTGCCTGCACGGCATTGATCTGGGTGGTGAGACTCACGGCGACGCGGCCGAGTTTTTCGAGCGCGGGGTCGACCAGACTGCGGCGTGCATCCAGCAGGCCGCCGATCACGCCACCACTCAGTTGCTTGGTCACTGTCGCGGTGCCGCTGGTGATGTCGAGCCGGCCCGGGCGATAGAGATCGGCCGCGGTGCCGAGTGCAGTCACCTTCTCGCCGATCACCAGCGGCTGCCCGCCGGTGGTGAACACATTGAGGCTGCCATCGTCCTGCGACAGCGTCGTCACGCCCACTTGCGTGCTGAGTTGCTGCACCAGGGTGTTGCGCTGGTCGAGCAGATCGGCCGGGGTGTTGGCACCCGCGAGCGAGATGGTGCGGTTGAGCTTGGCGATGCTGCTGGCGAGATCGTTGACCGTGGTCACGGCCTGCCCCAGACGCTGGTCGATCTCGCTGTCGATCGCCGTCAGTTCGTCGTGCAGGCTGCCGAAGCGATCGACCAGCGATTGCGCCGACCCGATGGCTGCCTGCCGGGTGGCGGTGGAGGCCGGGTCGCTGGCGACTTTTTCCAGTCCGCTGAAAAAACTGTTGAGCGAGCCGCTGAGGCCGCTGCTGCTGTCCGACAACAGGCTGTCGGCCCGCGAGGCGAGGCTGTTGAAGGCATCGAGTCGGGACACTTCGGCGCCATCGCGCACCAGGCGTGATTCCAGCAAAGCATCGTTGATGCGTTGCGTGCCGTTGATGACCACACCGCCGCCGGTATCGAGCCGGCTGACGCTGCCGCCGGGCCGCGCCGATTGGTCGATGCGCTGGCGCGAATAGCCGTCAGTGCCGACATTGGCGATGTTGTGGCCGGTGAGATCGAGGCCCTTGGTCGCGGCGGCGAGTGCGGAGCTACCAATGTTGAGAAGGTCGGCCATGACTTACTTCATCCGCAACAGCGAAGCCGACTGCTGCGCGTTCTCGTCCGCCGCCTTCATGGCGCGCGTCTGCAGCTCGAAGTTACGGGCCAGTTCGATCATCGTCACCATCGCATCGGCGACGTTGACGTTGCTGGATTCGAGCGCACCGGTGGTGAGCACTGCACCCGTGGCCGGCTGCGGCGTGAAGCCGGCCCTGGCACTGAACAGGCCATTGCCGCTGCGTTCGAGCTGGCTTGCCGGCGCGGTGATGATCTTGAGCTTGCCTGCGCTGGTCGCAATCGAATCGCTCTGCCCGGCCGCGATGAGCGAGACCGTGCCGTCGGCGCCGATGTTGACCTGGGTCGCGGGCGGCAAGGTGATGGGCCCGCCCTCGCCCAGCACGGCCAGGCCCGAGGCCGTGCGCAAGGTGCCCGTCGCATCCAGCGTGAGGTCGCCCGCCTTGGTGTAGGCCTCGCGGCCATCCGGCGCTTGCACGGCCAGCCAGTTGTCCTGTTTCAGGGCCACGTCCAGCGCCTGGCCGGTGGCTTGCAGGCTGCCGCCCTGGCCATCGGTGCCGGCCATGAAGTTCTGCGCGTTGATGCGCGCGCCGAAGCCCGTGCCGTCGATGCCCACCGCGCCCGCCACCGCCAGCTCCGCCTTGAAGCCGACCGTGCTGGCATTGGCCAGGTTGTGGTGGTTGACCGCCTGCGCGCGCAGCGTCTGCGCGGCACCGGTCATCGCAACATAGAGGGCGCGGTCCATGACTATCTGATGTTGATGATTGTCTGCGTGATCTGGTCGCTTGTCTGGATCATCTGCGAGTTGGCCTGGAAGTTTCGCTGCGCCGTGATCATGTTGACGAGCTGCGCCGTGAGGTCGACGTTGCTCGACTCCAGCGCGCCGGACTGGATCACGCCCAGGCTGCTGCTGCCGGCTTCGCCACGCAGTGCCTGGCCGCTGGTGTAGCTCTCGCCGAAGCTGGTGTCGCCGAGCTTCTGCAAGCCCTGCGGATTGCTGAAAGTAGCGACCGCGATCTTGCCGAGCGAAGTGGCCTGGCCGTTGGAATAGCGGCCCTGCACGATGCCCTCGCTGGTGACCTCCAGCCCGGTGAGACGGCCGGTGGTGTAGCCGTCCTGCGTCAGGCGCGAGACGCTGAAGCTATCGCCGTATTGTGTGGTTTCGCCGAGATCGAGCGTGGTGGCGAGCGGTGCCGCGCCATTGCTCAAGGGGACAGACGACAGCGCGATGCTGCCCGTGGCCGGCGTGGTGAGCACGCCGCTGTCGCTGAAGGTGAGCGGAGTGGCCGCACCGGCGGTCGCACCGTCGATGGTGACGTTCAGATCCCAGTTGTTGGCCGTCGCCCCTTTCACGAAATAGAGATTGGCGGTGTGCGTCGCCCCCAGCGAGTCGTAGACCGTGACCGAGGTGCTGCGGCTGTAGCTGGTGGGGTCGGCGGCGTTGAACGGCGTGGTGCTGGGGGCAGCCTCGTTCGCGGGCAGGTTGGCCTGCACGGCCAGCGCGCTGCTGGCGCGTGGCGGGTTGTCGCCGCTGGAGAGCCGCAGGTCGCTCAAGGCGGCGGTATCGAAACCACTGCCGCTCACCGAAGGCGAATACACCTGTAGCTTCTGCCCGGCGCTGTTGGTGACGTAGCCGTCGCGGTCGGCACCGAAGGCGCCCGCGCGGGTATAGGCCAGACCCTTGTCGCTCTTCATCGTGAAGAAGCCCTCGCCCTTGATGGCGAGGTCGAGCGTGTTGTCGGTGTAATTGACGTTGCCCTCCTTGAACTGCGTCGCGATCTGCTGCAGGCGCACGCCCTGGCCGCTGGTGGTGCGCGACAGTCCGTAGGCGGTGGTGCTGAACACATCGCCGAACTCCGCCCGCGAGGACTTGAAGCCCGTCGTGTTGGCATTGGCGATGTTGTTGGCGGTGACGCCGAGATCGGCCGAGGCCGCGTTGAGACCGCTGAGGGCGATGGGGAAGGACATGGTTTTCTCCTGATGCGAATAAGGAATTAGCGGATGCTGCTGACAGCGCTCAAGGCCACGGTGCGGCCGCCTTCGACCTGCAACTGCAAGCCCTGCGCCCCGAGCAGCACGGCAGTGACCGGCGTGACGATTTCGGTGGTGAGTGCCTGTTGCTTGCCGTCGGCCGCGGTGAGCTGTGCCGTCACCGTGTAGTTGCCGGCCGCGGCCCGCTCGCCCGCATCGGTGTTGCCGTCCCAGCGCACATCGACGCTGCCGGCCGCCTGGCTGCCGAGGTCGATCTCGCGCACGATGGCACCTGCCGCATTGCGGACGGTGGCGGTGAGCGTGCCGCTGCTGGGCAGCATGGTGGTGGCCGCGACGCTGCCGCTGGTGCCGAGCGCCAGGGTGTCACCCGGCACC
This sequence comes from Stagnimonas sp., assembly GCA_030652575.1. Lineage (GTDB taxonomy): Bacteria > Pseudomonadota > Gammaproteobacteria > Nevskiales > Nevskiaceae > Stagnimonas. The sequence goes on along the minus strand of JAUSQI010000075.1, from coordinate 7,549 downwards.
TGCACCGTGCGGCCCACGAGTGAAGCCCCCTGCAGGGCCTGGTTGGCGGTGAGGCTGTCGTTGAGCGAGGCGAAGCCGCTGTTGAGCGACTGGATGCCGCTCACCGTCGAGAACTGCGCGATCTGGCCCAGGAACTGTGCCGAGTCCATCGGCTTGAATGGGTCCTGGCTCTGCATCTGCTTGGTCATCAGCTTGAGGAAATCCTCCTGGCCGAGACTCTGCTGGGTAGCGGCCGGCACCGGCTGGCTCAAGCCCAGTGCGTCGTAGTTGTTGATGGCGGTGGTCATGGGGTTCGTCCTTATTTGCCGAGACTCAAGGTGCGCATCGTCAGATCCTTGACGGTGTTGAACACCTCGACGTTGCTCTGGTAGCTGCGCTGGGCAGAAATCATGTTCACCATCTCCTCGACCACATTGACGCTGGGCGCGTAGACATAGCCCTCGGCATCGGCGAGCGGATGGCCGGGTTGATAGAGCTTCTGTGGCTCGACGTTGGCGGTCTGCACGTCGGTGACGCGCACGCCGGCGGTCTCGCCCTGGGCGTCGGTCATCACCTGGAACACCGGCTCGCGGGCCTGATAGACCTGATCCGGCGAGCCCGCGACGTTGTTGGCGTTGGCGAGGTTGCTGGCGGTGGCGTTGAGGCGCACGGACTGCGCGGCGAGTGCCGAGCCTGCGATGTCGAAGATGCGGAAAGTGCTCATTGGCCTGATTCCTATTGACCTGTGATCGCCGTCATCAGCGCCCTTACCCGACCATCGAGAAAGTTGAGGCTGGCCTGATATTTGAGGGCGGCCTCGGCGAACTGCGATTGCTCGATCTGCACGTCCACCGTGTTGCCGTCCGCACTCGGTTGCAGCGGCACGCGCCAGACTTCCTGCGCGCCGGCCGCACTGCCGCTGCCGCCGAGTGCGAGGTGCTGGGCATTGGTGGCGTGCAGCGCACCGGTACCGGTGGTCTGCGACTTCAAGGCCTGCGCGAAGTCGACATCCTTCGCCAGATAGTGCGGCGTGTCGGCGTTGGCGATGTTGGCGGCGAGCACGTCCATGCGCGCGCGGCCCAGCGACAGGGCTTTGGCGTGAATACCGAACAGCGCATCCGACATGGCAGGACTCCAGCAAGGAGGAACAACCTGCCTCCCTACAAGTCCCGTACCCGGCCTGCGCCCGTCCGCTGGCACGAGGGGCGACGGATTGCCGTCACGCGGCGTCACTTGCGGACGCTGCTGCGTCAATGAGGGCGCCTTGTAGTCGCACGGCAGCCGTCGTGGGTCACCTGCCCATTATCGGATGCGCCGCGCGAAACTTGAGGCCGGCAGCCTCGCAACCGCTCAACCCCGCGCGCTGCCGCGTTCATCGGCCATGTGACCCGCGCCTGTGCACCAAAGAGAAAGTGCGCCGCTAATTGCTGATCTGACGTCATGCCCACCCCGCCATCCCCAATGACCGCACCTGTCGCGCTGACCTGGAGCCACCCGGCGCGACTGCTGCGCCTGGCGCTGCTGGTCGCGCTGTTCTGCTGGGTCAGCATCGTGCTCACGCGCGGCGACGGCCGGGTGGCGGCCATCTGGCTCAGCAACGGCCTGCTGCTCGGCCTGGTGCTGGGTGCGCACAGCCGTCACTGGGGCGGCATGCTGGCGGCGGGCTATGTCGGCAACTTCGTGGCCAACTTCGCTGCGGGCGACAGCCTGCATCTGGCGCTGCTGCTCTCGGCCTGCAACACGCTGGAAATCCTCATGGCCGCCTGGCCGCTGCGGCGCCGCTTCGGGCCCACGCTGAGCCTCACCACGGCACCCGCGCTGCTGTATTTCTTCGGCTTCGCCCTGCTGCTGGCCCCGGCCGTCTCGGCGATGCTGGCGGCGATGCTGCTCGCGGCCGATGGCGGCGCGTCGGTCCTCGACGTGTTCACCGAGTGGTATCCGGCCGATGCCATGGGCATGCTCATCTTGGCACCCCTGCTGCTGGCACTGAAGGCACAGTCCGACCTGCCGACACAGCAGAGCCGCCTGCGCGGTGCCTGGCTGCCCTGGCTGCTGCTGGTGAGCACGACCTTGTTGGTGTTCTTGCAGCAGGGCTATCCGCTACTGTTTCTAGTGTTCCCGCCACTGCTGCTGCTGAGTTATCTGCGCGGCATGCGCGGGTCGGTGCTGGGTCTAGCCACACTTACGGTCATCGCCGTGCTCGCCACCATCGAGCAGCACGGGCCGTTCATGCTCATCAACACCGGTTCGATGCACATCCGCGTGTTGCTGCTGCAGGTGTTCATCGCCATCGCGGCCGCACAAGGTCTAGTGATGGGCATGCTGATGGCCCAGCGCGAGCGGCTCGGCCTGGCGCTGCAACGCAGCGAGCAGAACATGCGCACCATCACCGACAACCTGCCGGCGCTCATCGCCTACATCGATGCCGACGAGCGCTACCGGTTCGTCAACGCCCACACCCGCCGCGTGTTCGGCGATGACCCCTCGAAACTATTGGGCCGCACGCTGCGCGAGGTGCGCGGCGATCTGGTCTACGCCGACATCGGCCCGCGCATCGCCCAGGCCCTGCGCGGCGAGGCCTCGAATTTCGAGAGCCACGGCATGGCCAACGGCAAGGCCTATCACTACCAGGCCAATTACATCCCGGATGTCGACAGCGACGGCACGGTGAAGGGCGTCTACGCGATGACCTTCGACATCACCGACCGCAAGACCGCCGAACTGAAACAGGCCGCCGACGAAGAGCGCCTGCGCACCATCACCAACAACCTGCCAGCGTTGATTGCCTATCTCGACCCGCAGGGCGTCTACCGCTTTTGCAACCAGACCCATGCCGACTGGTTCGGCAAACCGCTGGAGGACTGGCTGGGCAGCGACTACCGGCTGGTGATCGACGATGCCTTTGCCGATGCCCAGACGCCGCACCTGCAAGCCGCACTGAAGGGCCGGCGCATCGATACCGAGTTGACGCTCGTCACCCTCGGCACGCCGCGCACGCTGCGCGCCAGCTACCTGCCGCACCTGGCAGGCGATGGCCGTGTGCTCGGCGTGTATCTCTTGATGAACGACATCACCAGTCTCAAGACCGTGCAGGCCGAGCTGCATCGCCTGGCACGCCACGACGTGCTGACCGGCCTCGCGAACCGCCGCGAGTTCACCGACCGGCTGGAGAACACCATCGCCCGCAACCGCCGCCTGCAAGGCCAGCACGCGCTGATGTTTCTCGACATCGACCACTTCAAGACCATCAACGATGTTCACGGCCACGCCACCGGCGACGCCGTGCTGTGCGCGCTGGCCGACCGCCTGAAGGCCAGCGTGCGCCACATCGACACCGTCGCGAGACTGGCCGGTGACGAGTTCGTGGTGATTCTCGACAACCTGCACAACGCCGAAGAGCCGCAATTCATCGCCCACAAGATCATCGCCGCGATGGAAAAGCCGGTGCTGTTCGAGGGTCGCCAGATCAGCGTCACCGTCAGCATCGGCATCGCCTTCGATGGTCTCGGCCGCCTCGGCCCGGACGAGCTGCTGTCGCTCGCCGACACCGCGCTGTACAGCGCCAAGGCCGCCGGTCGCAACACCTACCGGCTGGCAGATAACGGGAGTGCGGTGGCGACAGTCACCCTCCCCAACCAGTTCGCCGCCTGATGCTAATGCAGGGTTTTCAAGCGGTCGATGACCGCCCCGGCCAGCTCGTTCGGGCTGAACTTGGGGATGAAGCGATCGGCACCCACCCGCTGCACCATGTTGTTGTTGAACACGCCCGAGAGCGAGGTGTGCAGGATCAAGTAGAGATCTTTCAGGCGCGCATCACGGCGGATCTCGGTCGCCAGGGTGTAGCCGTCGAGGTCGGGCATCTCGACATCCGAGATCACCATGCTGAAACGATCCGACACTTTCACGCCCTGGTCGGCCATGCCTTGCAAGGTGCGCAGCGCCTCGCGGCCGTCGTTGACCAGCAGACATTCGATGCCGAGCTGGCTGAGGATTTTCTCGATCTGTGCGCGTGCCACGCGGGAGTCATCGGCGACCAGGATGCGCCGACCGTCACGCAAGGCCTTGGCCTCCTGCAGCAGCGCGTCTGAAACCGCCGACGCCTCGCCCAGCACGTCGGCCAGTACTTTCTCGACATCGACGATCTCGATCAGCTCGCCGCCCTGCCGCGTGATGGCGGTGAGATAGCCGTGGCTGTCGCCGGCGGGCGGCGGCTGCACGGCGGCCACGTCGACATGGATGATGCGTTCCACCGCCCGCACCAGAAAGCCCTGCACCGTGCGGTTGAACTCGGCGACGATCACATGCGCGGCGGCATCCAGCGGCGTCGGCTTGGCACCGACGGCCCCGGCCAGATCCAGCACCGGGATGACGCGGCCGCGAATCTCGGCCACACCACAAACGCGCGGGTGCGCCGACGGCAGCCAGGTGAGCGCGGGCTTGGGAATCACTTCCTGCACCTTGAACACATTGATGCCGAACAGCTGTCTTTCATCGACGCGGAACAGCAGCAGTGCCAAGCGATTGTGGCCCGCCAGCTGCGTGCTCTGGTCGATGCTGTGCAATAGCCCTGCATTCATGGCTGACCTTTTTTCGACGTCGGTTGTGGACGGGGTTTCCGTCTCACCGGGCTATCGGCGGCTACAGCCAGAACTTGAGCAATGGCGCAGCTAGCGTTTCTTGCCCTTGGATTTGCCCGGCTGACGCTGTCTGAAAGCTTCGTAAAGGCACACCGCTGCCGCCACCGAGACGTTGAGGCTTTCGATCTTGCCCACCATCGGGATCTGCACCAGACGGTCGCAGGTCTCACCGGTGAGGCGGCGCAGGCCCTCGCCCTCACCGCCCATCACCAGCACGGTCGGGCCGGTGAGGTCGACGTCGTAGATCGAGTCTTCCACTTCGCCGGCGAGGCCGGTCACCCAATAGCCGAGGCCTTTGAGTTTTTCCAGCGTGCGGACGAGGTTGGTGACCGCCACCACCGGCACGCGCTCGGCGGCACCGGCGGCGGCCTTGCGGGCCACCGGGGTCAGGCCCACGGCGCGATCCTTGGGGATGATGACGGCGGTGACGCCCACCGCTTCGGCGGTGCGCAGGCAGGCACCGAGGTTGTGCGGGTCCTGCACGCCGTCGAGCACCAGCACCAGGCGATCCGGCGTGGCGGGCAGGTCGAGTGCTTCCTCACCGTGATAGTCGGCTGCTTCGACGGCAGCGATCACGCCCTGATGGCGCAGGCCGGGTGCGAACATGTCGAGCTGGTCTTTGGAAACCGTGCGCACGGTGACGCTGCGACGCTGTGCCAGCGCCAGTATCGCGACCATGCGCGCATCCTTGCGGCCAGCGAGCACCAGAATCTCGCGCGGTTTTTTCTCGGCATCGTCGATCGCGGCTTCGACGGCATGAAAGCCGCCGATGTAGGTTTCAGCCATTGGTTTGTCCCTGGAAATAAGAAAGCGGGGTTGGCCGTAAGGCCAACCCCGCTGGATACAGTACTCCAACCACCCGGTTATCTGGGTGATTTAGCCACCCAGATAACCGGGTGGTGTGTAAGCGGCCTGCTCATTGCCCTGCACGATGGCCTTCAGCACGATGTCGACGCGACGGTTGCGCGGCTCGTTGACGTTGTCGGCCGTGCGCACCAGCAGCTCGCGCTCGCCACGACCTTCCTGGCGGATGCGCTGCACCGGCACGCCACGGCTGGCGAGGTAGTTGGCCACGCTGGCGGCCCGACGCTCACTGAGTGACTGGTTGGTGGCATCGCTGCCGACGCTGTCGGTGTGGCCGACGACGTGGATGACCGTGCTGTTGAAGTCCGTGATGGTGGTGGCGAGCTTGTCGAGTGCGGCCATCGCTTGCGGTTTGAGCACGGCGGCACCGGTATCGAAGGTCACGTCGGCCGCGACTGCGACATTGAGCGAGCCATCAGCCATCGTGTTGACGCTGAGCTGCCTGTTGGCTTCTTCGGCAGCGAGCTTGCGCTTCAGCTCCGCACGCTGGCGATCCATGTAGTTGCCTACCGCACCACCGGCCAAGGCACCCACCAGCGCGCCGACAATAGGCGCGCCATCCGCACCGCTCACCTGCTTGCCGATGATGGCGCCGGCTACCGCGCCGCCGCCAGCGCCAATCTTGCCGCTGCGGTTGGGGTCGTCGGTGACACAACCGGCTGCGAGGGTGGCGACCACGGCCGCGACGAGGGTTTTCTGGAACAGCATGGGCTTATCTCCGCTTCTTGTTGTTGCGATTGCCGGGACGCTGCGAGGAAGACTCGCCGCGTGGCGGCTTGCCCTTGCCTTGCGGCTGTTGCCGACGAGCGTTGGGCTGCGCAGAGTCTTTGTGGCTGCGCTGAACGCTTTCTGAACTACGTCCCTGCGTGCCCTGTTCGGCGGGCACGAGGTCGATCTTGCGTTCTTCCAGATTGACGCGCGCCACCTGCACCTTGATGGGCTGACCCAGCACGAAGCGGCGGCCGTTGCGCTTGCCCACCAGCGCCTGCGTGGGTTTGTCGAACACGAACTGGTCTTCGCCCAGGCTGCTGACATGCACGAGGCCGTCGATGTAGAGACCGGTCAAATCCACAAACAAGCCAAAGCTCGTCACGCTGCTGACCACGCCATCGAAGACATCACCGACGCGATGCGACATGAACTCGCACTTGAGCCAGCTCGACACATCGCGGGTGGCCTCATCCGCACGCCGCTCGGTGCCGGAGCAATGCAGGCCGAGGGCCTCCATCGTTTCCATCGAGTAGTCGAAGTCCTTCGGCTTGCCTTTTTTCAGCACGTGCTTGATGGCACGGTGCAGCAGCAGGTCGGGGTAGCGACGGATCGGCGAGGTGAAGTGGGCGTAGTGCTCCAGCGCCAGACCGAAGTGGCCGAGAGCTTCCGGGGCATAGCGCGCCTGCGACATCGTGCGCAGCACCATCATGTGGATCAGGCCGGTATCGGGGCGGCCCTTGGCTTGCTCGGTGACCTTGGCGAAGTCGCCAGCCGCCGGCTTTTCGCCACCGCCCAAACTCAGTGCGCGGCCACCGAGGAACTCGCGCAGCATGGTCACCCGCATGGGGTCGGGCTGCTCGTGCACGCGGTGCAGCGTCGGTGTTTCCTTGGCCGCCACAAACATCGCCGCCTGCACGTTGGCCGCGATCATGCACTCCTCGATCATGCGGTGCGCCTTGTTGCGCTGCACCGGGTAGATGCTCTCGATCTTGGAGTCTTCAGTGAAGGCGAACTTGGTTTCCTGCCCCTCGAAGTCGATCGCACCGCGTTTGACGCGCGCCTTGAACAGCACCTCGAACACTTCTTCCAGCGCCTTCAGGTGCGGCAGGATCTTCTTGTTCGCCACCGCCTGCTCGCCCTTGGGATTGGCGAGCATGTCGGCCACGTCCTCATAGATGAGGCGGGCGTGGCTGTTCATCACGCCTTCGTAGAACTTGGCCCCGGTGATCTCGCCGCTGCTGCTGATGCGCATCTCGCAGACCATGCACAGGCGATCAACATGCGGGTTGAGCGAGCACAGGCCGTTGCTGAGCTTCTCCGGCAGCATGGGGATGACGCGGCGCGGGAAGTACACCGAG
>JAUSQI010000062.1 GCA_030652575.1 Stagnimonas sp. | reverse complement strand
CTGTTCCTGGACGAGATCGGCGACATGAGCCTGCCGATGCAGGTGAAGATCCTGCGCGTGTTGCAGGAGCGCAGCTTCGAGCGCGTCGGCGGCATGAAGAGCCAGCGCTGCGACGTGCGGGTGATTGCCGCGACCCATCGCAACCTTGAAGACAACATCGTCAAGGGCAGCTTCCGCGAAGACCTGTACTACCGTCTCAATGTCTTCCCCATCGAAACGCCGCCCATGCGCGAGCGCTTGGAAGACTTGCCGCTGTTAATCGAAGACATCATCGGCCAGCTCGAACGCGCCAGCCGCGGCAGCGTGCGGTTGTCCGCCGAAACCGTAAACGTGCTGCGCGCCTACCACTGGCCAGGCAATGTGCGTGAACTCTCGAACCTCGTCGAGCGTCTGGCGGTGCTGCATCCGGGCGCCACCGTGCGCCCGCAGGATCTGCCCAGCCGCTACAAGCCGGCGGGCTTCGAGGCGGTGGAACCGGTGGCCGAAACCACCGTCGAACCAGCTTTTGAGAGCAGTGAGCGGCCCATTCTCAGCGAAATGCGGGTGATGGACTTGCTGGGCCAGAGCAAGCCCGACCCGGTGCTGCCGCCGGCCGGTGTGGACCTGAAGGACCACATCGAACACATCGAGGCCAGCCTCATCAAGCAGGCGCTGGCGCAGTCCGGCGGTGTGGTGGCACACGCCGCCAAGCTGCTCAACACCCGCCGCACCACGCTGGCGGAAAAGCTGCGCAAGTACGGCCTGCAACGCGAAGATGCCGAAACCAGCTGTGCCAACGAGGCCTGATTAGAGACCTGTTGGCCCGCTGATCGGGCCTTGCTTGCAGCGCGCAGGGCCTTTGCGTATCCTTCGCGCCCCGCCGAGGGTCCCCTCGACGGTTTTCCTTGCTCCACCGCCTGTGATGTTGCTGCGGGGGGCATTATCCACAAGGAGTTACATGCGCCACTACGAAATCGTGGTCATGGTTCACCCGGACCAGTCTGAGCAGGTCCCGGCCATGACCGAGCGTTACAAAGCATTTGTCGAAGCCGATGGCGGCAAAGTCCATCGTCTCGAAGATTGGGGCCGTCGCCAGCTGGCGTACCCGATCGTCAAACTGCACAAGGCCCACTACGTGCTGATGAACGTGGAATGCACCGACAAGGCTCTGGCCGAACTCGAAAATGCCTTCAAGTTCAACGATGCCGTCATCCGCAAGATGGTGATCCGCACCGAGGCTGCCGCCACCGGCCAGTCCGCACTGTTCAAGAACCCCGAAGAAGAAAACAAGCGCGAATACAAGTCGCGTGGTGATGCACCGGTCGCCGCTGAAGAAGCCGCCACCGATGACGTTGCCGCAGAGGAGATCGCAGCATGAGCCGTTTCGTCCGTAACAAGCGTCGTTCCTGCAAGTTCTCGTCCGACTACGCGCAGCCGATCGACTACAAAGATGTGAACCTGCTCAAGCAGTACATCAGCGAAAACGGCAAGTTGCAGCCCGCGCGCGTCACCGGCACGGTCAGCTACTACCAGCGCGAGATCACCAACGCCGTGAAGCGCGCACGCTTCCTGGCGCTGCTGCCTTACACCGACAAGCACGAGTAAGGAGCCGACTCATGGATTTGATTCTGTTGGAAAAAATCAAGCACCTCGGTGACTTGGGCGATGTCGTCAAAGTGACGCCCGGCTACGGCCGCAACTACCTCTTGCCGAAGGGCAAGGCGTTGTCTGCAACCGCTGCCAACAAGAGCGTGTTCGAGGCCCGCAAGGCCGAGCTGGTGAAGAAGGCCAACGACTCCGTCGCGGCCGCCAAGATCCGTGCCGGCAAGCTCGAAGGTGCCGTCGTCACCGTCCGCGTGCTGGCTTCGGAAGAGGGCAAGCTCTACGGTTCGGTCGGCCCGGCTGAAATCGAGCGCGCCGCACTGGCGCAGAAGATCGAACTCGACAAGAGCGAGATCAACCTGCTCAGCGGCCCGATCCGCCACGCTGGCGAGCACAAGGTGGTCGCCCGCCTGCACTCGGAAGTCGAAGTCGAAATCACCGTCAAGGTCGAGAAAGAGAAAGCCTGAGTAGTCGCGGCTTTTGCTCAAACGGCCCGCCTCGCGCGGGCCGTTTGTTTTTGCGCAGCCACTTGGACCGAACGGGCTTATACCGTCGCTGCCGACGGCATATGAGGCGGTTGTCCACAGGCTTATACCCAAAGGTTGCTATTGACCGCCACAGGCTTAGATTAGGCTGATGACTCCCATCGAATTTGCAGACCGGGCACCAGATCGCAGCCGCAACGGCAAGGTGCGCCAGCTGCTCACCCCCAAGGTGCCGCCGCATTCCGAAGAGGCGGAAATGTCGGTGCTCGGCGGCATGATGCTCGACACCCGCGGCGTGTTCGAGGTGCTCGACATCGTTGTCGAGGACGACTTCTACTTCGAGAAGCACCGCATCATCTTCAAGGCCCTGTGCGCGCTGGCCAACCAGTCGCGGCCCTGCGATTTCGTCACCGTCTCGGACTACCTGCGCAACCTCGGCAAGCTCGACGACGTCGAGGGCATGCCCTACCTGGGCCAGCTGGTCAACGACACCCCCGGTGCCGCCAACGTCACCGAGTACGCCCGCATCGTGCGCGAGCGCGCGGTGCTGCGCGGGCTGGTGGCGGCTGGCGACCAGATCACCGAACTGGCATTCCGTCCCGAAGGCCGCAACGCCACCGAGTTGCTGGACGTGGCCGAGCAGCAGCTGACCCAGCTGCGCGGTCGCGACTCGAAGTCCAAGTCGCAATACGTGACCATGCAGCCGCTGATGGAGGCGCTGGACAAGAAGCTGAAGGCCGCGCAGCTCAACCCGGGCGGCGCGCAGGGTCTGCCCACCGGTTTCACCCGCTTCGACGAGATGACCAACGGCCTGCACGCCGGCGATCTCATCATCGTCGCGGGCCGTCCCTCGATGGGCAAGACCAGCTTCGCGATGAACATCGCCGAATACGCTGCCTTGGACAAGAAGCTGCCAGTGTTGGTCTTCAGTATGGAAATGTCGGCCGAGCAGCTGGGCATCCGTGTGGTGTCTTCCTTTGGCCGGGTTGACCAGCAGAAGCTGCGCACCGGACAGATGGACGACATGGACTGGAGCAAGTTCAGCTCTGCCATGGGTATGATCCAAGAGGCACCACTTTTTATCGACGAGACAGGCGGCCTCTCGCCGTTGGACCTTCGCAGCCGCGCCCGCCGTGTAGCGGGGCGACATGGCCTGAGCTTGATCGTGGTGGACTACATCCAGTTGATGCAGGTACCTGGCAGCGAAAATCGCACAAATGAAATTTCCGAAATTTCGCGCAGTCTTAAATCGCTTGCGAAGGAACTCAACGTGCCGATCATCGCACTCTCGCAGCTTAACCGTAGTCTCGAAAATCGCGATGAGAAGCGGCCACGTATGTCCGATCTACGCGAATCAGGGAGTATTGAGCAGGACGCCGATGTGATTGTCTTCTTGTTTCGAGAAGAGGTATATCTCAGGGATAAATGCCCAGATGAATTGAAGGGTAAAGCGGAATTAATCATCTCAAAGCAGCGCAACGGTCCAACAGGAACTTGTCGCGCCGCATGGCTCGGCCAGTTCACGCGCTTCGATAATCTCGACGCGCTGGCCCCTCTCGGCTACAACGACGACTACTGATGACACCGCGCGTCACCGCCACGGTCGATCTCTCGGCCCTGCGCCACAACGTGCGGGTGGTGCGCAAGACCGCCCCGCGCTCCAAGATCATGGCGGCGGTCAAGGCCGATGCCTATGGCCACGGCGCGGTGGCAGTTGCCCGTGCGCTCGAAGCCGAAGGCGTGGATGCCCTCGCCGTCGCCTGCATGGAAGAAGCCATGCAGCTGCGTGAGGCGCACCTGCTGACTACACCGATCACCCTGCTGGAAGGCGTGATCTCCATCGAAGAAGCCGCGCTCGCCGTCTACGAGCGTCTGCAGGTGGTGGTGCACGACCACTGGCAGATCGACCTGCTCGAACAGCTGCCGGCCAGTGCCGAGATCAACGTCTGGTTCAAGCTCGACAGCGGCATGCACCGGCTGGGCTTTCCGCTCGCCGATGTGCCAAGGCTGGTCGAAACCCTGAAGCGTCATCCCGCCTGGGTGTTCCAGGGCTGGATCACCCATCTGGCCTGTGCCGACGAGCCCGACAATGCGGCCACACCAAACCAGATCGCCGCCTACAACGCGGCGCTGAAGGGTGTTGCCGGGCCGCGCTCCATCGCCAATTCCGCCGGCCTGCTGGCCTGGCCCGAGGCGCGTGTCGATTGGGTGCGACCCGGCCTGATGCTCTACGGCGCCTCGCCGCTGCCCGGCAAGGTGGGCACCGATCTGGGTCTCAAGCCCGTGCTGAGCCTGCAAAGCCGCCTCATCGCCATCCGCGAATACGCGGCGAACGAGCCCATCGGCTACGGCCAGACCTGGCGCACGCCCGAGCGCATGCCCATCGGCGTGGTCGCGGTGGGCTACGCCGACGGCGTGCATCGCTGCCTGCCGAGCGGCACCCCGATGATCGTGCGCGGCACCCGCGTGCCTTTGGTGGGGCGCGTCTCGATGGACATGATCACGGTCGACCTGCGCGCCATGCCGCAAGCCGCAGTGGGCGATGCGGTGACACTCTGGGGTACGGCACTGCCTGCCGAAGAGATTGCGGCGTACGCCAACACGCTCGCCTACGAACTGTTCTGCGGCCTCACGCAGCGGGTGCGGTTTCGCTACATCGAGCGATCGTCAATCCACGCCATGTAATCTCAGGGCATTGCCCGACAAGGCATTCAAATGGACGGGCTGCGCCCGCCACTCAACTTGAGCATAAGAAGGAGCCCGAATTGATCAATGGCACTTGTCTCTGCGGCGCTGTCCACATCGAAATTGAAGAGCCATTGGAACACGCCCCAGAAGCTTGTCACTGCACCCTGTGCAGAAAGCACACCGGAAACTTCTTCGTTGGCGTCAATGTGCGCCGAACGGCTTTGCGGATATCGGGGCAAGAAAACGTAACGTGGTACCAGTCCTCCGAGAAGGTGCAACGCGGTTTTTGCGCCGTCTGCGGCTCCACCCTGTTTTGGAAACCGACCATTCCGGGGTATCAATGGACAAGCATCGCTCTGGGATGTCTTGACACACCGCTCCATCAAAAGGTCGCCAAACACACTTTTGTGGCCGAGAAAGGCTGCTATTACGAGATCGATGACGGCGCACCGCAGAGTCCGGCTTTCTGAGCCTTGCTCGGAAAATCAAACATCGACCCTCTGCAACCATGAAGCCGCGGGCGGTGCGCCGGAAAACCAGAAAGCCGACCCAAGGTCGGCTTTTCAGTTGGGCTCGGCTCAAGCCGGCGAGGCCTGCACCCTGCCACCGGGGAAGGCCAGGCGCCAGATGGTCCACGTGGTGGTGCCGAACTGCCGTGTGAGCGAGCCGGTGTTGTAGGGCAGGCGGTAGCGCGCGGCCATCGCGCGCACTCGCGGAGCAACCTCGGGGTAGCGATTGCTCGGCATGTCGGGGAACAAATGGTGCTCGATCTGGTGGCTGAGGTTGCCGCTGAGGATGTGAAAGAGCTTGCCGCCACCGATGTTGCAGCTGCCGAGCAGTTGACGCACATACCAGCGAGCGCGGGTTTCGCCCTCGACTTCGGCCTTGGTGAAGTGCTGCACGCCGCTGGGGAAGTGCCCGCAGAAGATGATCACGTTCGACCAGATGTTGCGCATCAGGTTGGCAATGGCGTTGCCGCCGGCGATCCACAGGAAGGTGATCAGCGCGATGTGCGCCACGTCGAGTTGCAGTGCAATCGCGGCCGGCACCGTGAGTGCGGCACCGAGCGCGGGCCAGAGCGCATAGTCCTTCAGCAGCTGGCGCGCGGCTTTCTTGGCGATGCCGCGCAGCAGATGCTTCACCGAACCGATGCTCTTCTCGCCCGAGAGCAGCTTGTCGGGCTCGACGTCATGCACCGCAACACCCCACTGGAACCAGATGTTGAGGAAGAAGTTGGTGACGGGTTGGATGAGGTACTTGGGTTCCCAGCGCTGTTGCGGGGTCACGCGCAGCACGCCGTAGCCAATGTCCGGGTCCTTGCCGAACACATTGGTCCAGGTGTGGTGCACCACGTTGTGGCTGTGCTTCCACTGGTCCGACGGGCAGACGTTGTCCCATTCCCAGGTGTTGCTCTGTATGTTCGGGTCGCGCATCCAGTCCCACTGCGCATGCATCACGTTGTGGCCGATCTCCATGTTTTCGAGAATCTTGGCGATGCCGAGCATGGCCGCACCGAGCGCCAGCACGCCGACGAACTGTGGCCAGCCCGCGTAGGGCAGCGTGCTCGCCGGCAACAGCAGCAGGCTCAGGAACATCACGATGCGCCCGCCGAGAGCCAGGCTGCGCTGCCAGCGGATGATCTTCAATATGTAGGCGCGGTCGGCCGCCCCGCGCGAGTCCATGACTTCGTTGCGGATGGCGTCCATCTCGCGGCCGAATTCTTCGATCTCGGCGTTGGTCAGATGTGTGGGCATACCCATGAGAGTTCTCCTTTGATGAGGTGAAAATCAGACTTCGAGTTCGGCATCGCCCGCCGCCGCACAGACGCAGATCTGCACGATGGCGCCGACCTCGTTGAGCAGGGCGTTGGTGCGCAGGTCGCGCACGCAGCCGGATTTGAGCTTGGCATCGCAGCCGTGACAGATGCCCATGCGGCAACCGTGCGGCGGGTTGAGGCCGTTGTCTTCGGCGAGCCGCAGCAGGTTGACGACGCCATCGGAAGCCGCGCTCACGCCGCTGTTGGCGAAAAGCACCGTGCCGCTGGTGATCTCGCTGGGTGCGGCGGCCACTTGGGCGCGGAAGCGCTCGGTGTGCAGCTGGCGCGACACGCCAGCATTGCGCCAGTGCGATTCCACCGCATCCAGCAGGCCTTGCGGGCCGCAGGCGTAGGTGTCGCGGGTGCGCCAGTCAGGGCAGACGCTGTCGAGCGTGGTGGCCGAAAAGTGGCGCTTCTCCGCTGTGGTTTCACCCGGCTCGCGGGTGTAGACCAGATGCAGCTGGTAGCGCGGGTGCTTGGCGGCGAGTGCGGCCAGCTCCTGCCCGAAGATCACGTCGTAGGCGTGCGGCGCGTAGTGGATGTGGGTGATATCTGGCAGACGCTCCTGCGCCACCAGGCTGCGCAGCATCGACATGATCGGCGTGATGCCCGAGCCTGCCGTGATGAACAGCGGCTCGACCGGGTTCGCGTCGGGCAGGTAGAAGTCGCCCTGCGGCACACCGATCGGCAGAAAGTCGCCGGGCTTGATGTTGCGCACCAGATGGTGCGACATGCGGCCGCCGTTAATGGCCTTCACCGTGATGGTGAAGCAGCCGTCGTTGCGCTCGGGTGCGGACGAGATCGAATAGGTGCGGGTGTAGTGCATGCCGCCGATCGGCACGCCGACGCGCAGGTGCTGGCCGGGCCGGTGGCTGCGCCAGTTGCGACCGGGCTTCAGGGTGATGGTGCGCGCATCCGCGGTCTCGTCCCAGACGGCGACGACCTTGGCTTGCAGCGCGTGCGTGGTCCAGAGCGGGTTCACCAGCTCCAGATAGTGCGAGGTGCGCAGGGGGAAGGCGAAGGCATCGGTGAGTGCGGTGAAGCGGCTCAGCAGCGAGCGTGACGCTGCCTGAGATTGTGGCTGCATGGGTTCTCCTCCATGTGGCTGGTTATAAATCGTTTTATTGATGCAGCTCTGTACGGAATATGCGCCTGTTTCAACGTGCCGTCATTGCTGCGCTGCGGCATGTTTTCTTGTCATTCCCGCCTTCGCGGGAATGACGATTTCAGGCAGCAGCGAAGGTGCGGCGCAGGTCCTGCTTCGTCGGCAGACCCAGCTTCACCACGCGCTTCAAGGTGGTGCCGAACTGACGAGCGAGCGAGGCGCTGTTGTAGGGCAGGCCGTACTTCGCGCAGATCTTCTGCACTTCCTTCGAGAGTTCCGGGTAGCGGTTGCTCGGCAAATCAGGAAACAGGTGGTGCTCGATCTGGAAGCTCAGGTGCCCGCTCATCACGTTGAGCGTCTTGCCGCCCTTGATGTTGGCGCTGCCGAGCAGCTGACGCAGATACCACTGGCCGCGCGACTCGTTCTTCACACTTTCGGGCGTGAACTGCTCGACGCCGTCGGGGAAGTGCCCGCAGAAGATGATCATGTAGGTCCACAGATTGCGCGTCAGGTTGGCGCCGACGTTCGCCGCCAGCACGGGGGCGAAGAAGGGGCCAGCAAGGGCCGGGAACAGCACGTAATCCTTCAGCGACTGCTTCTTCACCTTGGCCCACACCGCCTTGAGCTTGGCCTTGTTCTCGGGCTTCATGTTGCGCAGAGCCTTGAGGCTGCGCACTTCGGCAATGCCGGTGTCGTGCACGCCCACGCCGTACTGGAACAGCATCGCCAGCAGGGCATTGTTGATGGGATTGAGCAGATGGCGCGGCTGCCATTCCTGCTGCTCGCTCATGCGCAGAATGCCGTAGCCGACGTCCTGATCCATGCCGACCACGTTGGTCCAGGTGTGGTGCTCGACGTTGTGGCTGTGCTTCCACTGGTCCGCCGGTGCGGCGGTGTCCCAATCCCACTTTGATGAGTGGATCACCGGGTCGCGCATCCAGTCCCACTGGCCGTGCAGGACGTTGTGGCCGATCTCCATGTTGTCGAGGATCTTGGCCACGCTCAGCGCGGCCGTGCCCAGCACCCAGGCCGGCGGGTAGCGCCCGGCGAGCAGCACCACGCGGCTGGCGAGCTCGAGCCGGCGCTGTACGGCGATCACCCGGCGGATGTACGCCGCGTCGCGGGCACCGCGGCTGTCGAGGACGTCCTGCCGGATCCGGTCGAGCTCGCGCCCGATCTGCTCGACGTCGTCGGCGGTGAGGTGGCGTACCTGGCTGTGGGCCTGGCGCTGCAGCGCTGTCATGAGGGGTCCTTGCGCGTGGGGGGTCGCGTGACGGTCCGGTACCCGATTGTGGCGGGGTTGCCCCTCCGCCGTCACATCGATGGCTTCAGGAGCGGAACGCGTCGGCGGGGTAGACGCCGAGGATCTTGACGTCGGTGGTGAAGAACTGGAGCTCCTCGAGCGCCCGCGCCAGGCCGACGTCGTCGGGGTGGCCGTCGACCTCGGCGAGGAACTGGGTGGCGGCGAAGTGCCCCCCGACCATGTAGCTCTCGAGCTTGGTCATGTTGACGCCGTTGG
>JAUSQI010000072.1 GCA_030652575.1 Stagnimonas sp. | reverse complement strand
GCTTGGGCCAGTTGAACTGGATGTTCTGCCGCGTCGTGAAATGGCCGTAGCCCTTGTCGTACTTGCGGGCGATGTGCGCCAGCATGCGCAGTTGCTTCGAGCTGAGCGTGCCGTAGGGGATGGCGATGCGCAGCATCGGGGCGAAGCGCTGCACGTAGAGGCCGTTGCGCAGGCGCAGATGCTTGAACTCGTCTGCCGCCAGTTCGCCGCGCAGATAGCGCGCAGTCTGCTCGCGAAACTGGGCGACGCGCGCGTCCACCAAGGCTTGGTCGTATTGGTCGTATCGATACATGTCAAAGCTCCAGCCGCAGGGCCAGCGAGTCTGCGGGGCGCGCAGGGTAGCAAGCCGACGAATACATATCGATATAACTAAATGCTGGTTTGCAGCTTGACCCGCTTCGCCACCTCGGTGCGGCGCGTATCGGCATCCGGCAGGGCGGCAATGGAATCGACCAGATCTTTGCCGAGATGACTGGCGAACAGCTGCATGAAGTCATACATGAAACCGCGCAGAAACAGACTGCGGCGAAAGCCGATGTGCGTGGTCGAGGGCTCGAACAGATGGCTGGCATCCAGCTGCACCAGGTCGGCATCGGTGCGCGGGTCGTAGGCCATGTTGGCGATGATGCCGATGCCCATGCCGGCTCGCACGTAGGTCTTGATGACGTCGGCATCGACGGCGGTGAGCACCACATCGGGCTTGAGACCGGCGCCGACGAAGGCCTGGTCGAGCTTGCTGCGGCCGGTGAAGCCAAAGGTGTAGGTGATGATCGGGTGTTCGCTGAGCTGCTTCAGCGTCACTTTTTTCACCTCCGACAGCGGGTGCCTGGGTGGCACCAGCACGCAGCGGTTCCAGTGGTAGCAGGGCAGCATCACCATCTGGTCGAAGTGGTGCATGGCCTCGGTGGCAATGGCGAAGTCCGCCTCTCCCTCGGCGGCCATCTTGGCGATCTGCGGCGGCGAGCCCTGGTGCAAGTGCAGAGCGACCTTGGGGTATTTTTTGCGAAAGGCCTGGATCACCTTGGGCAGCGCATAGCGCGCCTGCGTGTGGGTGGTGGCAATGGTTAGATCGCCCTCGTCGGTCTGGCTGAATTCGCGCGCGACGTTGCGGATGTTCTCGCTCTCCGCCAAGAGCTTTTCGGCGTAGTCGAGAATGCGCTTGCCCGCCGGTGTGATCTCCGACAGGTGCTTGCCGTTGCGGACGAAGATGTTCACCCCCAGCTCGTCCTCCAAGAGCTTCACCTGTTTGGATACACCGGGCTGGCTGGTGTGCAAGGCTTCGGCGGCAGCGGTGACGTTGAGGCCGCGCTTGGCGACTTCGAGCACGTAGTGGAGCTGTCGGATTTTCATGGTTCTTCCTTGAATCGACATATTAAACACGTTGAATATACACTTTGGCGATGAAAGATCACACGCCTGATGCCCCTGCCAATCCCTGGCTGCCCGTCACGCTGCGGCTTGCCGGCGCGCGCGTGCTGGTGGTCGGCGGCGGCGAGGTGGCGGCTCGCAAGGTGCGCCTGCTGCTCAAGGCCGCACCCTGCATCGAAGTCGTCGCACTTGCACTCAATGCGGAGTTGACGGCGCTCGTCGAGCAGGGCCTCATCGCCAAACGGGATGCGGTCTTCGACGCCACGCAGGTGCAGGGCTGTCGCCTGGTGATTGCGGCGACCGACGACCGCGAATTCAACCGGCGCGTGGCCGCCGCCGCCGATGCCGCCAACGTGCCGGTCAATGTGGTGGACGATCCCGCGCCATCGAGTTTCATCACGCCCTCGCTGGTCGAGCGGGCGCCGCTGTGGGTGGCGGTTTCCAGTGGTGGTGCCGCACCCGTGCTGGTGCGCCGGCTGCGCGAACGCATCGAGTCGCTGTTGCCGGCGGGTTATGGCCACCTGGCTGCATTCATGGAGCGCCATCGTCCACGCGTCAAAGCCCTGGCCGTCGAGCATCGCCGCGCACTGTGGGAACAATTTCTCGACGGCCAGGGCGCCGAGCGCCTGCTGGCTGGCGACGAAGCCGCCGCCGCCGTCGAGCTCGCGCGCCTCATCCAGGGCGAGCCCGCGCGCGGTGAGGTGTATCTGGTCGGCGCCGGTCCCGGCGACCCTGATCTGCTCACCTTTCGCGCCCTGCGCTTGATGCAGCAGGCCGACGTGGTGCTGTTCGACCGACTGGTCTCGCCGGCCATCATGGAACTCGTGCGTCGCGATGCCGAGCGCATCTTCGTCGGCAAAAAACGCAACCAGCACACGGTGCCGCAGGAAGAGATCAACAGCGAACTGGTGCGCCTCGCCAAGGCGGGCAAGCGCGTGTTGCGATTGAAGGGCGGCGACCCTTTCATTTTCGGGCGTGGAGGTGAGGAAATTGCCGAACTGTCGGCACAGGGCATCGCATTTCAGGTGGTGCCGGGTATCACGGCGGCGAGCGGCTGCGCCGCGTATGCGGGCATCCCGCTCACGCATCGTGATTGCGCGCAGAGCTGCGTTTTCGTCACTGGTCATGCCCGCGCCGATGGCACGCTGAACCTGCATTGGGATCAGCTTGCCCGGCGCGGCCAGACGGTGGTTTTCTACATGGGCGTGGTGACGCTGCCGCGTGTTTGCACCGAGCTGATGCGGCATGGCCTGCCTGCCGACTGGCCCATCGCGCTGGTGGAAGACGGCACGCAGCCGACCCAGCGCGTGATGATCGGCACGCTGGCGGATTTGCCATCGAAAGTAGCGGCCGCTGCGCCAAGTGGTGCGAGCCTCATCATTGTCGGAGAGGTGGTGAAGCTGCGCGAGAAACTCGGCTGGTTTCAGCCCACATCGGCGACTTAAAAGACTTCGTCATTCCCGCGAAGGCGGGAATCCAGCGATCTTTCAAAGTTGCGACTGTGGGTGCGCTTTGCGCTGCCTAGATTCCCGCCTTCGCGGGAATGACAAGCAAAAAAAGAATCAGCCTTTGGCGACCCAACCACCCTCGTTGGTCTGCTCGAAGGTTTTCAGTTCGTAACCGCGATCGCGGTAGAACTTGAAGCGCTCGCGGCATTTCGCGCGGCTGGTGGCATCGCCGGGCACGATCTCCAGCACACGCTCGAAGCGGCTGAAGAAGGGTGGCACGTCGTGGCCGAGATTGAGCAGCACGTCCTGCCAGTCCTCCGGCGGTTCCGAATCGCCCAGCAGCACTTTCGGCAGCGGCTCCACGGGCGCATCGCGCACGAAGCGTTCGTGTGTGATGAAGCCGCCCTGGCGCTGCGTCCACAGGAGGTCATCGAGCGCATCGAGCCGTGCGATGTCGGGCGTGGTGACGTAGAGCGATTTGCCAGCACTCACCGCCTTGTCACAGAGACGCGCAGCGGCGGCCACGGGGTCGGTTCCGCCTGCGGCGGGGAGAATGTAGAAATCAATTCGGGTCATTGTTCGAGAAGCGGGGGTCGGGTACGGGGAATGGGTCTATTTCCATCCCTATCCCCCACACCCTGTAGCCGCTTCACTCTTCTTTGGCTGCGTAATTGACCAGGTACTGCGTGAGCAACGGCACCGGGCGGCCCGTGCCCTTCTTGCCGGTCCAGGCCGTGCCGGCGATATCGAGGTGCGCCCATTTCATCTTCTTGGTGAACTTGTGCAAGAAGGCCGCGCCGATGCTGGCACCGCCGCCCTCACCCTTGGTCGCGATGTTGGCGATGTCGGCGAATTCGCTCTTGATGTTCTCTTCGTATTCAGGCCACAGCGGCAGTTCCCAGGCACGGTCGCCGATCTGCTCGCCTGCGCTCAGCAGGGCGCGCGTCAGCGAGGGGGTGTTGCAGAACAGGCCCGAAGGGAACTGTCCGAGCGCGATCACGCAGGCGCCGGT
>JAUSQI010000055.1 GCA_030652575.1 Stagnimonas sp. | reverse complement strand
CACGACCAGAAGCGCCCCCTCGGTCAGGTTCCGGGCCACGGTCGAGATGGTCGAGTTGACCAGTTCGCTGCGGTTCAGCACCGGCAGGGCGACGATGCCCGGCGGCAGGCTGTCGTCCACCTCCGCCAGCCGTTCGGCGGCGGCCTGGGCCACGGTCCGGCTGTTGCCGCCCGCGATCATCAGGGCCGTGCCGAGAACCGCTTCGTGCCCGTCTCGGCTGGCGCCGCCCAGGCGCGGGGCCTGACCGATCTCGACCGTGGCGACGTCGGCGACCCGGACGACCAGACCGCCACGATTGACGACCGGGGCCTGAGCCAGATCGTCGATGGTCAGCGCCAGGGCATCAGTGCGGACGACCAGGGCCTCGCCCGCGCGCTGGATATAGCCAGCGCCGGCCTGGGTATTGGCGCGCTCGACCGCCTCGACCAGATCGGCGAGGCCGAGGCCATAGGCGGCAAGCTGCGAGGCATTGGGTCGGACGGCGTATTCCTTGACGTAGCCGCCGACCGTATCCACCCCGGCCAAGCCGGATGTGGTTCGCATCTGCGGCGCGATGATCCAGTCCTGGACCGTGCGCAGATAGGTCGCGCGCTGTTCGGGCGTGGTCAGTCGCTCGCCCTCGGGCGTCAGATAGACCCCGCCCGCCTGCCACCCCGGCTGGCCCGGTCGGGCCAAGGTTTCGGTCGTGAACGGCACATAATCGACCGTCCACATCAGCACCTCGCCCAGGCCCGTGGTGATCGGCGACAGGCCGGGCTCCACGCCTTCGGGCAGGCCCTCCGACGCGGCAGCGAGCCGTTCGGCGACCTGCTGGCGGGCGAAGTAGATGTCGGTGCCGTCCTCGAACACCACCGTCACCTGCGCCAGGCCGTAGCGCGCCAGCGAGCGCGTGTAGCTCAAGCGCGGCAGACCCGACATGGCGGTTTCCATCGGAAAGCTCACGCGCTGTTCGGCTTCCAGCGGTGTGTAGCCGGGTGCGGGCACGTTGACGATCACCTGCACATTGGTGATGTCGGGCACCGCATCAATCGGCAGGCGGGTGTAGCTGTAGGCTCCCAGGGCAGCCAGTGCCAGGGCGAAGACCATCACCAGCCCTCGGCGGGCGATGGCGAGTTGCAATAGTTTCTCGATCATGGGGTGTGGCCTTAGTGGTCGTGTGACGCGCCAGACTTTTCAATGTCGGCCTTGATGAGGTAGCTGTTCTCGCTCACGTAGCGCGTGCCCGGCTCCAGCCCGCCCAAGACCTCCACCATGTCCCCCTGCGGCGTGCCGAGTTCGAGCATCCGCACCTCGTAGGTCTCGCCCACCTGGGCATACACCACGGTGAAATCGCGGAAGGCTTGCAGACCGGTGGTCTTCACGGCCAGAGGCACCTGACGTTCTGCCACCGCCACCTCGCCAGTGACGAAACTGCCCGGCAGAAAGCTGCCATCGTGCTGCTCGATCACCACGCGCGCTTGCACGGATTGATTGCTGGATGCCTTCACATCGACGCGAGCGACCTTGCCGATGACCGTGGCATCGCCATCGGCGAGCCGCAGCGTCACGGCCGCACCCGGCTGCACCCGCGCACGGTCTTTGGGAAATACTGAAAGCTCAGCAATCACCGCGCTGGTATCGGTAACGGTGAACAGCACGCGAGTGCCGGAGTCCTCCCCCGGATTGGCGTCGCGCTGCGTCACCACACCCGCGAGCGGGGCTTTCAGGGAGTAGGTTTGCAGGCTGTCGTTACTCTCGATGGCGGCGAGCGACTCGCCTGCCTTCACAGTGTCGCCGAGCTTCTTGGCCACCGTGCGAATCAGTCCAGGAAACCGCGCACTGACTTCACGCTGGCGCTCCGGATTGGCCGCTATCTGGCCGTAAAGCGTGAGGGTTTCGGTGAGCACTGCCGGGCCGGCCAGCTCGGTCTTGATCCCGGCTTCTTCGGCAATCTTGGCGGCGATGGTGGTGCGACCCTCGAAGCTGTCGTACGCCCAGCTGTGAGTCTTGCCAGCATGGATTGCGGTGACCTTCAGCGCGAACGAATGTGGCTCGATCAGCACGCCGTCGCCGCGCAGGAAGTCGCCCTCTGGCCTGAACTGGAAGGTGTTGACCTTGTTGCCCAGGCGCGTGACCTCGACGGTCAGTGTCACCTCGTTGAGCGGCAGCGGCTTGCCATCGAGTGTGGGCCAGGCGCGGTATTCGGGTGGCACATTGGTCTCGAAGACGGCCAGCTCGATGGCGAAGGGGCCGTCCATCAGCATCACGCCGCGATGCGGGCCTTTGACGGGTTCGGCAGCAGGGGCTTCGTGCCCACCAGCGGCTTTGGGGGCGGGTGATTCAGAGCCGCCACAGGCGGCGAGGCTCAGCAGCAGGCACAGCGGAAGCAGTTTGTTCATGGCGGATCTCATTTGGTGGGAGTCGTGCCGGGCACTGCGCCGGTCAGACGATCAATTTCGGTGGCATAGCCGTAGGCATCGACGGCGGACTGGATGCGTGCGCGCTTCACTTCCAGCAGCTCGCGCTGCGCCGCGACCAGTTCCAGATAGCTGTAGCGGCCCCGCTCGTAGGCGTATTCGGTCTGCTTGAGCGCGGCCTGCACGCGCGGCAGCACTTCCGTGTCGAGTGTGTCGGCGGCGTGGCGGGCGTGCTGCAACTCCTGGAACAGCTCGAACAGCTGCGTGAGCACGCGCACCTCAGTGGCGCTGCGGCTGGCATCCACTTGTTCGAGCTTGGCTTGTGCGGTGGCGATGCTGCCCTCGCTGCGGTCGCGGAAGGGCAGCGGGATGGAGAGACCGACCACGGCGGCAAAGTCATCCCCGGCCTCAAAACGGCGCAGGCCGGTGGTGACTGTCCACGCTGGTTTGCGGCGCTGCTCCGCCAGCTTCAGCTCGGCCTCGCGCAGACGCGCTTCCGAGCTGAACTTGAGCAGGCTGGGATTGCTGCGGATGCGAGCACTCAAGCTCTCGTAGGGCGCGAGCGCAGGTAGTTGCGACAGCTGCCCCTGCGCTTCGCCGAACGCGGCTTCGGTATCGCCCCAGAGGGCTGCGAGCTGGCGGCGGCTGGTGAGCAGCTCGTGCTCCACGTCCTCGTGCTCCAGCCGGGTGCGTGCGAGGGCTGCTTCGGCGCGGCCCAGCTCGGCTTCCGGCACCTTGGCTGCTCGCACGCGCAGCCGCGCGGCTTCCACGGTCTTTTCGGCCAGCGCGGTGGCTTCGTGCGTGAGCTGCAAGCGGGCCTGATCGGAGAGCACCTGGATGAAACGGCGCGCGGCCTCGCTGGCGGCATCGAGGCGCTTCTCGACCAGTTCGGCATCGAGCAGCTTGCGGCCCTCGCTGGCGACCGTCACCCGCTGCAAGAGCGCACCGCGTTCCAGCACCTGGCGCAGGCTGATGGTGGTCTGCACCGCCGACAGGCCACTCCGGGAGCCGGTGCCGAAGGCATCCTCCACGTCGATGACGAGTTCGGGATTGGGCAATGCGCCCGCCTGACGGGTGCGCCCGTCCTGCGCGGTCAGCTCATAGCCAAAGGCCTTGAGATCGGGGCTGGATTGCAGCGTGCGCGCGACCGCTTCTTGCAGCGTGAGTGGCGCACCATTTCCAGAAAGGGTTTCGGCAGCCGTGCCCAGCACTGGGGTCAGCAGAAACGCACAGGCCACAAGCCTGCGCGCAGTAAAGAAAGACATTTGAATCTCCGTCAGACAGCCCCGATGGCACAAAGCGCGTGGGGGCGAGGCCCGGCTAGGCCGGGTGGGTCAGATCAAACGACGGAGAACGACGGCGGCCCGCGCAGTGGCGGGCGTAGCGACCAGTCCGCCCGTTTGGGGTCTGGCGGATCGGTGAGGACGGCAACAACAGGTGTTCGGGTTCGCGTCAGCACCAGGACGGCGACGCACAGCAGTGCGAGCAGGGGCAAATCCAACAGTGATTTGAAGGCGGGCGGTTGCAGCACCTGCACCTCGACATTCTCGTGCCCGTCCTCGTGGACTAGCGAGACGGAATGGGAATCGAAATGATCGCTGTCGCCAGCAAGGCTGGTGGTGACGGGCTCCGCTGCATCTGTGTGAAGAAACGCGGTCTCATGGCTGTGACCGTGCTCAAGCTCGTGGGCATGGTCCGCCACTGCCACGCCAGGCTGAGCGTGTTCGTGCTGCTGTCCACCCACATGCCGATGCGCGTGCGCACCCGTCATCCATGTCGCCAGCAAGGCGACGCAGACAAACATGGAAACAGCCGAAGCTGTTTGGCGCAGGCGATTCAGCATGGGCAGCAGAGTAGCAGACGCGATGATCGCGGCCGAAGTCTTGGGATGCTGGTGTTCATCAGCGGCCACTGTCCACGGTGACGACACCTAAATGACGATGGATATTGACCTCGACCGTGATGTGGACGAGTTCTTCGTGGGTCGCCAGCTGCTGACGGAAGTAATCGGGTTCCACTGCTGCTGCGGTGGAGAGACCGACGATGCAGGCGTATTTGTTCTTTCCGACCCGCCAGACATGCAGATCGTCGATGCGAGCTGCAATCGGACTGGCGGCAATCACCTCACGGATTTCAGCCACGACCGGCGCCTGCATTTCGGCATCGAGCAAGACGCGGCCACTGTCACGCAGCAATCCTTTCGCCCAGACCGCGACCAGCCCAGCGCCGACGATCCCCATCACCGGGTCGAGCCAGGCAGCGCCCCAGATCATGCCGCCGATGAGCGCCACAATCGCCAGAACCGAAGTCGCCGCATCGGCGATCACATGCAGGTATGCCGCGCGCAGGTTGAGGTCTTGGTGATCGCCGCCGTGAATGTGCCCGTGGGCATCGTGGTGGTGGCCGTGATCGTCGTCATGCTTGTGCCCACCGCGTAGCAGCCACGCACAAGCCAGGTTCACCAGCAAGCCCACCACAGCGATCGTGATCGCCTCCTGATAGTGGATCGGAGTTGGCGCCAGCAGACGCTGCACGGATTGCACCACCATGAGTGCGGCAATGCCTAACAGCAGCAAGGCGCTGGTGTAGCTGGCCAAGATTTCGATCTTCCAGGTGCCGAAGGCGAAGCGTGCGTCCTGCGCCAAGCGCCTGGAGAAGATGTAGGCGAGCACCGACAGGCCCAACGCGAGCGTGTGCGAGCTCATATGCCAGCCATCAGCCAGTAGCGCCATCGAGTTGTAATACCAGCCGCCCGCGATCTCGACGATCATCATTACTGCGGTGAGCACCACGGCGCGGGCAGTATTCCTCTCCGCCAGCGGATTGCCTTCGTTGAAGACGTGCGAATGCGTGTTTTCAGTGTTGGCGATGGACAAAGTCATAACACGCTGCGGTTTCTTATACTCACCCCCAGTATACATCGAGCAACGAGAGTCGAGGCAATGCCCCACACGATCAAGGATAAAAAGCAGCTTCTGACCCGCGTCCGCCGCCTTCAAGGTCAGGCGGCGGCATTGGAGAAGGCGCTCGACAAAGGCGAGGAATGCGTCGCGATTCTTCAGCAGATCGCCGCCATTCGTGGCGCAGCGAACGGCCTGATGGCGCAGGTGCTGGAGGGACACATCCGCGAGCACTTGGGAGCCGAGGATGTCTCAGCAGCACAACGCAGTGCAGACGTGGATGAGGTAGTGACGGTCTTGCGGTCTTACCTGCGCTAACCAGAATGAGAGAACCCATGACCCATCCCGTGCGAAATGTCGTCATCGTGGTGGCCGCACTCAATCTGGCCTACTTCGGGATTGAGTTCACGGTGGCGCAGGCGATTGGCTCGGTCTCGCTGTTCGCTGACAGTGTTGATTTTC
This sequence comes from Stagnimonas sp., assembly GCA_030652575.1. Classification (GTDB taxonomy): domain Bacteria; phylum Pseudomonadota; class Gammaproteobacteria; order Nevskiales; family Nevskiaceae; genus Stagnimonas. The sequence continues at coordinate 40,070 of JAUSQI010000055.1, read as the reverse complement.
TGGAAGACACCGCCGTCAACCTGCTTATCGCCATCGCCTTGGGTTGGAGCGTGGCTCGGCGCGCCCAGGTCGGTATGGCACTTGCGGCGCTGTTGCTGGTGCCGGGGCTGGCGACGCTCTGGACAGCCTGGGCGAAGTTCAATATGCCGTTGCCGCCAGCGCCTCTGGCTCTCACTGTGACAGGCATCGGCGCACTGCTCGTGAATCTGACTTGCGCCTTCCTGCTCGCCCGATTTCGCAGTGATGGCGGCAGCCTGACCAAGGCTGCGTTCCTATCGGCGCGCAACGATTCTCTGGCGAATGTCGCCATCATTGGTGCGGGCCTGGTGACTGCCTATACCTTCTCCGGGTGGCCCGACCTGGTCGTAGGTCTAGGCATTGCCGCGATGAACGCCGACGCCGCGAAAGAAGTCTGGGAGGCAGCGCGCGCGGAACAGCAAGCATCGACGGCTCAATCTTGAGTTTGATCGCGACGCTGGGCGTGGCCACGATTGCGGTGGGGGCGGCATCGTCATTGCTAGAACGATGCGGTAAGAACCCTTTATGTCATGCGCCTCTTGAGCGATGCGCTGTGCTTTTGCCCGCACTCCGCAAGCTGACGAAGCTGTTTCGCAAGCCGTTCGGACCCTGGCACTTCAATGAATGAATCTTTGCCAGTCAGTAGCAGTTGGATGGTTTGCCGACGGCCGGGGCTGCTGGTCGAGAACTCCAGGATTAGTCCGGAGATCTTGCGGCGTGAAACCGTCAGGCTGATTGCAGCTCCCTGGCCACTTCCACCTTCATACTCGCCACAGCGGCCAGCTGCTCTCAGCGCCTGCCCGAGTGCGACACCCGATGTTTTGACGTGCCGGATGAGTTCCCGCACCGGGTCTTTACCGCCGCGTGAAGGTGATGAGGGCTTTGACTTTGGCACGCGTGTATTCAGCTTGAGCTTGCGCCTCGGTCTAATAGCGTGAAAGTACCCATCTGGGACAGCAGATTGCCTTTGTCGTCGCTGAGTCCATCGTTGGCCAAATGGTCGAAATCAACCATGTCTTGATAGTTCGCCGCAGCAAAGCGCGATATCAGCAAGCCTAGCCTGCGCCCGAGCGCTGCTTGATCTTCTACAGCGGTAGCTGCGGGGCCCGGCATCTGGGTCTCATCGGTTTCAGGCATTGGGAGACTCAAGATTGATTGAGGTGGTAGGTGCTGGCGTAGAAGAAGCTGCCGATGACCTGTGTCGGATCAGCAATCACTGATCGAATGGCATCCGGAACCAGAGATGTGGCGTTGGGTGGTAGCTGTAGTCGTGGCCATATCTCAGCGCCACTGGAGTAGTAGGTGCCGAAGTGTTCAGTGACCAGTTCCGTCAGCCGAGCGGCACTGTGTGCATGGCCCATGACGATCCCAATCGTTAGTCCCTCCCCAGTCGCAAAGTAGTCGAATGAGGCGGTGAAAAATGTGGGGTAGTCGAACCCACCGGCCTCGATGAGTGAAACGAATCCAAACTCTTCCCGCCGCTGACGCTCCGTGGATTCGATGATGTCAGACAGTGGGTAGAACTCGACTGTCGCTGTCTTATCAAGTAATTTTTTCATGTTTAAGCCCTTCCTTTTCGTTGCCGATAGGTTTGCGCATGGGTGCCTAAAAAAGCGGTCATGGCATCGCGGTACTGGAGGACTTCCGGCGGAATCGTGAGCGACAACTCACGCGCGATGGCGACCGCGTACTTCAGCTGTTTTTCGGTGGGCGGAATGATCTGATGGTCCATCAGTGTGCAAAGCGCATCGGTGATCCGTCTGGCCAGATCAGCTCTTTCCGATCCCGGCGCGATCGCAACCGACATCAAATCGACCAGACGCTCCTCAGCCACGGCATCCAATGCCAGCGGTAACACCAGATCGTGATCGCCGTAAATCAGTTGGAAGGACACGTACACCCCGCGTTCATCATCTTCATGAGTTCTATGAACGTCCGCATTCCTGTAGCTCCTCGGCACCTCGGACTGTCCGCTAGCGCGCATCAAGGAGCCGTAGCACCCAGGTAGCGCCGGCGAGGGGATTATATGGATCAGGAGCCCACTTAGGAACTCTAAGTATCTGGGGCGATACCGAAAATCGAAGCTGTCAGCTGATCCAGCTCGGCGGCAAGGTGTGGCAACCCTCGATAAAACCCGGAATCCGATCCCTAAACGTCTGAACGAGGCGATGGCGCGCGCGGGCGTCTCTCAGAAGACTCTTGGCATTCGATGCGGTATCGACCCATCGGTCGCCAGCAGCCGTATCAACCATTACTGCACGGGACGACATGTGCCCAACTTCACGCTGCTGTTGAAAGCTGCTGCGGTTCTGAAGGTTCCGGTTTCATATTTCTATACGCCGGACAACGATTTGGCCCGAATGCTTGCCAGTTACCAAGCGCTGTCTGTTCGTACGCGCAAGGAAGCCGTCATAGAAATCGAGCTGCTTGCCAGCCGTGTTGCTAACAAGCCCTCAGTTTGACCGCACTACTTTGAGGCGCGGCACGCCATCAATAATGATGCGCTCGCCCTTTCGGGATGCCATCAAAACATCGATCCAAGCCTGATGCTGCTTGAAGCGACCTCGATAAATGAAGACGGTGGGAGGTAGAGTTTTCTGCAAAGGAGCTCTACGTGAAGAAGTCGAAGTTTTCGGAAGAACAGATTGTTCGGATTCTCAAAGAGATTGAAGCTGGGGCGAAGGTCGCTGAGACCTGCCGCAAGCACGGGATCTCGGAGCCGACGTATTACGCCTGGAAGGCCAAGTACGCTGGCATGGACGTTTCGCAGCTGCAGCGTCTGAAGACGCTCGAAGGCGAGAACGCCAAGCTCAAGAAGATGTATGCCGAGCTGGCGCTGGTGCATCACGCCTTGCAGGACGTCGTCTCAAAAAAACTCTGAGCCAGGCGCAGCGCATGGAGCTGTGTCTGGCGATGAAAGAGAGCCATGGGGTGAGTCTGCGAAGGGCCTGTGCGGCCCTGGGTCTGTCGCGTGCTGCACCCTATTACCAATCTCGTCGGCCAGATGATGCACCGGTGATCGAGGCGATCTCGGCCTACATCACCGACAACCCCGGACAGGGCTTCTTCCTGCTGCACCGGACGTTTCGACGCGAGGGCAGACCCTGGGGAAAGTCCCGGCTCTGGCGGGTCTATCGCGAGCTAAAGCTCAATCTGCCGCGACGCGGGAAGCGCCGGCTGCCAGAGCGCGTACGTGACCCGCTGGCAGTGCCCGCAGCGCCGAACCAGACTTGGTCGGCCGACTTCATGGCGGACGCACTGTGGTCAGGTCGTCGTTTCCGCACCTTCAACGTGATCGACGACTACAACCGTGAAGCCCTGCGCATCGAGATCGACACCAGCCTGCCAGCACTGCGGGTCATCCGGGCACTGGATGAACTGGTCGAAATTCGTGGGTCACCGCAGCGTCTGCGCCTCGATAACGGGCCAGAGCTGATCAGCCAGCTCCTGCAGCAGTGGGCGAAGCAGCACGGCGTCGAGCTCGTCCACATCCAACCCGGCAAGCCCACCCAGAACGCCTATATCGAGCGATTCAACCGCACGCTGAGAACCGAGGTGCTCGACCGCTATGTCTTCACTAGCCTCAACGAGGTCCGCCGCATGACCACCAACTGGCAGCACCGATACAACCATCACCGCCCGCATCGCAGTCTCGGCGGCCTTCCACCCGTCGCCTATGCACAGGCAAAATCACCCACAACCTCTACCTCAGACTGTCTTCAATAAACGAGGTCGCTTCATGCTCGGCAGTGGTGGCCTTGCAGATCGTGAGATACCCGTCCGGCTCGGTATCGACAGAGGCCCAAACGCAGATCTCACGAACGGTGGATCGAGTGGCTCACCGCTTCTGCGCTCTGAGCATCATCATGCTGGCTGTAGCTTGCCAGTGCCACTGACGCTCCGGTGCCGCTTCGCACCCTCAATTGCGGCAGCTTGGAAGGAGGACTCGGCGATCCATCGCTCGATTGCTCGGCTGAGTTTTATGTTGTAGTCGCCGAAACGCTTGATGTGCGCGGTAATGTAGGGGCTGAGGAATTCAAGGTCAGCGTCATTGATCTTGTAGCCCTCTGCACGCAACTGATCGATCACTCGTGTCATATCCACGGCGTTCTGCAAAATAATGGCGAGAGCAACAAGGTCGTTATAGCGAAGTCGCTTTTGCTGTTCGTCAGGCTCATTGACCGGAATGGCGTCGCCACCGAACCCCACCCATTTGGCAAATCCGTTGTATGCCTCGATTTTGTTCGTGTTGCTGGTGATCTCCTGGCGCAGTTCTCGACTGCCAAGCCACTTCAAAAGGTAAATAGTCCTGATCACGTTTCCGATCTCCTGTGCGGCAAAGTAAAGCTTGTTCCGGCGGCTAAAGGAGCCGAGTTTTCGTAATACCATCGGGGATGAGACCTTGCCGGCGACCATGGACAACGTCACCTGCATAACCTCGCGAAAGTTTTGCGCGATCAATTGCCAATCGACCTGACCGCGGAAAAGCGAGTCGATGTGTTGATACTTTGTTTTAGGCGTCGGGCGGCAGAGGATCAGATCCTTCCAGTTCCGAATACGCGGCTTGAGGTCGATCCCGAAGAGGTAGGTGAAGCAGAAAACTGCTGCCGACTGACCTTGGGTATCCGAGTGAACCGTATCCGCTTCAACACTCAGACCAGCCTTCATCAAAGCCTCAATGACGTAAATGGCCTCCCAAACGCCAGGCGGAAGGAAGTGTTGAAAGGTGGCGATGTAGTTATTGGCCACATGCCGGTACGCCACAGCCCCCATCTTGCGGTACCTGAAGTGATAGCCGGCCAAGAGGTTGTCCTCATAGAAGTCGTATTGCGTGCCGTCGCTGGCCACCGTTGTGCCATCACCCCAAACTTTGGGTAGCTCGAGCTGGAGATACACCTCTGAAAGCTCGCGCTGAGCGGTCTGGAGCATTTCGAGTGAGATGTGCCGCTTGTTAGCGAAGCTGAGCATCTGGGCAGAAATCTTCTGCTTTGTCAGATGCCGAGCTGCCTGCGTGGGTCCCAGATTGCAGCCGTAGGTAAATATCGTCAGCAGATACCGGGTTTCAGCGTCTTCCAGCTTGGCTTCGTTACCTGAGATCGGGCCAAAGTGCCGACTGAAATGTGTCCAGTGCTCAATGTTGGTCAAGGTATCGAGAACATGCCTTGCAGGCATGCGCTTGGCGATCTCGAGTTCAAGAGCCTTAGCGGATTCTGGAATCTCTACTGCAACGACCTTTTTGACTTTGGGATGGCCGCTCTCGCTAATCACCACATCATCACTGGCGGAGGGCATCCTTGCATCCAGCTCCGCTGCCACCTTGGTTAACTCCGTTTGCAGGCTTTCGACAAAACCTTCCTTGGTGGACGGGATGCCGATCTTGGTGCAATACGCCTCCAGCATTTGCTCGCATTCAGACCACGGCAGCAACTGACGACGGTAGTCGGCGAAATCCTCGGAGCCATCAACGGCGATATCGCCTGAGCGAATCAGATCAGCAAGGTGGGAGAACACGCACACCTCAAAGGACTGCCGATGGATACCGATGCCAGTGCCGGTTTCATGACGTACGAGCTGACGCCAACGCTCGCTCGCAAATGTCAGGTCGATTGTCTCGGGCAACCATGCACGGTACTTGTCTTGGTTGACCTTGACGATTTCGAGCGCATCGAGGACGGTTCGGTCGTCACTGGTTGCCGAAAACGACAGTAACCGCACTAGACGAAACAGCACCGCTCTGGAGCCGATGAAGTGATCCCATAGCAACGGGAGATGACTGGAAGCGGTTCGGGATTGCACGAGATCGCACTCTTCGATCAACTCCTTCACCTTCGCGCTAGATCCCACGTAGTCACGAATCTTTTCCCCGGCCACCGAATTGTCGGTTTCATCGCTCAGGATTTTGACGACACCACCCAATGTCGCCACGAGCTTGTTCACCTGGCCCATCTGCCGAACCTGGATTTGCTGGTGCTCGTTTTTCGAGAGCTTGTGAATCTTCCCCATCTTTCGTAACAGCATCTCGGTGAGCTGGTCTCGAGTACGCACTCGCATCCGATGAATCAGTGCCAGAACACACGTTAGCCGTTTGGGCTGTGCGTAGTCCTTCAATGCACCGGCGTCGTACTGTTTTGCCAGCTCTGCAAAGAATCGGATTTTCGAGTCGACAATGCCCTCTAATATCGCCTCAAAAGAACCAAAAGAGTCCAGCCATTCCAGCTGGTCGGCCATCAGATCGATGTGCTTTCTGCTGAGCTTCCCGGCTGATCTCTTCAGGTCATTGAACTGTGTCAGTCGCCCCGAGTAACCCGAGTTCAGGAGACCCAACAATTTCTCTTCCAACTCTTTCGATACACGCGCGGCAACCTCATTGACGATCCGCCGTTGAACGCTGGCGTGCGCACGCTCCGCGTAGGCATCAAGCGTAGAAAATGCCGGCAACTCGTAGCTTTTCAGCACCAACCCGTCGATCATCGAATTGATGATGTCGACGCGGCCATCGACGACCTCGGCAGCTTCGTCAGCCAACGTCTTGAGAAGTTGCTGGGCTGTTTCACCGTGGCAAGCGGTGATCTTCATAAAATCAAGAACAGCCGTCTTATGCCGAAACAACATGTGCTTCCCGGAGTAGTCGGGAACGATCAAAGGGCCCAGACCAAGCTCCCCTCGGAGATGTCCCGTAACCGATTCAGGAATGTCTTCGATGTCAACGAAGTAGTGAAGCACCTGAAACGATTTCAGCAGCATGCAGAGACCCAACCTGGAAGATGCCGATCGACCTAGAGACTTCACCCAGTCGTTCTCATCCTCGGTAACTGTGAAGTCGCGCTGTAACGCTTTCTTGCCGTAGTCGGCAGCTAATGTCGGGTAGGCGGTGCGGTCAATCGAGGCCATGGAATGGTCTCCCGCACAGTGCGTGGGCCAGCGGCGGCTGACTTCCTTGATGCTGCATACGTGTTTCCTCCGGGCCGCAAGCGGCCCCGTCGCCTCGGCGACTTTTGAAATGCTGATAGGGAGGAGGCGCCGTCTTGACAGGCGGTGTTCAGATGCGCACGATGCAGCTGCTTTCTAAGCTGTATGCGGTCGATGTGGCTCGGGGTTGGCGCCCCGGGCCCATTTGCGTTTCTGGCCCCATGAAAAAGGTGGGTCGCTCGGTGGGCTAGAACATTTGACTGCTCCATGTAGAGTGGGTGCTTATGTTTTGCCGACTTGAGGCTTTGCCTCATCGGTGTGCGAGTCGCGAAGCTGTTTCAAATGGGCTTCCACTATCTGACGTGACCATCGGTAGCGACCGCGGACCTTCGTCGGTAAAGCGAACCCCGGGTCAACGCCGTCACGCCTATGTCGCCACAAAGCGGTACGAATAGCGCCCAGGCTGAGTCCATAGAGCGAGCTGACATCCCTGACGGACAGGGTTTCCTCTGAGTTCATGTGACGGCCGAGACGGTTGTGACGGTCCACGAACATTGCCAAGCTCTGGGAAACCTCAAAAGAGATTCCGAATCGTGACACTTGATGAGTCAAGCATCTGATGGAAAACGATTTTCCTGGTTTCTCCAGGATGAGGCCCATCAGAGTTGAGGAGCTGATTTCCGCGCTGCTTTTACGTGCCACAAATCGCGAGACCTCAGCGCCAGATCGCCTATGGCATGCCGCAAGAAACACGCTTCCGGTTTCCGCACGGCTGGTCATGCGGCATATCGAGCGCGAATTTCCACTGGATCATTTGAAAAATTCGAGCCACATCCTGCTGTTGGTTCAACGGATGGAACGAGAAGTTGAGTGGGTGGCCAGCAAATCGTTGGGCGATGAAACCCATTGGGAATTAGCCACAGGGTTGCTGATTCGCTACGCGAAAAAACGCCGCATGCGCATCGACGAGGTTGTTAACGAATGGTCGCAATCGTGTTGGGCGATTCGTGAAGTCGCGATCGAAATGGGGATCACGCTGATCCATCAGGCGCCGCAGCAAAAGCCGCCTGCGATATTCCTCTGTGACCGATGCTGGAGAACAGGGGATCGAACCTACAAGGGTGGGTATCTCTGTGCTTTACATAAACCAGGTACGGCTGCTTATCGAAGAGCGCTGCGGTTGGATGTTTGGCGACATCCGTCTCAGGAATGGCCAGAGTCCTATGAAATCTTGGTCCTGAGACGTCTGGCTAGGACTGCAAACTGTGGTCTCGGATATTTCGAGGGTGAGAAGCCCATACTCAAATTGCGCCTTGGGCAGGCAGAAGCCCTAGAAGAATTTGAAGAGCACATTGTTGATATGCGTTTCTCTTTGGAGCGGCTTCCTCATGCAAGACGCTTCCTCAGGCTTAAAGCGAAAGGCCTCATGTGGAAACTCAAAGATGCCGCTACGGTCCTGTCGTACTTGGACCCGCTTGTTGAAGCAGGGCGATACGAACAATCTCTTGTGCATAAAGCAATGATCCGTGACCAGAGATACATCTTGGAGATGCTCAACCACGCAGAAGCATGGCTGGAAACAGACAAGATGATGAATGATGCTTGGGGTGGTGACCGGATGAGCAAAAATGCGCGATCTGCGGACTCTGCGTTAGTCAGCTTCAGGCCTGTGCGAGGTTGAGAGCGGCTTAGCTTGCTAACTGGCAATCAGACTTAGTTGCACGTATTCCTTCGTGGGAACAATAAGTTAAAGGGGATATGGGGAGTTTTTGGCTTTATCTCGCTCAGACCCCAGCTTCGGTCGCGGCGATTTCGCTGGGGATGGAGTCAAAGGGCATCGGAAGTCCTCCGGCTTGGGGGCGTGCTCAAAAGCCTTTCTTTTTCATCTTACGAGCACGGCCTACGAAGATGCTCTGGTAGCCGGCGCCGGTGACGCGCACCAGCTTATCGAGGATTTTTGCGTCTGGTCCCACCAGTACGCGGCGGGCGTTCTGCTCCACACCCTTGATGATCTGCGCGGCGGCCGAGTCGGCGGTGGTTGTCTGTATTGCCTTGTTCGCACTCTTCTTGAAGCGCTCGACACCCGAACCCGTGATGCGCTGCACGCTGTCATCCACGCGTCCGGCAAGGGCGATGTTGGTCGCAATGCCGCCAGGATGAATACACGTCGCACTCACCGGCGCGCCTTCGATCTCAAGCTCCATGCGCAGTGCTTCGGTGTAGCCGCGCACAGCGAACTTGCTGGCGTTGTATGTGCCTTGCGTGGGCATTGAGAGCAGTCCGAACAGCGACGACGTATTGATGACATGCCCTTCGCCCGAGGCGCGCAGCAGCGGCAGAAATGCCTGCGTGCCATGCACCACGCCCCAGAAGTTGATATTCATCAACCAGTGGAAATCCTCGATGCGAGCACTTTCCACCGGCACCGCCAGCGAGACGCCGGCATTGTTGAAGATGAGATTGACCTTGCCGTGATCGGCCTGGCTCTGCGCAGCCCAGGTTTGCACAGCTTCACGATCGGCGACATCAAGGCGCATGGTGGTGACCTTCACACCCTTTACGCGCGCCAGCTCCGCGGTGCGAGCCAGCTCCACCTCGTTGACGTCGGAGAGTGACAGATGACAACCGCGCTCTGCGAGCTGCAATGCCAGTGAGCGACCCATGCCGGATGCAGCACCAGTGATGGCAGCGACCTTGTTCTTGAAATCTCTCATCGGGAAGTCTCTCTTGGATTGCGCGGTTTATGACGACGCGCGCACTCTAAGATCTGCATTCTAAAAAAACAATACTGTCTTTATAGAAAAATTAGTATTCTTGGGCCATGCCTAAAAAAGCCGCCCTGCCCGCGCCGATTGCAGCCAGGGCTTCCACACAAGTGGCTGCTGAAGCGGTGAAGACCCTGCGACTGCCGCGTGGTGTGAACAAACTGCCTCGGCGCGAAGTGCTCAAGCTCCAGCGCGCGCGTCTCATCGAGGGCATTGGTCATGCAGTGGCGGAGCGCGGTTATGCCGATACGGCCGTCAGCCATGTGTTGAGCCATGCAGGCGTATCGCGCGCGGCGTTCTACGAACTGTTCAAGGACAAGGAAGATTGCTTTCTGCAGGGCTTTCACGCCCTCTCGCGCTACCACCTGCGCCTGGTGGAAGAAGCGAATGCAGCTGCAGGTTCCCTGCCCGACCAGATGCTCGCCGGCATGACCGCCTACATGCAATTGCTCGATGTCGATGCCCACATGGCCAGAGCCTTCGTGGTGGAAGCCGAGGCCGCCTCACCTGCCATTCGCACGGCCTTTCTGAAGGCTGGCGACCGTATCGAAAACCTGATTTACGAATGGCACCAGCGCGTGCGCGCTGCCCACCTCGGCGTGCCGGAATGCTCGGCGCTTACGCTGCGTGCATTGCGCGAGGCGCTGACCGGTGTAGTCATTGGCCGCATCAAGCAGGGTGGCCGCAGCCTGACCAGCGATGTGACCACGGTCGTCACCCTGGTGTTTGCCGCCCTCGGCCTCTACGCCTGGGCCAAGCAGTCCGAGGGCGGCGTTGTTCCTAAAGGTCGCCCTCGCTAGCGACGACGACGACCGAGACTCGTCAGCGGGATTTGCCGGGCTTGCCCGTATTGCTGGCTTTTACGTAGATCACCAAGCTGTGGCCGACAATTTCGTAGCCGTGTGCTTCTGCAATGTCGTGTTGCAATTTTTCAATTTCGGGGCTGACGAACTCCACCACCTTGCCGGATTCGATATCGACCATGTGGTCGTGGTGCTCGCCACGTTCCAGCTCGAACACTGCGTGGCCGCCTTCAAAGTGATGGCGCTTGACCAGCCCAGCCTGCTCAAACTGAGTCAGCACACGGTAAATGGTGGCAAGACCGATATCGGCGTCTTCTTTTATGAGCAATTTGTAGACATCTTCAGCAGACATGTGTCGCATCGCATTGTTCTCGAGGATTTCGAGAATCTTCAGGCGCGGCAAAGTCACCTTGAGGCCAACGTTGCGAAGGTCTTGTGATTCCATGATGGTTCTTGTCCTGGCGACGTGTGTGCGGATTGAGAGCGCCCGCTTTCCGCTATTATCGCCCCTCGATTTTGATCCGGCCAATGACATGCGTCTTTTGTTTATCGCAGCCTCAATTGCTGCGTTTGGGCTTTCGCTCTCTGCTTGCAGTCTCGTCTTCAAATTGCCTACACGACAAGGCAACGTGATTGAGCAGAAGCAGCTTGACCAACTCAAGATCGGCATGACACGCGAGCAAGTGACTTATCTGCTGGGCACGCCGGTTGCGGCGAGCCCCTTCCGCACGGATCGCTGGGACTATCTCGGCTACTACAAATCGCCGCGTGGCAAAGAGAGCAACCGCACCGTGACCTTGTTTTTCGAGAAGGATGTTCTGGCCCGCATGGAAGGCGCCGCACCGCTGACCACTGCGGACAATTTGCCCAAAGCACCAGAGGCTGCCGCAATCTTCAAGCAGCAGAAGAAAGAGAAAAACGAAGACGACCGCGCGAATGATCCTCAAGAGCCGGGCGTGATTCTCACCCAGCCTTCGAATACTCCCTAAGACGCCGCGCGACTGCGGGCACGGCGCACTGCTCTCACCCGCTCGTGGCGCTGGTCTTTGGGGTCTGCGCACAAGGGGCGCAGGATCTCGACACGGTCGCCTTCGATCAATCTCTGTTCGGGGGGGATAAGGCGGCCAAACCGGGATAGAGGCAACGGCGCACCCGCTGGGTTGAGCCAGTGCCCAGCCAGGCCAGATGCCTGTATCGCCTCAGCCGCCGTGCAACCTGGCGCGACAGTGACACGCCGCAGGGCCTGGATCTCCGGTGAGCCGAATACCACCTCCACTTCAAAATGAAGCCGCATCGGGTCAGCCATAAATCTGCGCCGCCCTCAGGGTGAAGGCCTGCATCACGTTACCCACGGCACGATCCAGTTGTGGCGACAGCAAGCGGCCTGGGGACCAAGCGCCCCAATCCAGTGTGATGACGAGACTCACTTTGCACGCCTGGGGTGCCAGCGATGATTCACCCAAAGCCCGAAAGCGCCACTCTCCAGTCAAGCTCTTGAATGGCCCTCTCAACAGCCGCATCTGTAAGGTAGCGTCACCGTTGCTGGATTGGCCCATCACGTTCTCGGTGAGAAAACTCTCGGTGATGCCCGCAAACTTGAAGCGCAGACCGGCCTGCACACACCCGCCGTCCGCGTTCTCCACACTCGCCCCGACACAACCAGGCATGAACTCCGGGTAACGCGCCACATCTTCCACCAGTGCCAACAGCTGCTGAGGCGCAAAAGCCATCAGCGCCGACCGCTCAACCTTCACCATCCACTCACCCTGTACTGTTTCACTGCATCTCCACTGCGCTGCCAAGCCTATAATTTTGCGATGAGTAACCACAACAAAAAAGACAAAGATCCTGATCGGCTCATCGCCGCCAACAAGCGTGCGCGCTATGAATACTTCATCGAGGACAGCTATGAGGCTGGCCTGATGCTCGAAGGCTGGGAGGTGAAAAGCCTGCGCGACGGTCGTGCCCAGATCACCGAAGCCTACGTCATCATCAAGAAGGAAGAAGCCTGGCTGATCGGCGCGCACTTTATCCCCCTGAAGCAAACCTGCACGCACGTTTTTGCCGATGCCACCCGCACCCGCAAGCTGCTGATGAATCGCAAGGAACTTTCGGTGCTCGTCGGCAAGGTCGAGCGCGCCGGCTACACGCTGATCCCGCTAGACCTGCACTGGACTGATGGCCGCGCCAAGCTGCAAGTCGGCCTCGCCAAAGGCAAGAAGACCCACGACAAGCGCGACACCATCAAAGAGCGTGACTGGCAGCGCGAGCAAGGTCGTGTGATGCGCAGCATCGCCAAGAATTGAGCGCGCGGCGCAACGAAATCAGCCGCCGGGCAGTTGAAGCGGGCCAAAGCGCCTATACTCTTGCCTCACACGGGGGTGACATGGTTTCGACAGCGGTATTGAAACCCGACGTGCATGCCGAGCTGTAGATCTGCTCGTTAAACGGTCTACAAACAAGCTAGTTGCGAACGACGCTAACTACGCCCTCGCCGCTTAATCCCGGCGAGCGGATGCCCCTCTAGTGCTGGTGATGGGGGGTGCATCCGTCGACTCTCACCAGACCGTCTTCACGTTCGCTCTTAACGTGAAGATCAAAACCCAAGGAGATAAGTGCAGGCGTTCCGTGCTCAACCGGCAACCTGCATCGAAAACCAAAGTTGGGATAAGCATGTAGATCGGAAGGCGGAGAATCGTTGGACGCGGGTTCAATTCCCGCCACCTCCACCAATTTAGGCTCCAAGAGGGGCCAAGGAAGTCTTGAAACCCCACGGAAACGTGGGGTTTTTTCGTTTCTACCGTCTCTTAGCATCTCAGGGAATCTCTTTGCATCTACCCGTCCTGGCGGGTAACTTCACGGGTAACAAGCAACCCTGAAAAACAGTTGCCCGCCCGGAGTTACCCAGCCATGCCCCTGAGCGATGCCAAATGCAGAGCCTGCTAAGTCAAGGCAAAACCCTACAAGCCGCCGGACTGCGGCGGTCTGGTGCTGCTGGTCAACACCAACGGATCGAAGTGGTGCTGGCTTGCGGATGCGACTCTGACCATCAAAACGGTCGGTGAAGAATGGGGTTTATCGTGAAGCAGGTTTGCAGCACAACATCACAAGGAGTGGGGCGGCATGGACGCAAGAAAGATTTCTTATATCGGCGTGGTGTTGTTGTGTGCGGCTTGTGGAACGGGTTCTGCCCCTGACGCTGTGGGTGCAGGGAGCGGCACGGCAGAGCCGCACGTGCCTTCAGCGAAGAATCGCTACTCGCTGGCCAACGGCTGCTTCGTGCTCAAGTCGGCGGCCAATAAGGCCTATGCCGTAAAGGATGACGACGGCGGCTATGTGGCCTCGGCCACTACCGCCGCGGGTGCCGAACCGCTGTTCGTAAAGCCGGCGGCGCTCGGCAAGTACTTCTTCTACGCGAAGGACGCCAGCTTCATCGCCGCCGACGATGCAGACCCGGTCACCAGCGTGTCCGAGCCCGAGGATTCGGTGGTCTGGACGGTCGATCAGGACACCACCGGCAATTTCAGCATCGTGTCCGACACCACCGGCGAGTCGCTCGCCGTCGATGACGACGGTACGCTGGTGCTGGCCGCTGCGGGTAGCCGTTCGGCTTTCACGTTCGAGGCTGCGAGCGGCTGCACAAACTATCCCGAAATGCCCGTCAGCATCATCGGCCAGACCTACAAAGGCCGGGGCGTCGACAAGCCGGTGATCGGCTACGCGGACGCGCATACCCACATGGCGATGGGCAGCGAGCTGTCAGACGGCAGCGGCAACGTCGGCCCCTCGGCGGCGGGCATCGTCTATGGCCAGATGTTCAACCGTTTCGGCGTGCCGGAAGCACTCAAGAACTGCCAAGCCTTCCACGGCCCGAACGGCATTCTGGACGGGGAGTGGATCATTGGTGGCACCGCGCCCGGCACGCATGAAACCGCGGGCTGGCCGACCTTCGTGGACTGGCCGAGGATTCCAAATTTCACCCACCAGGCGATGTACTACAAATGGGTCGAGCGTTCTTATGTCGCGGGCCAGCGCCTGATGGTCAACCTTGGCACCAACATCGAGGCGCTGTGCCAGTTCGGTTCGCTCACGCTCGGCACCAAGTTCGCCGACTGCAACGACATGAGCATCGGCATCAAGCAGCTCAAATATGCCTATGCGATGCAGGACTACGTGGACGCGCAGGAGGGCGGCCCTGGCAAGGGCTGGTACCGCATCGTCCAGTCACCGGCCGAGGCGCGCGCCGTCATCAACGAGGGCAAGATGGCGGTCGTGCTGGGCCTGGAGTTCTCCAACATCTTCGGCTGCGGCACCAAGTCGCTGCTCGGCATCGGCGAGGTCGCCCAGTGCACGAAGGCAGACATCGACGCTGGACTCGAAGAGGTTTACAAACTCGGCGTGCGCCAGCTGTATCTGTACCACGACATCAACAACGCGCTCGCCGGCACCGGCATCTTCAGCGGGGTTGTGATGGATCTGCTCAGCCTGCTGCAAACCGGTTCGTTCCGCGATACCTACACCTGCCCGGCCGACCAGAATCAGTGGTTCATGCAGGACAAGGGCTTGCCGCACTTTGCCGACTTCTACACGGCCGGTGCCGTGCAGGAGGCGTCACTGCCGCTCGACAATCCGCTAACCAACTATGTGCTGCAACTCACCAACGGCGTGCTGCCGGTCTATCCGCCCGGCCGCCAATGCAACAAGCGCGGCCTGACCGACCTCGGCCGCTACGCGCTGCAGGAGGCAATGAAGAGAGGCATGGTGCTCGACACCGATCACGCCTCGATGCTGGTCAAGAACGAAATGATCGAGATCGCCCAGCACCAGACCCCCGTCTACCCGCTCATATCCGTGCACGGCGGCCACGGCGGCCTGTCGAAGCAGATGGCCAAGGATATCCTTGATCTCGGCGGTGTGATCTTTCCCTACAACCCGAACGGCGTGATGGCCAAGAGCGTGCTCGACGAACTCAAGACCCTGTGGCCGGAAGGCCGCGCGCTGGCGATGGGCTATGGCTTCGACGGCAATGGTTTTGGCGGCTACCCGGAGCCGCGTGGCGCTGACCGTCCGCAGATTCAGTACCCGTTCAAGATGTTCGAGGGCCCGGGCTGGGGAGCGCAGTTCACGCAGGCGGGCATCAAGCCGATCACGGTCGGGATGCTGACCATCCCCGAGAGCGGCAAGTCCTGGAACGCAGACGTCGATGGCACCGCGCATTACGGCCTGATGCCCGACATCGTTGAAGAACTCCGCCTCGAAGGCGGCGAAGAAGCCGTGTCCGCGTTCTACAACTCGGCGGAGGCCTACATCCAGATGTGGGAGAAGGCCTACGGCCGCTGAGCCGCAAGACGGCGGGTCTGTATGAGCGGGGGGGCGACGTCTAAACGACGTCGCCCCTTTTGTTTGCGTATCTGGGCCGGTGCGCCAGCAAGCAATCGACTCTCGGGCTGTTCCGGCTTCAGCTCGTGATCGGCTGCGCCAGGATCCACAGGCCGACGCTGGTGAACAGCACCATCAGCAGCAGCATCGGGATCTGGCTGATCGCGGCGAGGCGGCGCGTCGGAAAGATACGCAGCGCCTCCATGTGCGCCAGGTACACGCTGACGATATGGCCGAACAGGATCAGGCCCACCTGCGTGTGCCAGACCAGGTTCATCCCCGGCAGGAACGGGGCGCGGAACAGCTCTGCCGTACCGAACAGGTTCCAGCGCCAGCCGAAGGGATCCGACAGCAGGCTGACGATCTTCACCCCCTGGGTGAGAATCAGCGTGTAGTAGTGCGTGATGTTGTAGACGAGAACAATCGGCAGCAGCGATAACGCGAAGCGCAGCGCCAACTCACGCAGCGGCAAGGGGCTTTGCGTGATGCACTTCATCAGAGCCGTGGCCATCAGGTAGACGCCGAGATACAGGAACGGCGACAGCAGCAGACAAAAGGTCTGCCAGGCGAAATAGACCGGCCTGAGCGCCGGGAACTCGAAGATCGGCTTGGTGCCGATCCAGGGTTCGAGGATACCCAGGGGATCTCCCCAAAAGAGCTGGATCCAGACCTTGGTTGCGGCCAGGCCGTCGAAGGCGGTGGACGAGAGCATGAACAGCACGAAGACCAGCAGGCTCCAGCGTTCCACAGGCTGTTCGAGCAAACCTGTGAACGGCATGCGCAAGCGCAGGCCTCGCTGCCCGTATTCGACGGGGGCCATCCTGGCAAGCAGACGCAGGAACACCGCGAAAAACTCGCAGTAACGGAACCACGCAACGGCACCCACCAGCCAGACACCGGCCATGCTCAGCAGGCTGTACGCGGCCAGTAGCGTTGCCAGCGACAACGGCCGCGAGTGGCCGAACAGCTCGATCCAGATGAACGCCATGTAGAACGCCAGTGCCGGCCAGTAGCCGAGCCAGCCGGGATACCGGAAACGTCCCTGCGTGAAGCCGGGAATTGCACGATCAAGCCACTGCGCGATCGTCGCCCAGGGATTGATTTCGGCGTACAGGTCGCCGATCAGCGCGGTGAGGTAGGCGAACGCCAGCACGAACACGACCCAGAAGAACGTCATGCTGAAGTTGCGGTAGGGATCGCGGTTGCCCAAGAAGCCGGTCGCCATCGTCAGCAGCAAACCGAAGACGGCAAGCCATTTCAAAGCCATCAGCAGGCGCGGCGCGCGCAGGGTGAATGCGCTGCGCGGAGCAGACTCAGGGGCCTGCGCGCTGGCGGTGGCGAACCAGGCGACGAGCAGGAACGACAGCAGCAGCGCCGCCGCCGCGCCGTAGATATACATCCAGAACGGCACCGGCAGGTTGTAGAGTCGGCCGAAGGAATGTGCGTGGACTGCCCCTGGCAGAAGCGTAGAGAGGAGGCCGCAGAACCACAGGCAGTGGCGCAAATGGATCACCCTGATTGAAAGCCGCCATCATGCCCGCAACCGACAGGCCGGATTTCGCCGCCAACAATCGCCCAGTGGATACTCGTGAGATCCACCGCTCCAACCGGCCCGATCAGCGGCTCAAAGGACACGAACCGGATTGCAGCCGGCGTGCGGCGAAGTTCGTCGATCCGGTCGACAGTCTCGGCGTTTTCTACACTTGTGCCCAGCCAGACATTCGGCAGCACCGCGATCTGACGGTCGATGATCATCTGGCGCATCCGCTCTGGGCGCTTGGTTAGGATTTGATAGTGATGACGAGGCGTCTGCGCCATTGGCAACTTCAGAACGCCAGTAAGTTGGCCGACGTTCCCCCGGTTTTGAGTAGCACTGATGTTTGGAGTCCAATTCTGAGTGACGTCCTTCCCGTTTCCGTAGTGTTTGAAACTGGAGCCAGGTCACTTCTGACGTCATCTACGGCTAGCGCGCGCCGGTCGCCTGCCAGAGCGGCTTTGCTTGAGGACAACGCGTCGGGACTTTTGTTGACGCTGTTATGTTAATGATGTTTACTATTTCGCATGCCCCGCCCAAAGTTCTCTGATGACCTGCGTGCGCAGAAGCGCGAGCAAATTCTGGATGCCGCAATGGCGGTCTTCGAGAAGGAGGGTGGCGAAGAGGCACTCAGCTTCCGCCGCCTCGCCACGGAACTGGGCTTGAGTTATTCCGCGCCCTACCGCTACTTCGTCGACAAACAGGAGCTCGTGAACGCTTTACGTGCCCGCGCCTTCCGCTGGATCGAGGCCGAGATGCGCGGGGCAATCGTGGGCTTGAGCGAGCCTGAGAAGCAGCTGGAGTCACTGGCAGCAGCTTACATCCGCAGCGGCATGGCGCACCCGCACCGCTACGCGCTGATGTTCTTCGCCCTCGACCAGCTGGAAGTGGCGCGGCGCTCGATAGAGCTCAAAGCCGCCAAGCGCGATGCGCTGGATGTGTGCACTCAGGTGATTGCCGCCGGCCAGGCGCGTGGCAACTTTCCACTGGACATCGACCCACTTACCGCCAGTCATCTGTTCTGGATTGGTGCACACGGCCTGGTGTCGCTGCAAGTGGCCGGGCAGTTCGTGATGGGTTGCGATGTGAAGATGCTGGTGCCCACCTTGATCCACGCGCTACGCACAGGCCTGGAGCACGCCGATACCTCAGCAAAAGTCCCTTCCAAGGAGAAACGTCATGGTTGAAGTCCAACACGGCCCGGCCCTGCTGGCAGCCGAGCCCACACCGATACCACGTCGCATCGCCTTCGAGTTTCCCGACGATATCGATCCGCAGTGGATCCCGGGTGAGCCCGAGCTCGCAGCGATGATGAACGGGGGTTCGCTGACCATGCCGTATCTCGAACCGTTTCTGATTCGCACCGTGCGTGAAACCATTCAGCAGCACGATAACGAGCATTTGAGCGCGCAGGGCCGCGCGTTCAACACCCAGGAGCAGCACCACTACCAAGCCCACCGGCGCTTCAACGAGATGCTCAAGGCCAAGCGCTATCCGCAGCTCGAAGCCATCGAACGCGACATGCAGGCGGCCTATGCGCGCCTCGCCCAGCGTCCATTGCGCACACGTATGGCCTACACGGCAGGCTTTGAGTCGATGACCCTGGGCGTGACCAAATGGCTTATCGAGCAACGCGTAAGCCTGTTCAAGGGGGCGGACACGCGCGTGGTGTCCTTCCTGCTCTGGCACATGGTGGAAGAAACCGAGCACAAGTGCGTGGCCTACGACATCTACCAGGCTGCCTACGGCGGCGGCGTGGGTGGCTACCTGGCACGAGCTTACGGTGTCTTTCATGGCTCTCTGCAGGTGATGTGGTTTTCGATGCGCGCCTACAAGGCGATGCTCCAGCACGAGGGTCTGTGGGGGCAGCTGCGCTCGCGACTACGGCTCGCGAGGCACATCACAGCATTTATTCGCCACGTTGGCCCCTACTTGCTGCGCGCAGCACTGCCTGGGCATTCGCCGCGCCGCGAGAAAGACCCGCAATGGGTGCTGGACTGGATCGCTGGCCACGGTGCCGCGCCACTGGATCAGATTCCCCTACTCGACACCCACGCACCGCAGATGCCCGTGCCCTATGCCCAGTCATTGGCAAAGGCCATCGGCTGAAACCACAAACAACACACACAAACTGGAGAGCACAGTGAGAAACGAAACTTGGGTAGTGGCAGGCCAAGGGCTGTCGAACCGTATCGGCGGCAAACTGCTCGTTCACTGCTTCATCATGATGTTTGTGGGCTTCTGCGGTGGCTTCGCATGGCTGATTGCACTCGCCGACAACGTGCTGCACATCCTGCCCCTGCCACGCTTCGAGGTCGTGGTGCCCGACCAGAAGGAGTTGCTACGCAATGCCCATGTCGGCCCCTTGATGAATTCGATGTTTGTCATGGCGATGGTGCTCTTGAGTCCGCGGCTGCACTTCAGCGTGCGGCAGGCACAGTGGTTCTACTACGCAGCGATTGTGATGCTGTGGGGCAACGCCATCGGCTATTCCGCCGCTGTATACGCGCCCGAGCGAGGACTGCAGCCCATTGGCAGCTGGCCCAATCTACTGAGCTACGGCTCGTTTTATGTGGCGGTTTTCGGGGCCACGATTGCAACCGGTATTTGCCTAACCAACGCACTGCGGGCAGCACGGGGCTGACCTGCCTGCTCAGACGCGGCACTCAAGTGACCGTATCGATCTGTTGGCAGGCCCATAACCTTAGCCTCGGACGAGCTACAGACTGCCCCCCATCGTTCAAGACACCCCTTGATGTGGCTACTGCTCAATCTCGTGAGGCGATGCCAGACGAAAGATAGGTCAGAAAGCGCGGGCCCCGTTGGTAGCCCTGCTCCAGGCGATTGATCTTGAAACCTGCCGCCTCAACGAGTAGGGGCACCTCGCGATTGAGGTGGCAACCACCCGCTAGAGATTTCCACGCAGGCTCAAGCCGCTGTTGCCAGCGACGCACATTCTGATCGGGTGCGGCGCCATGCTCTAGAAACAACAGGCGGCCTCTCGGCGCCAGAACACGGCGCACCTCTTTAAGTGCCATGCCGGCATCAGGGATCGTGCAGAGGGTAAATGTGGACACAACGCAATCGAAGCTGTGGTCGTCTGCGGGAATACGTTCTGCTGACAATGGCATGAGTTCCACCTCGATGCCCGCAGCCTTTGCGCGCCGCTCGGCTTTCGGATGTAGGCCAGGATCAACCCCACAAATGCAGGTGACCTGAGCTGGCTTGTAGTACGGAAAATTGCGGCCCGTCCCCATTCCGATTTCGAGCACTCGCCCTGAAGCTTCGGGCATCAGTTTTTTTCTCCCGCGCTCGAACGAAGGAAGGCCACAGATGAAGTCGATGGCCTGAGGCAGGATGTGGTCGTCGTAGAAGCTGCTCATTCAATATCCTCTTGAAAATGCCGAGAAGCGCAGACCATTGCCGAGGTCAGGCAGCTCGCGCAGCTCCCTTCAAGTGCGGAGGCAGGGCCAACCATTTGTGGAAACACGTGGAACCATGGTCTCAAGCGGGAGGCGCAGATTGAGCGGATCTGATCATAACGGTGGCGGCTTTCCGAAACTCCCCCGGAGCTTGGTCAAACCAGCGGTGGAAGGCTATTCTGAAGCAGACGGAGACGCCACTGCGCACAAGCTCGGTATCGCGGAAGAATTGGCCAGAGGGCTAGCGCTCGGCTTGTAAGCTCGGAATTGTCAGCGACTAGGCGGTCGTGCCGAAGTTCTGAGGCGCCGATGAGATCGCCTTGATGGCGGTGCCAGCGTCGCCGTGCGGACTTCGTTTGCTGCAAACAGATCAGTGAATCACCGCCACACCGTGCTTGCGCATGTATTTGCGGATTGTCTTGTCCATGAATCGGTAGAACAGCCCCGGCATGTGCTGGGCAGCGAAAGCGGTGGCCTTGCCAGCGAAGCTGGGGATGATCATCCAGCGGCCAGCGTCGAGGCCAGCGAGCATCTGGTCGCAGGCGGGATCGAGTTCCATCGAGCCGGCAATCAGCTTGACGTCCATTGCCACCGGGTCGCCGTCGGCGCGTTCCTGCGTCACCAGCGGCGTCTTCACTTCCGGCGGACAGATGCAGCTGATGTGGATGCCGCGCGGCTCGTACTCGTAGCGTAGTGTCGTCGCCAGACCGACCACACCGAACTTCGACGTGCCGTAGGCGGCATAGGAGTAGTTGCTGACAAGGCCCGCGAGAGAGGCGATCAGTGCCAGGCGTGCGCCGGGCTTGAGCTGCGGGATCACCGCCGCCGCAAAGTGGTAGCTGCCGATTAGATTGACTTCGATCACTCTGCGGAAGTCTTCAGTGCGGAGGTTGGAGAATGCGCGTGACAGGCCAATGCCGGCGCTGTTGATCGCCAAGTCTGGGGCACCGAACGCCAAGACCGCATCGGCCACCGCCGCATGCACCCGCGCTTCATCCGTGATGTTGGCCTCGACGAACTGCCAGCGCGCGCGGCCCTGCTCCGCTGCCGCCTCCAGCGCGGAACGACGCTCATCGCTGACGGTGAGGTCCAGCACGCTCACCGAGGTGCCACGCCGCAGCAGGCGCACAGCTAGCCCATGACCAAGACCGCTACCGCCGCCGCTGATCAGTGCATGTTTCCAATTTTTCATTTCTGCTCTCCTTAGTCCGGCTTGTTGGTATCTGCGGCGGCGTCACCAGCGGCGAAGTGCTCCAGCATCAGGGTCTGGACTCGTTGCAGTTGTTCAAGCGGCAGCCAGTGCCCGCCAGCCAGCGCGACATAGCTGAAGTCGCTGTCCACCCAGTGTTGCGAGTCACGCATCTGCCCGGCGTCGAGGAAGGCGTCGCCGACGCTATATAGGCCCAGTACCGGGCAGCGAACTCGCGGGTGTCGTCCAAACAACACGTGCTGGAAGATGTTGGCGCGGTAGATGCGCAGAGCCGCAGTGAGCCGCCCGGGGTTGCGGAGCCGGTCCATGACGGACTCCATCTCCGGATGCGAGCCGAATACCCGGCGCAGGCTGAACCAGCCGCGTCCCATCAGCAGGCGTTCCGAGAGGCCCGCCATGTGGAAGTAGACGATGTACCAGCCCATCAGCTTCTGTCGCAAACCGGCACCCACATAGGCTGCTGGGTGCCCCACCGACATCACGCAGAGCCGCTGCACGCGCTGCGGCTGGTGCATCGCCAGGAACCAGGCCAGCACCGCCCCCCAGTCATGGCCGGCGATCTGGGCCTGCTGGACCCCGAGCTGATCCAGCAGCGCAACGACATCCCCAACGATGCGAAAGATGTCGTAGCCGTCGCGTCGCGTCGCCATCTCTGACTGACCGCACCCCACTGTGTCCGCCGCGAGCACGCGAAAACCCGCCGCGTGCAGCCCGGGAATGATCGGAATCCACATTGCGGCTTCGTCGGGAAAGCCGTGCAGCAGAAGAATCACCGGACGACGGGCGTCCCCGGGCGCGGAGTCGAGATACGACAGCCGCAGGCCACGATGGACGAACTGCTGGCGCACGATGTTGGAAGTCGTCATGGAGAGTTCTCTGTCAGCTCATCACGCCAGCGCAGGCCGAGGCTTGATCCCTCGACGCTGCTATTTGGAAAGGAAGGCATGAATTTCGCCGACCTCGCGCAGCCAGGCCTCGGAACGGCGGAGCCCTTCTGCAAGATCCACCTTCGGCTGATAGCCAAGGTGTGCCCGCGCCTTGGCTATCGAGATGTTTCCCTTGCGCGCAAACATGTACATCGTGTCTGGCGTCACCTCATCATGGCGGCTGATCGCCTGATTGAGTTTCCAGATGCCGGTGGTCAGCGCGACCGCGGCAGACAGCGGCAAGCTGCGCGGCGCGCCCTTGCGACCGGCCCAGCGCCAGTGCGTCGAGAAGAACTCACGGCAGCTAGTGGCCGTGCCAGCGGTAAGGATGAAGATATTGCCACTGCCCTGGGGCAGGCCGGCAGCCAACATCGTGCCGTCCAGCACGTCGTCGATATAGACCGGGGTGAACACACCTCTGCCGCCATTTGGGAGGATCAGCATGCCGGCTTTAGCCATGTTCAAGGGCTCGATCAGCCAGGCTCGGGAACCAGGCCCGTACACGTCGCCCGGCCGCACGATGGTGCATTCGATTTCGCCTGCGGCATGCGCGGCCAGCACAACATGCTCGCTGGCCCCCTTGGCGACGCCGTAGCGATACTGCTCCCCGATGACCACCGGCGTCTTCTCGTCGGCTCCATCCGGGTAGTCCCAGCCCAGCGCAGCGATCGAGGAGTAATGCAGAAAGCGCTTCGCGCCACCGGCAACCGCCACGTCCAGCGCATGGCGCACACCCTGAACCGACACGTCGCGGTAGAGCTGCCACTGCGCCGCCAGCGACACCACGGCGGCGGTGTTGATGAACAACTCGCAGCCCGCCGCATGTGCCGACCAGCTGCTGGGATTCGTGAGATTGCCAGCTACGACATTCCAGTCGGCGTCAGCTTTCAGGTCCACACCGCGCACCTCGCAACCGAGCGCGCGATAGCGGCTCATCAGCGCACGGCCGATGAACCCGTTGGCACCGGTGATGAACACCGACTTCGGTACGCGCGGGCGCTGTCCACCCGCGCCGAGTGGCATTTTTGCTGTCTTCATGACGACTCCTCTGGTTGGTGCCGGGCATCCTTCTGCGGACTGTCCCGGCAGTGTCCGCTCAGCGGGCGGTGGTGTATTCCGGCTGCTGGGGGCGGATGTAGCGCGCGGGCTGAAGGCCGCGCTCCCGGGTGAGGTGCTCAAGCAGCAAGGTCAGCGAGTTCGCGTCGAGGAAACCGACAAAGTTGCCATCGGCATCGAAGTTGACGTTGCTGCCCTCGACATACATCAAGGTTTCGGTGACTTCGCTGTTGTCCTTCGGCGTCGTGAAGGTATGCATCGAGCTGCCTGGCTCGAAGAGGTAGCTGCCGGCAGTCTGCGGCTGGTCCGGATACTCCAGGTAGCTCCACTTGCCAGACAACGTCCACAAGTGCACCGAGCCCGTGTGGTAGTGCAGCGGCAGCACCACGCCGGCCTCGAACAACACCCGCAGCACCCAGATGCCGCGGTGTGTGTCGAGCATCAGGGGTTGCACATGTACGCCGGGCAGCGCGTTCTCATACAGCGGCAGCTCCCGGGTGTTGAGGGTCAGCAATTCTTTGTGATTCGTAACCAGTGGCGGTAACGCCATGACATCTCTCCTTGCGGCACTTGGGGATTCGGCGGCCGCTTCTCTGTCGGGCTCCGAGGGCTGCCACTTTAGTTCGCAGACACCTTCCTTATTTGACAAATCGCGCAGATAAATTTGATATTTCGCGCATACACGAAGGTCATGCCCCATGAAGTATCTGGTTCGCAGCGGTAGCCTCCAGGGCTTCCCCGAGTTCGTCGAAGAGTTCGGTCAGCGCCCGCTCGATCTGCTGGAAGAAGTAGGCCTGGCTCCCGGCGTGCTGCGCGATCCGGATCTGTACATCCCCTACCAGACGCTGGCGGACCTGCTCACGCTGGCGGCGCT
The DNA here is from genome assembly GCA_030652575.1 of Stagnimonas sp. Taxonomy (GTDB): domain Bacteria; phylum Pseudomonadota; class Gammaproteobacteria; order Nevskiales; family Nevskiaceae; genus Stagnimonas. The sequence goes on along the minus strand of JAUSQI010000055.1, from coordinate 15,174 downwards.
GCGATGCCGTGCGCCCGACTTCGGGGTTCGGTTGGGGAGTCGGCAGGGACTGGAAGTCGTGGGCGCGCTGGGAAACTGGCTCTGTCTTCAGGCGCACGTCGGAGACGCGCTGACGCTGATTCAAAAAAACCTCGGATTCCACGCACGCGGCGTCGAGGTCAACGTCGAGACCGATCACCAGCGGATTTCTGTTGAGATGCGCTTGGCCTTTGCACAGCAGACCGACTGCGAACAATTGCTGGCCCTAAGCATGGCGCTGCTCGCCCACACGATCTCGCAACTGCATGGCACCGGACTCAAGCCGGATCGCGTAGAGCTCGACCTGCCGGCACCGAACGACACCCATCCCTGGAGTCATGCCTTCGCCGTCACGCCGACATTCGGGGCCGCGTCCAACTACCTTTTCTACCCGGCCTCCCTGTTCGAGCTGCCGGTTCATATCGACACGGTCGTGCGCGAACGGCTCAGTACACAATGGCGTGGTGGCTGGCGGCAGGCGCCACTAAGTCTGGAGCGTCAGGTCGAGCGCGCGATCGTCGCGCTGCTGCCGACCGGCGACTGCAACCTAGAACGCGTGGCGTATCTGGTGGAGCTGAAGCCTCGCACGCTGCAGGCGCAGCTGCACCGTGAGCAGCTCGGCTTCGGCCTGCTTCTGCGTCAGGTCCGTGAACGTCTGGCGTGCGAGCATCTGGACGGCAGCGACATCGGCCTGACTACTTTGGCGATGAATCTCGGATTCTGTGATCTCGCAGTATTCAGCCGGACTTTCAAATCGTGGAAGGGTATGTCGCCACGCGCTTGGCGCGGTCGTGGCGGTGAATGAAAGGTCTCCCACTGACAGCACCTGTCACTTCAGTGCCCAGTCGTAGCGTATGTAGGGAGTTACAGCTGATTTACATACACATCCAGAACCCATTCCCGGCTGTCGGACACATCTGCTCACCAAGTGTCGTTGTAGCTGGATAAACAAGCGAACGCAGTCGGGTGTCCCCATTGCCACTCATCCCGCGATGCGGCGAGAACTGAAGAGCGGGCGGCTCTTCCCTATCAAGCCCATTAGCCCAAGCGCAAATTGGTAGGCGGGTAGGATGGCGGGTAGAAACAAAAACGGCCCTGAAAGGGCCGTGATTGCTACATATTTGGCGGACAGGGCGGGATTCGAACCCGCGAAACGATTGCTCGTTTACAAACTTTCCAGGCTTGCTCCTTAAACCACTCGGACACCCGTCCAGAAACAGTGAATGGATTTTAGCTTTTCGCAGCGCCGCCTGCAGCGCTTTCAGACTCGATTTCTGGTGGGTAGTCGAGACAGGCCGTGCCTTTGCCTTTTTTTGGCATGGGCTGCTGCGCAGCCTGTGCGGCTGCTGGAGTGATTTCCGGCACCACAAGTGCCGAGGGCGAGCTCGGCAGATTGAGCCCTTCGGCCGGCTTGATCGGCGGGATGGCGGCTGCTTTGCGATAGCTGGCGTCTTCTTTGCAGGTTTGGTTGCCAGCACAGGCGCCGAGCAGCGCGGCAGCTGAGACGATCAGGACAAAAGAGATTTTCATGCTTGGATTCCCGCGGCTTTAAGGGCAACGCGTACGGTGGGTTCAGCAGCAGCGGACATGGGCACCAATGGCAGCCGCAACCCCGAAGGAATGCGACCCATCGCATGCAGTGCCCACTTTACCGGGATGGGGTTGGGTTCAACGAAAAGGTTCTGGTGCAGAGGCAGCAATTGCGCGTCGACTTTGGCGGCTTGTTCAGCATCACCTGCGAGGGCGGCAGCGCACAACTCGTGCATCAGGCGCGGTGCGACATTGGCGGTGACAGAAATATCGCCCTTGAAACCGGCAAGAATCGCTTCACGCGCCGTCTCGTCATCGCCAGAGAGCAATATGAAATCTGCGGGCAGTCTGAGCGCCAGCAAGGCGCTGCGCCGTTCAAGATCGCCTCTGGCTTCTTTCAGGCCGATGATGTTGGGGATCCGCGCCAATCGCATGACGGTGATGGGCTGCATGTCGCAACCCGTGCGGCCCGGCACGTTGTAGAGAATGATCGGCACATCGACGGCTTCTGCAATTGCCTTGTAATGCTGGTAAAGGCCTTCCTGCGGCGGCTTGTTGTAATAGGGCGTGACGATCAAGCAGGCATCGGCCTTGGCTTCTGCCGCCGCACGCGTCAGCTCAATCGCTTCGCGCGTCGAGTTGGCACCGGTGCCAGCGATGACCGGCACGCGGCCCTTCACTTGAGCAATCACGCGGCGGATGACTTCCATGTGCTCGTCCACATCGAGTGTCGCGGACTCACCCGTGGTGCCGACGGCGACGATGCCATCGGTCCCTTCGCTGATGTGCCATTCCACAAGCGCTTCGAGGCATTTGTAGTCCACGGCACCGTCGGCCTGCATGGGCGTGACGATGGCGACGATGCTGCCGCCGAGCCGGGCATTGATGGTCATGTTTTGCGCTTGTGCTTGAGATTGGGGCGAAGCGCCGCAGTATAGCGATTACAAGCCGATCAATCCCCACTACACTGAAGTTCGCTGCGCATTCGCAGCACGATCACGACACATGGCTAATCCTGAATATCTGAGCATCTCGGTGCTCGCGCCCCCCAAGCCCCAAATCTCGCTGGAACTGTTTCGCGCCATCCGCGAGCGGGGAGGTGAAGTGGAAGACTGCCGCATCGCGCCGCTGGGGGATCGCCTGACTGTCAGCCTGGTGGTGTCCGGCAACTGGAGCACCTTGGGTCGGCTGGAAACCGCCCTGCCCGGCATCGCTGAAAAACTGGAGCTGCAAGTGCGCTTCGAGCGCTGCGGCGCGCGCGCGCAAAACCCAGAGTTTCGTCCTTATGCTGCGGATGTGATTGCACCGCAGCAGCCCGAGTTGCTGGTGCATCTGCTGGAGTTTTTTCAGGCACAGGATGTGCTTGTGCCGGAGATGAACTCGCAGAAATATCAGTCTGGCCACACAGGTGCTTTCATGTGCAGCGTGCAGATGGTGCTGCATGTGCCGGTCAACCAGCACCCGCAGGCGCTGCGTGAATCCTTCATGGACCTCTGCGATGATTTGAATGCAGATGGAATGCTCGATCCCATCAAAACCTGAGCTCACTTAAGGAAAGCATGACGATCGAAATTGGCGACAAACTACCCACGCTCACCCTGCCCGCCAGCGGAGCCAAAACGGTAGCGCTGCACAAGGACTACGCGGGCAAGAAACTGGTGGTTTATTTCTACCCCAAGGACAACACGCCAGGCTGCACTTTGGAGGGGCAGGACTTCACTCGCTTGTATCCACAGTTCACAAAAGCCAATGCCGACATCGTCGGTGTGTCGAAAGACAGTGTGAAGGCGCACGACAACTTCTGTGCGAAGTTTGGTTTCCCCTTCCTGCTGCTGTCGGATGCCGAAGAAGCGGCCTGCACCGCCTTTGGTGCCATCGTCGAAAAATCCATGTACGGCAAAAAATACATGGGCATCGACCGCTGCACTTTTTTCTTCAATGAGAAGGGAAAACTGGTGCAGGCTTGGCGCAGCGTCAAAGCCAAGGGTCATGCCGAAGAAGTGCTCGCTGCCGTGCAGGCCCTTTGACGCATCATCGAATCGATTTGCTGTTCTCCATGCCGGGGGCGATGACTTGCCTCCGGCGTTTTTGTTTCTAGACCTCACTCGACCTTAAAGAGCATGTCCAAGAAAAAGTTCTTCGTTCTCGATACCAACGTGCTGATGCACGACCCGAGCAGCCTGTTCCGTTTCGAGGAGCACGACCTGTTCATCCCGATGGTGGTGCTCGAAGAACTCGATGGCCTGAAGAAAGGCACCAGCGAACCTGCCCGCACCGCGCGCCAGGTAAGCCGCACGCTGGATGGCCTGGTTGCGCACAAGGACCACGCGCAGATCGAAAAAGGCATCGCCCTGCCTGCCACCCAATCCAAGCGCAGCGTCAGCGGCAAGGGCAGTATCGGCGCGAGTGGCCGCCTGTTCTTTCAGACCCAGCCGACCGAAGCGGCCCTGCCCGGCATCCTGCCCGGCAACAAGCCCGATAACTCGATCTTGCTGACGGCGCTGCAATTACAGCAGTTGCATCCCTCGCGGCAGATCACGCTGGTGTCGAAAGACATCAACCTGCGCCTCAAGGCCGCGATTGTCGGCGTGCACACCGAGGACTATCACAACGACCAGGTGCTGGAAGACTCGGACCTGCTCTACACCGGCTACACCACCCTGCCCGCCAACTTCTGGGACAAGCACGGCGACAAGATGGAAAGCTGGCAGGACGAGCGTGCGCGAGCCTGCTATCGCATCCGCGGCCCGCAGGTGAAGGAGTGGCATGTCAACCAGTTTCTGCACATGGCCGACGATGCCGCCGACGAAGGTCTGGACATGGTGGTCGATTCCGTCGACGACCAGACCGCCAAGCTGCGCGTCATTCGTAACTATCAGACGGGCAAGACACCCGTCTGGGGCATTCATGCCAAAAACCGCGAGCAGAACTTTGCCCTCAATCTGCTGCTCGACCCCGACATCGACTTCGTCACCATCTTAGGTACCGCCGGTTCCGGCAAGACCTTGCTGACGCTGGCCGCCGGCTTGGCGCAGGTACTCGACGAACCGCGCTACCGCGAGATCATCATGACCCGTGTCACGGTACCGCTCGGTGAAGACATCGGTTTTCTGCCCGGCACCGAAGAAGAGAAGATGACGCCCTGGATGGGCGCCTTGATGGACAACCTCGAAGTGCTGACCCAGACTAGCAACGCGGGTGATTGGGAACGTGCGGCCACCAACGACATCCTGAGCAAGCGCATCAAGATCCGTTCGCTCAACTTCATGCGCGGCCGTACATTCCTCAACCGCTACATCATCATCGACGAGGCGCAGAACCTCACTGCCAAGCAGATGAAAACACTCATCACCCGCTGCGGGCCGGGCAGCAAGATGATCTGCCTCGGCAACCTCACGCAGATCGACACGCCCTACCTGAGCGAGACCACCAGCGGCCTTACTTATGTGGTGGATCGCTTCCAGGGCTGGCCACACGGTGGTCACGTCACGCTGGCACGCGGTGAACGTTCACGCTTGGCGGCACACGCCTCCGACGTGCTCTAAAAATACTCAAGGAGAACCCCATGCTGGGAGCCCTAGCCCGTGGTGCAAAAGATGGCGTGATCGCGATGTCCCTGAAGGCGCTGGTCAACGACAAGTTCGGCGAGTACGGTGACATCACCGATTGCAGCATCGACACCAAAGCCAACAAGGTGGTCGTGCAGGCCCTGCTCAAGGGCGAGCGCGAGCGCGTCACCATCAACCTCGAAAAATACGAGATCGAGCGCGAAGGCGAGATGACCTACATCGTGCTCAAGCGTTTCTCCAGCTCGCGTGAATGGGTGACGCTGTTGCTCAACAAGTTTCTGATGGGCAAACGCTACAAACTGCCTTCCGCCGTCAATCGCCTGCTCTAGTAGCGTTGTGGATTGGACGCTCGCGGCACTGATCGGCTTCGCCTTTGTCGCGGGCTTTGTTGATGCGGTCGTAGGTGGTGGCGGGTTGATCCAGGTGCCGGCGCTGTTTGTGCTGAAGCCGGAACTGCCACCCGCCACCTTGTTCGGCACCAACAAGCTGGCCAGCATCGTCGGCACCGGCAACGCCACCTGGCAATACGCGCGTCGCGTGCAGCTGCCTTGGCGCATTCTGTTTCTCACTGCAGGCACCGCATTCGTGTTCTCGTTCCTTGGAGCGCGCGCAGTGAGCTATCTCAATCCCAATGCCCTGCGTCCGCTCATCATCGTGCTGCTGGTGGCGGTGTTCATCTACACCCTCATCAAGAAGGACTTCGGCCAGCTGCACGCGCCAAAATTGAGCGCCTTGCAGCAACGTTACTGCGGCATTGCGATGGGTGCGGTGCTGGGCTTCTACGACGGCTTTTTCGGCCCTGGTACCGGCAGCTTTCTGGTGTTCGCTTTCGTGGGCGTGTTCGGCTTTTCGTTCCTGCTCGCATCGGCTTCCGCCAAGGTCGTCAACGTGGCCACCAACGCGGCAGCGCTGGTCTGGTTCATCCCTACCGGCCATGTGCTCTATAAGGCTGCGTTGCCGATGGCCTTGAGCAATCTCGCCGGCTCCTGGTGCGGGGCACATCTGGCGATCAAGCGCGGCAGTGGCTTCGTGCGCCTACTGTTTATCGGCGTTGTGGCGCTGCTTCTTGCAAAGATGATCTGGGACACGCTGCGAGGCTGATTGCCTCAGGCCCGCGGCCAGTCGAAAGTCAACGTGGCTGCCAGATCGGGCGCATTCAGCAACAGCATCAACAGACGATCGACGCCAAGTGCGACGCCAGCACAATCAGGCAAGCCCGATTGCAGCGCGGCGATGAGGTGCGCATCTGCAGGCGGCAGGATTTTGCCTTGCTCGCGTCGCCATGCAAGCTCTGCATCGAAGCGACGCGCCTGCTCGTCGGCATCGGCTAATTCATGAAAGCCATTGGCCAGTTCCACGCCGCGCCAGACCAGCTCGAATCGCTCGGCGACCTCACCACGAACGCGCGACAGCGCGGCTTGCGAGGCCGGGAAGTCATAGATGAAACAGGGGCGTTTCAAACCAAGCAATGGAGAGACGATGCTGCCGTAGAAGTGATCCAGCCAGGCGTCACGCACTTCACCCAAGCCCTCTGCGGGGGGCGGTGAATGTTGCTGTGCGAATGTCCGCATGGTTTCACAGCTGGCTCGCAGCGGATCGAACCCCACGTTCTGCAAAAAGGCTTCGCGATAGCTCATCCGGTCGAAAGCCTGGGTCGCTTCCACACCACAGTGTCGCAGCAGCAACTCCATTTCATCCATCAGCGCGTGATGGTCGAATCCCGGCCGATACCACTCCAGCATCGTGAACTCGGGATTGTGATGGCGTCCCGCCTCTTCCAGACGGAACACCTTGCACAGTTGCCAGATGGCACCTGCGTTTGCGCAGAGCAGACGCTTCATCGCGAACTCAGGCGAGGTCTGCAACCACGCCCCTTGCTGAGTGCGAAAACTATCGATGTGTTTGTCCACTGTCGCGTGCTGCGACAGCACCGGCGTATCCACTTCCAGCACTTGATGCGCATCGAAGAATTGACGGATCGAGCGCAACAATTTCGCCCGCGCGTGCAAGGTGGCGAGCGTTGCCGAAGGCGCCCATACGTGGCGGGATAAATCGTGAGTGGATTTCATTGACGGTGCGCAAAATCGAGTGCTATAACGCGACGCAGTTGCAGCAGTACTAACAGCACGCTGCACATAAAGCATTCAAGCCATTTTGCATTGATGAGGGAGACGCAGGTGAAAGCAAAGAAAGCAAAACCCGCCGCAAAGAAGACGGCCGCCAAGAAGCCGGTTGCTAAGAAGGCCGTGGCTAAGAAAGTTGCTGTAAAGGCTGCACCCAAGAAAGCCGCTCCTAAAAAAGCGGTGGCTAAAAAAGCCGCCAAGAAAGCTGTTGTGAAAAAGGCCGTTAAAAAGCCAGTTGCCAAGAAGGCCGTTGCCAAAAAAGCGGTCGCCAAAAAGCCCGTCGCTAAAAAAGCGGCAGCGAAGAAAGCGGTTGCCAAAAAAGCGGTCGTTAAAAAGCCAGTTGCCAAGGCTGCGGTTAAAAAAGCCGCCGTTAAAGCGCCGGTCAAGAAAGCCGTCGTGAAGAAGGCCGTTGTGAAGAAAGCAACTCCGAAGCCAGCCCCGAAAAAGGTGGCCGTGGTGAAACCTGTTCCTGCTCCGGTTGCAGCGCCTGCACCAGAGGCTGCAGTTGCTGCCGCGCCGAAAGACGAAGAAGAGCAAAAAAAAAACTTAAACGTCCCGCTTTAATTATTCCCAAGCCGGCCCGCACAGCGCCTAGCCCACCCACCCGGATCACACCGGTTCAACGTCCGCGAGGCGCAGTGCTGACCGAAGAAGATGTCCGGCGGATGCCGGAGAGCGAGTACATGAACGATGCGCAACTGGATTTCTTTCGCCAGTTGCTCATTCGCTCAAAGCAGGAAGTTCTTGAACGCGAAGTGGATGCCAAAGAGCGCTTGCACGAGCGTGAGACTTTTGCTGACCCTGCCGATCGTGCCACTGCTGAAGAAGAACACTGGCTCGACTTGCGCCTGCGTGAGCGCGAGGCGATGTTCCTTCGCAAGGTTGACGACGCACTGCGGCGTATCAAGGACAAGGAATATGGCTATTGCGAGAAAACGGGTGAGCCGATCGGCATTCCCCGTCTGCTTGCACGGCCGACTGCCACCGTGATTGTCGATGTGAAGGGCTTGCACGAAAAAGTCGAGACGCATTTCAGAGACCGCTAGTTCACCACGGCGGCATTCACAAAAAAGCCCTGCAACTTGCAGGGCTTTTGTTTGTACGGCGTATGCAGGATCAGTCTTTGACGGCCTCGACCTGGATTGCGAGCTTGGCAACGGTGGGGCCGTACTTGGCACCGTAGACCATGCCGAAATCGACACGATCGAATGCACCGCTGGCGTCCGCTCCGCAGACTTCTTTTTTCAGCATGGGGTGCTGAATGCACTTGAAGCTGCCGATGGTGAGCTTTACCGGCTTGGTCACGCCGAGCAGGGTCAGTTCACCATCCACACCGGTTGGCGTATCGCCCGTGAAGGTGAGCTTGCCCTTGTAGGTAATGGCAGGAAACTTTTCAACATTGAAAAAATCTTCGCCACGTGCATGCTCATTCATTTTTTCATGACCGAAGTCGACTGACTTGGCGTCGATATTGATATCGACGGTTCCAGTCTTTGCAGTGCGGTCGAGCGTTACCTTGCCCGCGCTGGTATTGAACTTGCCGCGCCAGAACGAGATACCCATGTGCGAGGCTTCGAAGCTCGGATAAGTGTGGCCAGGCTCGATCGTGTAGCTGTCTACGGCAGCAAGACTGCTGAAGGATGCGGCGGCCAGTACAGCGGCGAATACAGTGCGTTTCATGAGGACTCCATTTTTTTTGCGAGGGTGATGGTTTGCGTGAAGCTACTGCGGTTGAACGATGCGGAAATTGACCGTGACGGCGTCATCCACCACCTCGTTCCATCCCGCATCGCCAATGCCGAAAATCTTGCGTGACACGGGCAGTGCACCTGTGAACACCGTCGCCGCAGCTTCGCGTTTGACGGTCACTGGCACACTGATATCGATGCTTTTTCCCTTGATGCTCAGCTTGCCGCTCGCCTGATAGCGCTCGGCACCCAAAGCCTTGAAGCCGGTTGAAACGAAGGTCGCTTGTGGATGCGCTTTGGAGTCAAACCACTCCTTCTTGCGCACTTCGGCGTTGTAATCCTCCATGCCCAGATCGAAGCCAGCGGTATCGATCTGGATGCTGGCACTGGCCGCCTCCGGCTTGGCTGCATCGAATTGGATGCTGCCACCGGCCTTCGTGAATACGCCTTCAACCGGCACATTCATCTGCTTGAACGTGGCAGTGACTTTGCTCTTGGCAGAATCGATACCCAAAGCGGCCGGCACCGCAATGCTCGTCAGCAAAAGCGCTGCGAGCATGCCGCCGCGAACGTCGAAACGCGTAATGGCTTGATGACTCATGTGTTCTCCTCCACTGGATGGTTGCGACCGAACCACATGCGATTCAGCAGACCGTCGCGATCAAAAAATTGGTGCTTCAATGCAGCCGCTACATGTACGGCGACCACCACCATCAACAGTGTGGTGAGCAGCTCGTGAAGTTCCTTCATCTGTGCAGCCAGAGCTTTGTCCTTGGGCACCCAGTCCGGCATCTGGAACTGCCCGAGATAGACCACTGGATAGCCGGACGCCGAACTGAACGCCCAACCTGACAGCGGTATGGCGAACAACAACAAGTAGAGCGCCCAATGACCGCCAGCTGCTGCAAGCAGCTGCCAGCGCGGTGTCGTGGCGGGCAGTGGCGGTGGTGTGTGCGTCAAGCGCCATAGCAATCTCAGCACGGCAAACCCCAGCACCGTGATGCCCAGCCATTTGTGCCAGGAGTAGTACTGCAACTTGGCAGGCGATATTTTCAGGTCGACCATGTACCAACCGAGCGCGAAAGCGGCAAGGATCAGCAGGGCGATCAGCCAATGCAGTGAAATTGCAGTGTTGGTGTAACGCGTCCGGGCCATTCGACTACTCCGCAGCAAGTGCTGACGCAATAGTGGAGTGCCGCGCATTCACGGGAAAGCGGAAAGTTTTGAGGCGATCCGTCAAGCCCGTTGATGCTGATGCCGCACGGCTGGTGCCCGAACCCGGACTTGAACCGGGATACTCTTGCGAGTGAGGGATTTTAAGTCCCTTGCGTCTACCGATTTCGCCATTCGGGCGCATCAGCCGTCTCACAGAATAACGCTGTTTGAGGGTGCACAACGTCTTCGCGTGCTGCGAAAACCAGTGGGGACGTCTCTGTTCGGCCTCATTGTGGGAGATCTACACCTCTCCATTCGCTGTTCATCACACATCTGTTTTCGATACCCAGAATCGGTGCCCGGCGCAGCTGCTGCGCCATACTCAGTTTCGCCTGTTCTGCAAGGGAGTTTGCATGTATAGCCCAATCAAAAATCTCGCCGCCCTGCCCTTTTTTGCACTCACTCTCTCGGCCTGCGGAGGTAGTACACAGCTACCAGCGGCCGCCGGTATGGGCCCGCGGCCCGAGCTGCCGCCGCCGAACAAAACATTGCTGCCCGTTGTACACATTGCACCCGCAAAGGGTTGGCCTGCTGGCGGTGCACCGACCACGGTGGATGGCACCAAAGTCGTCGCATTCGCCAGCAATCTGGACCACCCACGCTGGATCTATGTGCTGCCGAACGGGGATGTGCTGGTGGCCGAGTCCAACGCGCCCCCCAAGCCGGAGGGTAGTCAGGGCTTCCGCGCGTGGGTGTCTGCGAAAGTCATGAAGCGCGCTGGCGCCGGTGTGCCCAGTGCCAACCGCATCAGTCTTTTGCGGGATGCCGATGGCGATGGTGTTGCCGAGTTGAACACGGTGTTTCTCGAAGGTTTGTATTCGCCCTTCGGTATGGCCCTGGTCGGTGACACGCTCTACGTGGCCAATGCCGATGCTGTCGTGAAGTTCCCCTACACCGCCGGACAAACCCGCATCACGGCACCCGCTACGCAGGTCGTCAGTTTGCCGGGCGGCCCGCTCAATCACCACTGGACGAAGAATCTCATCGCCAGCGCCGACGGCCAGAAGCTGTATGCGGCGATTGGCTCCAACAGCAACGTTGCCGAGAACGGCATGCAGGCCGAAGAAGGCCGCGCCGCGATCTGGCAAATCGACATCGCCAGCGAAACGCACCGCATATTCGCCTCGGGCCTGCGCAATCCCGTCGGCATGGCGTGGGAGCCGGTGAGCGGCAAGCTCTGGACGTCGGTCAACGAGCGTGACGAACTGGGCAGCGACCTGGTGCCGGACTACATGACCTCGGTGCAGGATGGCGGCTTCTACGGCTGGCCCTACAGCTACTACGGTCAGAACGTGGACACCCGCGTATCGCCGCCGCGTCCCGATCTGGTAGCCAAGGCCATTAGCCCGGACTACGCGCTGGGCTCGCACACCGCATCGCTGGGGCTCTCCAACGCGCAGGGCAACAAGCTGCCGCCCGCATTCGCATCCGGCATGTTCATTGGCCAGCATGGCTCGTGGAACCGCAAACCACGCAGTGGCTATAAGGTGATTTTCGTACCGTTCCAGAACGGCATGCCTTCAGGTAATGCGGTGGATGTGCTCACAGGCTTCGTCAACGACGATGGTGAAGCCTTGGGTCGGCCTGTCGGCGTTGCGATCGACAAACAGGGCGCTTTGCTGGTGGCCGATGACGTGGGTAATGTGATCTGGCACGTGTCTGCGATAACGCCCAGCGTGACGGCAAAGGCTGCTCTTTGAGGTCAGCCAGTTCGTCGAAGGCACTGGTTTGCGGTCTGTGCCTGGCGGTCACGGCATCACCCGCATGGCCTTCTGAAGTCATCACGCTTGAGCCCGTGACGGTCACCGCCACCAAGGTGGCGATGCCTGCCTTCGATGTGCCTGCATCCATCGATCTCTTACCGATCGAACAGCAGGGCTTGGGGGCGAGTCTTGCAGAGTCTTTGCAAGACGTGCCGGGCCTGCTCGCGCGCGAGCGGCAGAATTATGCGCAAGACACCCAAATCTCTGTGCGCGGGTTCGGTGCGCGCTCGCCTTTCGGCATTCGCGGCGTGCGCCTTTATGTAGACGGCGTGCCCGCAACGCAGCCTGATGGGCAAGGGCAAATCTCGCACTTCAATCTGGCCACTGCCGAGCGGGTGGAGGTGCTTCGGGGCCCCTTCTCGGCGCTGTATGGCAACTCGTCGGGCGGTGTGATCCAGGTCTTCACCGCCGACAGCACGCCTGCACCAGAGCTGGCACTCGCGGCATTTTCGGGTGACTACGGCGACCGACGCTTGTCACTGCTTGGCCGTGGTGGCGGACTCACTGTCGGCTACACCGATTTGCGTACGGAAGGCTTTCGCGACCACAGCGCGGCACAACGGCGCTCCTTCAACGCCAAGCTCGATCAGGACATGCGCGGCGGCGACAAACTCACTCTGCTGCTGAATCATTTCGAGGCACCGAACGCACAGGACCCATTGGGACTGATGCGTGCGCAATTTGAAGCCGACCCCACGCAAACGGCAAGCGCGGCCAGTCCATTCGATACGCGCAAAAGTGCACGACAAACGCAGATCGGGGCCGTGTATCAGCAAGCCGCCACCCCTTGGGGCGCATTGCGTCTGATGGGCTATGGGGGGCGGCGCGGTATCGAACAGTTTCTTGCCATCCCCATCGGCACCCAGGCCAACCCAACGAGTGCGGGCGGCGTGGTCGATCTCGCCACCGACTACGGCGGCGGCGACGCGCGCTGGACCTATCAGCACGAAGCACTCGTCGTCAGCGGCGGGCTGAGCCTCGACAGCTTGCGCCAGCACCGTCGTGGCTTCGAAAACTTCATCGGCACGCAAACCGGTGTGCGCGGCGAGTTGCGTCGCGATGAGAGCAACACCGTCACCTCATTCGACCAATACCTGCAACTGGATTGGCGCTGGTCCGCGCGCTGGTCGACGCTCGCGGGCTTGCGACACAGCCAGGTGCGTTTTCAGTCGCGCGACCGTTATGTGCAGGCCAGCAACCCGGACGACAGCGGCGCGGTCGATTACTCGGCATGGACCCCGGCAGCAGCCGTGCTGTTCAAGCAAAGCCCGCGACTCCATGCCTATGCCTCTTACGGCACCGGTTTTGAAACGCCGACTTTTGCGGAGCTGGCCTATCGCCCGGATGGACAGGCAGGACTCAACTTCGCACTCGACCCCTCGCGCACGCGCAATGCCGAGGCTGGACTCAAGCTGCGTCCCGCAGCCAATACAAAACTCACTCTGGCAATCTTCAACATCGAAGCGCGCGATGAGTTGGTCACCGTCAGCAATGCCGGCGGTCGTGCCAGTTTCGCCAATGCCGCGCGCACCCGTCGCCAAGGTGCGGAGTTGTCGCTCGATACCGCGCTCGGCAGCCAGATTGATCTTGCCGTGGCCTACACCCATCTCCATGCCGAAGTGACCGAGGCTTACCGAACGTGCGCCAGCGTGCCCTGCACCACCGCCCAGGTTGAGGTGGCGCGCGGCAACCGCCTGCCCGGCGTGGCACAGGGTCAGTGGTTCAGCCGTCTGCGCTATGCGCCACAGCCTGAGTGGCAGCTGGCGGCTGAGTACCGCTACCTCGATGCGGTACCGGTCAACGACATCAACTCCGAATCTGCGCCGTCTTATGGGGTGGTCGATGTGGAAACCACTTACCAGATGGTGCCCAGCGCCAAGCAACGCGTGCAGTGGACGCTGAAACTGGAAAACCTGCTGGACCAGAGTTATGCCGGCTCGGTGATCGTCAACGATGCGAACGGCCGCTACTACGAGCCCGCGCGCGGCCGCGCGGTACTGGTTGGAGTACAGGTGCTGCTGAAGGCTTGAGTCTGCACCGCGTCTCACCGAGCATCTGCCTGCAACGCAGAGGGCTTCGATATGGAGGCTGCGGCCGGAGTTGAACCGACTTAGGGGGATTTGCAGTCCCCTGCATGACCGATCTGCCACGCAGCCTTTGATCGAAACAGTCTTGAGAAACTAAAAGCCCCGCAATGCGGGGCTCTTTGAAGATTGGAGCGGGAAACGAGATTCGAACTCGCGACCTATACCTTGGCAAGGTATCGCTCTACCAACTGAGCTATTCCCGCAACGAGGGCGAATTATAGATGCGAAGCCTTTTGTGTCAAGGCGAATTGGCGCTTTTACCAACACAATGCGCGAACAAATCTATTGCGGCATCGATTCCTTGAGAAACGGCCATGCAGCACGCAAGTAAATCGCCATCGACCACATGGTGAGCGCTGCCGCCACGAAGAGACAAACAAACCCAAGCTCATAGATCGGCAGGCCAAAAAACGGCTGCTGCCAGATCAGCATGCCGATGGCGGTCATCTGGAAACCGGTCTTGATCTTGCCGATGGAGCTCACCGCCACCGTCATGCGCTGGCCCAGTTCGGCCAGCCATTCGCGCAGGGCCGAGATCGCGATCTCGCGGCCGATGATGATGGCAACCAGCACCGCCATCACATCCCCCTGCCCCTGCTGCTCACGGTCGCGCAGCAGCATGACCAGGCTCACCGCGACCAGCAGCTTGTCGGCCACCGGGTCGAGAAACGCGCCGAACTTGCTGGTTTGATCCCAGCGGCGTGCCAGATAGCCATCCAGCCAGTCGGTGATGGCGGCGAGCACGAACAGCACGCAGGCCCACTGCCGGGCGTGCGGCAATTCCACATAGAACAGCGCAAGCACGACGGGGATGGCAGCGACGCGGCCAAGCGTGAGTGACAAAGGGATGTTCAGGCGCATGTGCTGAGCATACTCAATGCCGATTGCCTTCAGTGAAAGCGCGCGTAAATACGCTCGGCCAATGCGGTGTTGATGCCCTCGACCTTGGCAAGGGCGTCGATGCTGGCGCGCTTCACTTCGCTCAAGCCGCCGAAGGCATTGAGCAGTGCACGCCGGCGTGCCGGGCCGAGGCCTTCGATGTCTTCGAGTGATGAGGTGACCCGTGCCTTGTCGCGCGCCGCACGGTGGCCGGTGATGGCGAAGCGGTGCGCTTCGTCGCGCACCTGCTGGATCAGGTGAAAGCCGGGGTGGTCCTTGGCGAGCCTGAGTTCGCGGCCGTC
>JAUSQI010000049.1 GCA_030652575.1 Stagnimonas sp. | reverse complement strand
CCAAGACCCAGCGCTACGGCACCTGCAACACGATGGAGACGCTGCTGGTCGACGCCCCCGTCGCCGCCAAGGTGCTGCCCGAACTCGCGCGCAGCTACCGCGAGCACAAGGTGGAGCTGCGCGGCTGCGAGCGCACCCGCGCCATCCTGCCCGAGGCGAAGCTCGCCACCGAAGAAGACTGGGCCACGGAGTATCTGGCACCGGTGCTGTCGATCCGCGTCGTCGATGGCCTCGATGCCGCCATCGACCACATCACCACTTACGGCAGCGCGCACACCGATTGCATCGTCACCGAGAACGGCACGCGCGCGCGGCGGTTTCTGCGCGAAGTGGATTCGGCGAGCGTCATGGTCAATGCCAGCACCCGCTTCGCCGACGGCTACGAATACGGCCTGGGTGCCGAGATCGGCATCAGCACCGACAAGTTTCACGCGCGCGGGCCGGTGGGGCTCGAAGGGCTCACCAGCCAGAAGTGGATCGTTCTCGGCGATGGACACGTGCGCTAATGGCTAATACCCCGATCGGTATTTTCGGCGGCGCCTTCGCGCCCTTTCACAACGGCCATCTGCGCCTCGCACTCGAAGCGATGGAGCGCCTCGACCTCGCGCAGGTGCGGCTCATCCCCACCGCCCACCCCATGCACCGGCCGGATTCGCACATCTCGCCGCAGAAGCGGCTGGAGTGGGTGCGCATGGCCATTGCCAAGGAAAAAGGGCTGATCGCCGACGACCGCGAAATCAAGCGCGAAGGCCCGAGCTACACCATCGACACCCTGCTCGAACTCAAGAAATGGCGCCCGCGCACGCCGCTGGTGCTGCTGCTGGGGGCCGATGCCTTCGCGCATTTCCACACCTGGCACATGTGGAAGGAAATTCTCGAACTCGCCCACCTCGCCGTCGTCTCCCGCCCCGGCGCCTCGCTGCTACCGCCGGTGGAAGCCGACATCCTGCAAGGCCGCCACACCGACACCGCCGAGGCCTTCCGCACCGTGCCGGCCGGTCTCTGGATGGAGCTGCCGCTGCCGCTGATGGAGATTTCCTCCACCCGCATCCGCCGCCTGCTCAAGGCCGAGGCCTCGGTGCGCGGTCTGCTGCCGGATGCGATTCTCGACGCCCTCACCCCCAAAGACATCGAGTTGCTCACGCACGACGACGCCCCCGGAAAACACTAGGAAACAACCCCTCAAATGACCCCCGCCGAACTCACCAAACTCGCCATCGCCGCCCTCGAAGACATGAAGGGCATCAACATCGAAATCATCGATGTGGCCCCGCTCACCAGCATTGCCGACCACATGGTGATCTGCACCGGCACCAGCAACCGGCATGTGAAAGCGCTGGCGGATTCGGTGATGCAGAAGGCCAGCGAAGCCGGCGTGGGCTGGCCGCGCTCGCAGGGGCTTGAGCAGGGCGATTGGGCGCTGGTGGACTTGAACGGCACCATCGTCCACATCATGCAGGCCAGCGCGCGCGCCACCTACCAGCTCGAAAAGCTGTGGGATCTGGGTCAGCCCAAGCCCAAGCTCGACGCCGCCAAAAAAGCCAAGAAGCTCGCCAAGAAAATGGCCAAGAAGGCTGCGAAGAAATCAGCCGCCAAACCCGCACCCAGCAAAAAGCCGTTTGCGAAAAAACCCGCTGCAAAGGCCGCACCGGCGAAGAAGGCGGCAGCTAAAAAAACCGCTGCAAAGCCGGTCCTGAAAGCTGTGACCAAACCCGCTGCCAAGGCAGCAGCAAAGCCCGCGGCGAAAAAGCCGGCTGCGAAGAAAGCGGCCGTGACCAAAGCGGTCGCCAAGAAGGTACCGGCCAGGAAAGTCGTCGTCGCGAAAAAACCCGCACCCAAAGCGCCGGTGAAGGCCATCAAGAAGTCGGCCGTGAAGAAGCCGGTCGCCAAAGCCAAGAAACGCTAGATCGTGAAGCTGCGTCTGCTCGCCGTCGGCACGCGCATGCCGGGCTGGGTGGACGCAGCCTTCGCCGACTACACCCGGCGGCTGCCGCCGGAATACGGCTTCGCCCTGCAGGAAATCGCCGTGACGCCGCGCGGCAAGAACGCCGACATCGCACGGCTGAAGCGCGACGAAGGCGAGAAGATTCTGAAAGCGCTGCCGCGCGATACGCGCCTCGTCACACTCGACGAGCGCGGCACGCAATGGACCACCGGGCAACTGGCCGCTCGACTGAGTGTCTGGCTGCAAGACGGCCGCGACGTGACCCTCGCCATCGGCGGCCCGGATGGCCACGCGCCCGAGGTATTGCAGCGCGCGGATGAAAGCTGGGGTCTCTCCAAGCTGGTGCTGCCGCACGCTCTGGTGCGGGTGGTAGTGGCCGAGGCCCTGTACCGGGCCTGGAGCGTCAACGCCAACCATCCCTATCACCGCGCTTAGGCCGGCTTGCGGAACACCACGATGCGGTTGCTGTTGGTGCCGTCGGCGTTGTTGGCCACACCCCAGATGTGCGCTGTCTTCGTGAAGCGTTGGGTGTTGATGAGCACCGACTCGGCCTTGAAGCCAGCGGCAATGCCGAGCGGCACCACCACCTCGTCGAGTTTGATCGCGCCCTTCTTCACCTCGCCCACCTCGAAAGCCACCACGCCGTCGGGACGGGTGATACGAAACAGCTCCTGCAATACCTCGCCCATCACCAGCGACCATTGCGGCACCGTGCGCGGCACGGTCATGGCGGAAGCGATCTGTTTCACCGGCAGGCCGTTGAACCAGCCGCGCAGCCAGTTGTCGCCGGCGTAGTCCACTACGTCGAGGAAGGGTGGCGAGGTCACGGTGAGCGCGACGCTGCCACGCTTGATCTGCGGCGTGCGACGCGCATCGCCGGTGAGAAAGCGTGCGGTCTTGCCCGCCTTGCGCAGTGCCTTGGTCTGAGATGCCTCCAAGCCGCGCAGCAACTGCTTGCTCTTCTTGAGGATGAGCGCGTGCGTATCCCGATACGTCGGCTTCTGCCCGCGTTGGGCATTGATGCGCGTCTGCCCTGCCGCCGTCACAGCCTGATTGGGCGGAAAGCTGTAGACGCTGAAGAAGCCGGGCGAATGGCCGGTGAGCCGGTTGGTGGCGACCATGCCGATCCAGCCGTCGAGCGCATCGGCCTCGCCACTGGCGCGGCGGTGCAGCAGCCAGTCGCGCAGGGCCATCAGCTCGCGCAGGGTCTTGCGCTCATAGAACATCGCCAGAGGCGGTGCGCGACCGGCGATGTGCTTGGGAATCAGTGCAAGGCGCTCGGCAATCGCATCGACATCCGGCAGCGCGAGACGCGGCGCTGCCAGCAGGGCTGAGAGCGGATTGATGTCGTTGGCAATCACCTTGCGGCCCTGTAGCGCAGCTTCGATCGGCGTGGTACCGCGACCGCTGAACGGGTCATAGACCACATCGCCGGGTTTCGTGTGGCGTTCGATGAAGTAGGCCGGCAGCTGCGGCTTGAAGCAGGCGCGATAGCTGATTTCGTGGATGGTTGCCGCGCGTCGCTGCCCCGCCGTCCACAGCTCGGCGGCGATGACTTTCGGCTTGCCGCGCGTGGCCTTAGTGGCTTTTGATGAGCGTGCCGATGCCATTGTTGGTGAACAGTTCCAGCAGCACCGAGTGTTCGAGTTCGCCGTTGATGATGACGGCGGTTTTCACGCCCGAGTTCACCGCATCGAGCGCACACTGGATCTTGGGCAGCATGCCGCCGTAGATGGTGCCGTCGTCGATCAGCGCCTGCACCTGACCGACGCTCAAGCCGGTGAGCACGTTGCCGGCCTTGTCCTTCACGCCCTGCACGTTGGTGAGCAGCATCAGCTTCTCGGCTTTGAGCACGCTGGCGAGCTTGCCGGCGACCAGATCGGCATTGATGTTGTAGGCCTCGCCCAGGCTGCCGACGCCGACCGGTGCGATGACCGGGATAAAGCCGCCGTCTTCCAGGTGCTTGACCACGCGCGGGTCGATGGCTTCGACCTCACCGACCTGGCCGATGTCCTGCCCTTTGATCGTGAGCTTCTTCGCGCGGATCAGCCCGCCATCCTTGCCAGTGAGCCCCACGGCCTGGCCGCCCTGCTGGTTGATGGCGCTGACGATGGCCTTGTTGACCAAGCCGCCGAGCATCATCTCGACCACGTCCATCGTCTCGGCATCGGTGACGCGCATGCCTTCGACGAAGGTGCTGGTCTTGCCGAGCTTTTCGAGATGCGCGCCGATCTGCGGCCCGCCGCCGTGCACGACGACCGGGTGCATGCCGACCGCCTTCATCAGCACGATGTCGCGCGCGAAGGACTGGATCATGTCGTCGCCCTTCATCGCGTTGCCGCCGTACTTGACCACGAAGGTCTTGCCCGCGAAACGCCGGATGTAGGGCAGCGCTTCGGTGAGCACCTGGGCAATGTGTTGCGCCTGTTGCATGTCGATGAGTCTCTGGCTGGATGCGGTGGTCAGAAAAACTACGCGGTGCCGGTGGAGCCGAAGCCGCCCGCGCCGCGATCGGATGCGGCATGAAACTCGCCGACCACCTCGAACGTGGCCTGCAACACCGGCACGATCACCAGCTGCGCGATGCGCTCGCCGGGGTTGATGGTGAAGGCGGTGCTGCCACTACCAAAACCTCTGTTCCAGCAGCTCACCATCAACTCGCCCTGGTAGTCGCTGTCGATCAGTCCGGTGCCGTTGCCGAGCACGATGCCGTGCTTATGGCCCAGGCCCGAGCGCGGCAGGATGATGGCCGCGAAATGCGGGTTGCCGATGTAGATCGCAAGGCCGGTCTTGATCAGCGTGGTCTGCCCCGGTTCGAGCACCAGCGGCGCATCGAGCAGCGCGCGCAGATCAAGGCCCGCCGCGCCCGGCGTGGCATAGGCAGGTGCGGCGGCGCGCGGGTCGAGAATCTTGAGCTGGATGGATTTCATGGCTTCTTGCTGCGGTAGAGGGTGGTGATGTGTTCGACCAGTGCGCGCGCCGTCTCGGCCTTGGGCGCAGTGGCGATCTCGGCGCTGCCGCCTTGCCAGAACAGCGACAGTGCATTGTCATCCGCCCCGAAGCCCTTGCCGTCGGCGATCGAGTTGGCGGCGACGAGATCGAGCTGCTTGCGGGCGAGCAGGGTTTGCGCGTGTTCGGCGAGGTTCTCGGTTTCTGCCGTGAACTCGACCATGAAGAGTTTGGGCAAGGCCTCGCGGACGCGCGCGAGCACATCGGGATTCTTGGTCAGCATCAGGCTCATGCTCTCGCCGGATTTCTTGATTTTCTCGGGCGCGATGTGCGTCGCGCGATAGTCGGCGGTGGCCGCAGCACCGATAAAAATCTGCGCTTCGGCCGCAACCGCCAGGCTCATGCCCAGCATCTGCTCGACGCTTTCGACATCGATGCGGGTGAGCCCGGCAGGCGTGTCGAGCTGGGTCGGGCCGGAGATCAGCGTGACCCTGGCGCCGCGCGCGACCAGGGCGGCGGCCACCGCATAGCCCTGCTTGCCGGACGAACGGCTGGTGATGAAGCGCACCGGGTCGAGCGGCTCGCGGGTGGGGCCGGCGGTGACCACGGCGTGCAGGCCGCTCAAGTCAGAAGCGGGAATGGGGGGCAGGAGATGGGGGATGGGAGAAGCGCGGCTTTGCGCGGCTTCTATCGCCTTGAAGATTTCTTCGGGTTCCATCAGGCGGCCGTCGCCGGTTTCACCGCAGGCCTGTGCGCCCGAACCGGGGCCGAGGGTGACGACGCCACGCTTTTGCAGCGTCGCGATGTTGGCCTGGGTCGCAGCGTGCGCCCACATCAGGCGGTTCATGGCGGGGGCCACGAACAGCGGCTTGTCGGTGGCGAGGCAGAGCGTGCTGAGCAGGTCATCGGCCATGCCCTGTGCCAGCTTGGCCAGCGTGTTGGCGGTGGCGGGTGCGATGAGGATCGCATCCGGCCAGCGGGCGAGTTCGATGTGGCCCATCGCGGCCTCGTGCTGCGGGTCGAACAGCGCGCCGCGCGTCTCGCGGCCGGTAAGGGCCTGGAAGGTCAGCGGCGTGATGAACTCGGCGGCATGCGCCGTCATCACCACCTGCACCTGCCAGCCGGCCTTGATGAACAGGCGCACGAGTTCCGCCGCCTTGTAGGCCGCGATGCCGCCCGTGACGCCGAGCAGCAGTTTGGGGGGAGATGAAAGGTTCATGCGCCGATTGTAAGAGTTCGCAAAACTCCGGCTATTCTCTGAGCACACCACAAAAAGGGAGTGGGACCATGTCCGCCATCATTTTCTTCGGCGTTATCGCCGTTCTCGTGTTCTTCGTCATCGGCATCTACAACAGTCTGGTGACTTCGCGGAACGGCTACAAAAACGCCTTTTCGCAAATTGATGTCCAGCTGCAGCGCCGCTACGACCTGATTCCCAATCTGGTCGAAACCGCCAAGGGCTACATCGCCCACGAGCGCGAAACGCTCGAAGCCGTGATTGCCGCACGCGGCGGCGCCCTGGGTGCGCTCAAGGCCGCGCAGGCCAACCCCGGCGACCCGACGGCGATGAAGCAGCTCTCGGGTGCCGAAGGCGCGCTGACCGGCGCGCTCAACAAGTTGCAGGTGACGGTGGAGGCCTACCCCGACCTCAAAGCCAACCAGAACATGATGCAGCTCAGCGAGGAGCTCTCCAGCACCGAGAACCGCATCGCCTTCGCCCGCCAGGCCTACAACGACGGCGTGATGAGCTACAACAACAAGCGCGAAGTGTTCCCCAACAACTTCATCGCCGGCATGTTCAGCTTCTCGGCGGCGGAATCGCTGGAGCTTGAAGAGCCAGCGGCGCGCAAGACCGTGAAGGTGCAGTTCTAAAGCGTCGCGTGCGGCAGACGCCGCCATGAACTTCTTCGAGCACCAGGCTAAAGCCAGAGCGCAATCGCGCTGGATGATCTGGGCGTTCGCCTTCTCGGTACTGCTCACTGTGGCAGGCGTGATGGCGATCATGGCCGTGGCTCTGGCCTTCGGCACCGCTGAGAAAGTCACGCTCGAAGACGCCGCCCTGCCGCATCTGCCAGCACTTCTTGCGGTCGGCCTGGGCGTGGCGGTGGTGATCGGCCTTGGCAGCCTCTACAAGATCGCGCGCCTCAAATCCGGTGGTGGCGCGGTGGCGGTAAGCCTCGGCGGCGTGCTGGTGCCACCGGAAACCCGTGAGCCGCGCCTGCGCCGCCTGCGCAATGTGGTGGAAGAAATCGCCATCGCCTCCGGCGTGCCGGTGCCGCAAATCTATGTGCTGGAGCGCGAGGCCGGCATCAACGCCTTTGCCGCCGGTTATGCGCCCGCCGATGCGGCGGTGACGGTGACGCGCGGCGCGCTGGAAAAGCTCAGCCGCGATGAGCTGCAGGGTGTGATCGCCCACGAGTTCAGCCATGTGCTCAACGGCGACATGCGCCTCAACATCCGGCTGATGGGGCTGATCTTCGGCCTGCTGGTGATCCACATCATCGGCCGCGAGATCGTCGCCAACACGCCGCGCGGCGGCAAGCGCGGGCCGACGCTCGCGGTGCTGGGCTTCGGGCTGATGACGGTGGGCGGTATCGGCATGTTGTGCGGGCGGCTCATCAAGGCGCGGCTGTCGCGCCAGCGCGAGTACCTGGCCGATGCCAGCGCCGTGCAGTTCACGCGGCAAACCGGCGGCATTGCCGGAGCGCTGAAAAAGATTGCGGGCATCGACACCGGCAGCCGGCTCGACGCGCAGAAGGGCGAGGAAATCAGCCACATGCTGTTCGGCGATGGCGTCGGCTACTCGGCTCTGTTCGCCACGCATCCGCCGCTGGTCGAGCGCATCCAGCGCATCGAGCCGCAGTTCAAGCTGGCCGCGATCAAGACGCAGGCCGTGCAATGGAACGACCCCGGCTTCTACAGCGACCCCGGCGACGAAGGGCCGGTGAAGTTCATGGCCGCGACCACGCGCGATATCACCCCATCAGCCATCGTCTCGCAGGTTGGTCATCCGGGCGCAGACGACTATCGCTATGCCGAAACGCTCAACGCCACCATCCCGCTGCTGCTGCGCGATGCGGCGCAGTCCGACGCCGACGCACCCGCCGTGCTGCTGGCGCTGCTGATGGATGCCGATGCCGTCATCGCTGGCCAGCAGCGCGAAGCCATCGCCAAGGTGCGGGGTGCGGCCGAGGCCGCGAGAGTCGCCGTGCTGCATCAAAGCACCGAGAACCTGCATGCGGCGCTCAGGCTGCCGCTGGCCGCACTCGCCTTCCCCACCTTGCGGGCGCGACCGCCGGCTGAGTTGATGGCGCTGCAAGTGCTGGTGAGCCTTCTCGCCAAGGCCGATGGCCGCATCGGCGCTTTCGAGTTCGTGCTGGCGCGCCTGCTCGCCGTGCAGCTGGGCGATTGGCTGTCGCCGGCCAGCGCCGGCAGCAGCGGCAGCAAGAAGCTGGTGGAGATGCAGGACGAAGCGGCCCTGCTGCTGAGCGTGGTGGCCGATGCCGGCACGGCGCGCGGTGACGAGGCGCGGCGCGCCTTTGCCGCCGGCTGGGCGCATCTCTGGCCGCAATCAACACGTGCGGCAGCCTTGCCGCCGGATTGGCCCACTGCCCTGGATGACGCCTTGAAGCGTCTCGACACGCTGATGCCGCTCGCCAAGCAGATGCTGGTCGAGGCGCTGGTCAAGACGCTGGCGCAGGATGGCCGCGTGACTGTGGGCGAGGCCGAGCTGCTGCGCGTCACCTGCGCCAGCCTGCACTGTCCACTGCCGCCCGCGCTCTCTGGCGCATGAGCGGCATTAAGGATTGGCCCGAAGACGAGCGTCCTCGCGAGAAGCTGCTTTTGCGTGGTACGGCTTGCCTGAGCGATGCCGAATTGCTGGCGATTTTCCTGCGTACCGGTATTGCCGGCCGCAGCGCGGTCGATCTGGCGCGCGATCTTCTGCAGGAGTTTGGCAGCCTGCGCGCGCTGCTCAAAGCGAGTCAGGCCGACTTCAGTCGCGCCAAAGGGCTGGGCCCCGCCAAGTACGCACAGCTGCAAGCCGTGCTTGAACTCGCGCGTCGTCATCTGGCCGAAGAGCTGCCCGAGCGCGATGTGCTCAACGAGCCTTCGGCGATGCGCCGCTATCTCGTCGCCCGCCTGCGCGAGGAGCCACAGGAGGTGTTTCTGGGCCTGTTTCTCGACGCCCAGCTCAAGCTCATCGCCAGCGAGGAACTCGCGCGCGGCAGCATCAGCGCCGCACAGGTGTACCCACGCGAAGTGGTGAAAGTGGCATTGCGGCTGGGTGCGAGCGCAGTGGTGTTTGCACACAACCATCCTTCAGGCCACCCGCAGCCCAGCCTGCAAGACAAGCTGCTCACCGAGCGTCTTAAAGCCGCACTGGCGACCGTGGATGTGCGG
Organism: Stagnimonas sp.; assembly: GCA_030652575.1. Classification (GTDB taxonomy): domain Bacteria; phylum Pseudomonadota; class Gammaproteobacteria; order Nevskiales; family Nevskiaceae; genus Stagnimonas. The sequence goes on along the minus strand of JAUSQI010000049.1, from coordinate 9,497 downwards.
CTGATCGACCACTTTGTGGTGGGCGAGAGCGAGCCGGTTTCGCTGGCGGCGATGGGCTGGGTTTGAGTGCCAACTGCGTAATCCTTGACCGAACCGGGATGCGCCGCTATTCTTCGCGCCCTTTTTATGTCCGGCGTCCTGCCGTCATAAGCGAACGTTACGGCAAGAGTCCAACCAAGCCATGTCCAAAGTCTGCCAAGTCACCGGCAAAAAGCCGATGGTGGGAAATACCGTTTCCCACTCCAACGTCAAGAAGAAGACCCGCTTCCTGCCGAACCTGCACACCCACCGCTTCTGGATCGAGGCCGAAAAGCGCTTCATCAAGCTGCGCGTTTCCAACCACGGCCTGCGCATCATCGACAAGAAGGGCATTGAGCCCGTGCTCGCCGAACTCGCCGCTCGCGGCGAAAAGTTCTAAGGAGCTGACCCATGGCCGCCAAGAAAAAAGACAACGAAAAGATCAAGCTGGTTTCGACCGCTGATACCGGTTACTTCTACACCACGAAGAAGAACCGCAAGAACACGCCCGAGAAGTTCGAGTTCAAGAAATACGATCCGGTCGTGCGCAAGCATGTCGTATTCAAGGAAGCCAAAATTAAGTAAGGCTTGCCTTCGGATTGAAAAAGCCCGCCCTAGTGCGGGCTTTTTCATGCGTGTCGATTACCATCCGCGCCATGTCTGATACCGCGCAAGAGCGCCTCCACCACAGTCACCTCGAACGCGCACGCGAACAGATCATTGATCTGTTGACGCGGCAGCAGGTCGAGCGCGAGCTGGTGAGCCGCTCCGAGGTCTCGAAGCAGGACGTCGTCGCGCAGCTCGTCGCCCGTCAACAGCAGGCTGCTCTTGAGACCAAGCTGGCCCAGCTGCACCCGGCCGACATCGCCTTCATCCTCGAAGCCCTGCCGCCCGACGTGCGCGAAACCGCCTGGGGACTGGTGCGGCCGGATCGGCGCGGCGCGGTGCTGCTGGAAACCAACGAGGCGGTGCTGCGCGCCCTTTTGGGTGACATGCGGCCAGAAGAAATCGCCGCCGTCGTGCGCCATCTCGACAGCGACGACATTGCCGAGCTGCTCACCGAGCTGCCCGAAGAGCTGAGCCAGGCCGTGCTGGTACGGCTCGACCGCGACGATCAGGCCGAGGTGCGTTCCGTACTGTCCTTCCCCGAAGGCAGCGTCGGTTCGATGATGGATCTGGACTTTCTCTCGATCCGCGAAGACGCCTCGATGGAGGCCGTGCTGCGCCTGCTGCGCCGTCAGAAGAAACTGCCCGCCGAGATCAACCAGCTCATCGTCATCGACCGCGCCGGTCATCTGCGCGGCGTGCTCTCGCTCGACCAGCTGCTGCTATCGGACCCCGAGAAGGAAGTGCGCGAGGTGATGACCGCAGACCCGACCTTCTTCTACACCGGAGACGACATCGACGACGCGGTGAGCGCCTTCGAGAAATACGATCTCATCAGCGCGCCGGTGGTCAATCTGCACAAGCAGGTGGTGGGGCGCATTCCGGTCGATGCGGTGGTCGATGCCATCAAGGCACGCGCGCAGAGTGAGAGCCTGCGGCAAGTGGGTTTGCGCGAGGAAGAAGATCTGTTTGCGCCCGTGATAGCGAGCGCGAAAAACCGCTGGCCCTGGCTTGCGCTGAATCTGCTGACGGCCTTCATCGCCTCGCGGGTGATCGGCGCGTTTGAAGACATCATCGTGCAGCTGGTTTCGCTCGCCGCCCTCATGCCGATTGTTGCCAGCATCGGCGGCAACACTGGCAACCAGACGGTCGCGCTGGTGATTCGCGGCATCGCGCTCGATCAGCTTGGCCCGACGCAGCTGCGCAAGATGTTCAGCAAGGAGTTCGGCATCGCCACCGTCAACGGCGCGCTGTGGGGCGCGGTGCTCGGTGTGGTGACGCTGGCGCTGTATCAAAACCTGCCGCTGTCGGTGGTGATTGCGGTGGCAGTGCTGCTCAACCTCTGGGTTGCCGCCGCAGCGGGCGTGCTGATCCCGCTGACGCTGCAACGCTTCGGGCGCGACCCGGTGATGGGGTCGAGCGTGCTGCTGACGGCGTTCACAGACAGCATGGGCTTTTTCATTTTCCTGGCGCTCGCAGCCGTTTTCCTGGTGTGAGCCATCGCCGCGATGGCGCGGGCTTCATTGAAGCGCCATGCCTTGCGCCCTATCCTTCGCGCCCATGACCGACGCCACCGCCATCGCCACGTTCGCCCAGCAGATGATTGCTGCGGGTGCCATGTTTCATGCGCGCGGCTGGGTGCCGGCCACGGGCGGTAATTTTTCGGTGCGACTCGGGCACGAGCAAGTGCTCATCACCGCCAGCGGCAATCACAAGGGCGAGCTAAGAGAAGAGCATTTTCTGGTCGCCACGCTCGACGGCAGGCCACTGGAAGCCGGTCGCAAGGCGAGTTACGAAACGCTGCTGCATATGCAGATCTATCGGCGCGTGCCGGAGGCAAAGGCCGTGCTGCACGTACACACCAGCGCCAACACGCTGCTGTCGCGCAAGTTCGAGCAGATCACGCTGAGCAACTACGAATTGCTCAAGGTGTTGCCGGGCGCGCCCGACCCGCAGGCGCAAGTGCATATTCCGGTGTTCGCCAACGATCAGGACATCGCCCGCTTGAGTGGCGAGGTGGATGCCCACATGGTGAAGGTGCCCACCACTCCGGCCTATCTCATCGCCGGTCATGGCCTCTATGCCTGGGGCAAAGATGTGGCCGAGGCGCGGCACCGCGTCGAGGCCATCGAGTTCATGCTGGAGTGCCATCTAAGAGAGCTTTCGCTATGACCACACTCACCATCACCCCCGACAACGCACCCGACAAGGTGCTGCTGCACACCAGCGACTTCGACGTGATCCAGCGCGAGCTGGCCGCCATTGGCGTGCCGATGGAGCGCTGGACCGCCAGCGCCCAATTGGCTCCCGACGCCGACCAGGCCACTGTGCTCAAGGCCTACGAAAAATCGGTGGCCGCTCTCAACGCCAAATACGGTTTTAAAAGCGTCGATGTCATGGGCCTGCACCCGGCGCACGAGATGGCCGCCACCGCACGCGGCAAGTTTCTGGCCGAGCACACGCACGACGATTTCGAGATCCGCTTCTTCGTCGATGGCGCGGGCGTGTTCTACATCCGCAAGAACGGCAAGGTCTACCAGACGCTGTGCACCGCTGGCGATCTGCTGGAGCTGCCCGCCAACACCACGCACTGGTTCGATATGGGGCCGAAGCCCTTCTTCAAGGCGATCCGCTTCTTCACCAAGCCGGATGGTTGGGTGGGGCATTTCACGGGCGATGAGATTGGCAAATCCTTCCCCGAATACGCTGGGGCTGGGGCGTGAGCATCAAGGCCATCGTCACCGATATCGAAGGCACCACGTCTTCGATCGACTTCGTGCATCAGACGCTGTTTCCGTACGCGAAGCTGCACCTGCGCAGCTTCCTGCGTGCCTGTGCGCGGCGGCCAGAGGTGGCGGCACATGTGCACGCCGTCGCCGCCGAAGAAGACCGCCAGCTGACATTGGAAGACGCCGCCGATGTACTCGAACGCTGGATGGCCGAGGACCGCAAGGCAACACCGCTGAAGGCCCTGCAAGGCATGGTGTGGGCGCAGGGCTATGCGGCAGGCGAGCTGATCGGGCACGTGTATGCCGACACGCCGGTGGCGCTGCGCCAATGGCATGACGCAGGCTTGCAGCTCTATGTGTATTCGTCCGGTTCGGTTGAGGCACAGCAGCTCATTTTCGGCCACACCGAATACGGCGATCTGACGCCGCTCTTCAGCGGCTATTACGACACTCGCATCGGTGCCAAGCGCGAGGCTTCGGCCTATCGTGCGATTCTCGAAGACATCGGGCTACGCGGCGACGAAGTGCTGTTTCTTTCCGATATCGGCGAAGAGCTGGATGCGGCGCGCGAAGCGGGATTGGCGACGATGCAGTTGCTGCGCGATGCGAAGGCCAAGCCCTTTCCACACCATGCAGCGGTCAGCGACTTTTCCGAGATCAAACTGACCTAGTCGTCGTCGTCCTCGATGTCTGGCGAGGATGACTGCTTCGATGCCAGCGAGGCCCGCCAGCACCAATGCCAGGGTTCATACAGAAACCCCTGCGCATTGCCGCGTGGATAGCTCATCGCAAAGCCATGTGAGGCCGCATGCTGGCTTAGCCAGGTGAACGCTGCCGTCTGCTCGAAGGCTTCTTCCAGAGGGCCGCAATCTGCGCTGCCGATATCCACGGCATGGCCAGCGTGATGCTCGCTGTAGCCGGGCGGCGCGTTGATGCACAGCACGGCGTCGAGGGCCAAACCCCGCTGCAACTTGCCGCGGATCAGCGCGGCCTGAAAAGCATAGCTGCGAAAAGCAGAAACCAGTTGCAGCTCGACGCCGTCCTTCGCTGCCGCCGCCCGCATCCTGAGCCAGGCGCGTGCAGCGGGGCGGTGCAGCAGCTTGTCGCGGCCATCGGTGCCCAGGCCAACCGGCGTGAGGTGTCGCGCCTCGACGTGAAACGGCAGGCCGCGTGCCTTCAGCCAGTCTTGCGTGATGCCCAGCTCGCCGCACAGCGAGCGCACTTCGGCCCGGCTCATGGCGCGAGCAGCGCGCGCCAGTCGCGCGTCGCATCGCCAGCGGCGATGAAGGCCGGCGTGCGCAGGCTGCTGTCTGGCGCATAGCGTATCGGCAGAAAATCGTCGAGCGATAACGTCACGCCACCCGCTTGTTCGAGCACGCATTGGGCGGCGGCGGTATCCCAAAACCAGATGCTGGCGAACTTGGGATAGGCGTCGGCCACGCCTTCGGCGATGCGGCAGTACTTGAGCGAGCTGCCCACCTGCATGGACTCGAAGTCACCGAGCTTCGCGAGTCGTGTCACAGCCACAGGGTCGGGGTGGGAGCGGCTCAGCATCAGCACCGGCTTTGACGGCCAGGGCCGCACGGCAAGCACAGTGCGCACGCCTCCTTGTTCGCGCCAGGCACCACCGCCTTCGGTGGCGGCGTAGAGCAGATCGAGTGCGGGCGCGAGTACCACGCCGAGCACCGGTCTGCCGTTCTCGATCAGTGCGATGTTGACGGTGAACTCGCCGTTCCTGGCAATGAACTCGCGGGTGCCGTCGAGTGGGTCCACCAGCCAGTAGCGCGTCCATGTGGCGCGCTCAGAGGCGGGTGGAATGACGCCTTCTTCGGAGACCACCGGTATATCCGGTGTCAGCGCCGTCAGGCCATCGAGAATGAGGTGGTGTGCGGCGAGATCAGCGGCGGTGACCGGCGAGTCGTCGGTTTTCTGCGTCACCGCAAAGTCTTCTTGATAGATGGCGAGGATGGCCTCGCCCGCCGAATGAGCGAGTGCGACGACGGGCGGTAAAAGATCAGCGGTTTTCATGGCTTTATCATAGGCGGATGACCTCGCAAACATCGTCTGCCGCCGTGAACTGGTCCGCCATCGAGTGGGTGCTGCTCGACATGGATGGCACGCTGCTCGATCTCACCTACGACAACTGGTTCTGGCGCACGCATGTGCCGGAGTGCTATGCCGCCGCCCGGCAGTTGAGTGTGGCCGAAGCCCAAGCCATTCTGGCGCCTCGCTTTCACGAGGTGGCGCATACGCTGCCCTGGTATTGCACGGATTACTGGAGCGGCATCACCGGTCTCGATATCGCGGGTCTCAAGCGCGACTCGCGCGAACGCATGGGTGTGCTCGAGGGCACTGAAGAGTTTTTGACGGCAGTGCGCGATTCCGGCCGTCATCTCTGGCTCGCCACCAATGCGCATCGCGACAGCTGGCAGGTGAAGCTCGAACACACCGGCCTGACGCACTACTTCGGCCAGATCATCAGCTCGCACGATTTCGGCGCGCCCAAGGAATCGCAGGATTTCTGGAATGGCTTCAACGCCAAACACCCGTTCGTGAAAGAGCGGGCGTTTTTTGCGGATGACAGCGTGCCGGTGCTGCGCGGGGCCGAGACCTACGGCATCGGCCAGATTCGCGCGATTGCGATGCCCGAAAAAGGCCAGCCCCGGCGCGAGATCAGCGATTTTGTGGCGGTGGACCGCCTCGCTGATCTGTTGCCGATTGGCTAGCGCCTAGTAACGGCGCGGCGGGGGCCGGCGCTGGCGGTTCTGGTGGCGGCCCTTGCCGTCATCCTCGCGGCGCGGCAGACGCTCCGGCACCAAGTAGTCGGCGGGCTTGAGTGACTCCACGGTCTGTTCGATCTGCGGAATCTTCATGCCGATGTAGTGCTCGATCTCCGGCAGCGAGTAGGCGTGGCTCTCGCAGACGAAGCTGATCGCATCGCCCGTGGTGCCCGCACGGGCGGTGCGGCCGATGCGGTGCACGTAGTCGGCCGCCTCGTTGGGTAGATCGAAGTTGATGACGTGGCTGACACCGGTGATGTGCAGGCCGCGCGCGGCGACATCGGTGGCAACCAGAATCGGCAGCTTGCCGTCCTTGAAATCCTGCAAGAGCTTCAAGCGGCGGGTCTGTGCCACATCGCCGCTCAAGGTCGCCGCCGTGAAGCCGTTCTTCACCAGCGCGCGCTCGACCATCTCGCAGCCGCGCTTGGTGTTGACGAACACCATCGTCCGCGTTGCTTCGAGCGTGCGCACGAGGCCGACCAACAAGGGCAGCTTGTCGTGATTGCTGACATGCACCATCTGCTGCTTGACGCGCTCGGCGGTGACCTGCTCGGGCTCGATCTCGACCTTCTCGACATTCGGCTTCATGTGTTCGAAGGCGAGTTCGAGCACGCGGTGGCTCAAGGTGGCGGAGAACAGATAGCTCTTGCGCTCGGCCGGCTTCGGCATCTTGTGGAATAGATAGCGGATGTCGTCGATGAAGCCCAAGTCGAACATGCGATCGGCTTCGTCGAGCACCATGCATTCGACGTAGGCGAGCGTGTAGGCCTTCTGCTTGTAGAAGTCGATCAGGCGACCCGGCGTTCCGATGAGGATGTCGACACCGCCCTCGATCTCCGCGCGCTGCTGTTCATAACCCGCGCCGCCATAGCAGACGGTCATCTTTAGGCCGGTATCGACACCGAGCTGCTTGGCGTCGTTATAGATCTGCACGGCCAGCTCGCGCGTGGGGGCGAGGATGAACGCACCCGGTGCGGGCACGCCCTCGGGGCCCTTGGGCGCATGGGTAAGCAGGTGCTGCATGGTGGCGAGCAGAAAGGCAGCTGTCTTGCCGGTGCCGGTCTGTGCTTGTCCGGCGAGGTCCTTGCCCGCGAGAGCCATCGGCAGGCAGGCCGCCTGGATGGGCGTGCAATGCTCGTAGCCGAGTTTGGCGAGGCCGGAGAGCAGCCGGGGATGGAGGTCAAGCGAAGCGAAGGTGAGGTCGCTTAAGTGGTCAGGTTTCATCTAACGTCGAGTTGAGATTGCGGGGCCGATCCAAATGACCGGCTTGCAAATGGCAGCAGGATCAATTCAAATACAACGTAACTATACGGCTCCGCCAGACTTCCTGCCTCATCCGGTCTGCGTGTTCAAGAGCCAATCATCAAAGCAGGCTATCTCTCCATCAGTAACGTTCAATCGCGTTTTGCGCCGTGGACGGTTGTATGAAGTCGCCACCGACCACATTGTTGGTCTCGCGCAAACGAATACCCAAATCGCGCAAACCCCCACCTGCATACCGGAGCCTGACGCCATGAGCGAGCACATCACTGCTGTTACCGACGATTCCTTCGAGGCCGAAGTCCTCAAGTCCAACATCCCCGTGCTGGTGGATTTCTGGGCGGAATGGTGCGGCCCCTGCAAGATGATTGCGCCCGTGCTGGAGCAGGTTGCTGCCGAGCACAGCGGCAAGATCAAGGTGGTGAAAGTGAACGTGGATGAGAATCCCGGCACGCCCGCCAAATTCGCCATCCGTGGCATCCCGACGCTGATTCTGTTCAAGAACGGCGCGCCCGCTGCCACCCAAGTGGGTGCAGTTTCCAAGACGCAGCTTGCGTCATTTGTGACCCCCCACCTTGCCTAATCCTCCGCCTTCATCGATGAAAAACCGCCGTCGCTTCCACAAAAATCGGGGCCCCGGCCAAGGCCAGCAAGGTCAGGGCCAGCAGGGCCAAGGGCATCGCAACAACAACGCCCAGCATGGCCTGCCGATGGATGTGGAGGACTTTCTCGCCGAGGAAGAAGCCGCCGCACGCCGCCTGCTGCAAGCGCAGGCAGATGCTGCCGCTGCAGCCTTGGCACCGCCGATTTTTCTCGATGAAAACGGGATGCCGCTGCCGGCGGGGTCCATACCGCCGGGTTACGACGCGCCTTTGCCGCCGCCGCCGCAGATGAGCGACGAGCCGGGTGAATACGAAGAGCAACCGCGCCCTCGTGGCCGCGGTCGAGGTCGTCCCAATGGCGCGACCAATGGCCAGGCCGGGCAGCCCGTGGTGCGCACCAATGGCGCCGTGCCGATGCTGGCAGCCGATGGCACGCCCCTGCCGCTGCCGCCACCAGTGCCGACCGAGCCGCCGAAGATCCTGCACATCGCCGATCTCAAGAAGCAGTCGGCGTCGGCACTCTTGGAGCTGGCCGAGTCGCTGGGCCTCGAGAACATCGCCCGCACCAAGAAACAGGACCTCATCTTTGCGCTGTTGAAAGCCGCCGCCAAACGCGGTGACCACATCATGGCCGACGGCGTGATGGAAGTGACCGAGAACGGTGGGTATGGCTTTTTGCGCACGCCGGACTCCAGCTATCTCGCCGGCCCCGACGATGTCTACGTCAGCCCCAGCCAGGTCAAGCGCTTCAATCTGCGTACCGGCGACACGGTGCACGGCCGCGTGCGTTCACCGATGGAGGGTGAGCGCTATTTCGCCCTGTTGCGCGTCGATCAGATCAACTACGAGCCGCCAGAGGCCAGCCGCAAGAAGGTTTCGTTCGAAAACCTCACGCCGCTGTTCGCCGACAAACAATTCAAGATGGAGCGCGGCAACGGCACTACCGAAGACATCACGGCGCGTGTCATCGACATCGTCGCGCCCTTCGGTCGGGGCCAGCGTGGCCTGATCGTTTCGCCGCCCAAGGCGGGTAAGACGATCCTGATGCAGAACATCGCGCAGTCGATCGCCGCCAACTACCCTGACGCCTACTTGATCGTGCTGCTGATCGACGAGCGCCCGGAAGAAGTCACCGACATGCAGCGCACCGTGCGCGGCGAAGTCGTGGCCTCGACCTTCGACGAACCGCCGGCCCGCCATGTGCAGGTGGCCGAGATGGTCATCGAGAAGGCCAAGCGCCTTGTCGAGCACAAGCGCGACGTGGTGATTCTGCTCGACTCCATCACCCGCCTCGCCCGCGCCTACAACACCGTCGCACCCTCATCCGGCAAGATTCTGTCGGGCGGTGTCGACGCCAATGCGCTGCAAAAACCCAAGCGCTTCTTCGGTGCCGCGCGCAATGTCGAAGAGGGCGGCAGCCTCACCATCATCGCCACCTCCCTGGTCGACACCGGCAGCAAGATGGACGAGGTGATCTACGAGGAGTTCAAGGGCACCGGCAA
>JAUSQI010000042.1 GCA_030652575.1 Stagnimonas sp. | reverse complement strand
GTCATCCCCGCGAAGGCGGGGATCCAGGTTGCGACCCCGCGAATGGACACCCAGATTCTCGCCTCAGCGGGAATGACGAGATCATGAGCGTTCCGCTGATCCAACTGGCTCTCGCCCGCAGCGGCGACAAGGGCGACCACGCCAATATCGGCGTCATCGCCCGCAAGACGGAATACCTGCCCTACATCAAGGCGGCACTCACACCCGAAGCGGTGCGCGATTACTTTGCCCATGTGCTGCAAGGCGGTGCGCAGGGCAAGGTCGAACGCTGGGAATTGCCCGGCACGATGAGCCTCAACTTCCTGCTGCACCACGCGCTGGGCGGTGGCGGCGCGGGCAGCCTGCGCACCGATCCGCAGGGCAAGTATTTCGGCCAGATGCTGCTCGATTACCCGGTGCAGGTGCCGCGCTCGCTCGCATGACCCGTTAGACTGGTGCGTCATGGACGACCTGCAAAATCTGCTCGACAACAACCGCCGCTGGGCGGCCAAGGCCGTGGCCAGCGACCCGGAGTTTTTCCGCCGGCTCGAACGCCAGCAGGCACCCGACTACCTCTGGATCGGCTGCTCGGATTCGCGCGTGCCCGCCAACGAGATCGTCGATCTCGCCCCCGGCGAGCTGTTCGTGCATCGCAACGTCGCCAATGTGGTGAGCCACGGCGATGCCAACTGCCAGTCGGTGATCCAGTTCGCGGTGGATGTGCTCAAGGTCGAACACATCATGGTGGTGGGCCATTACGGCTGCGGCGGCGTGAAGATGGCGCTGGAGTGCGTGCCGGTCGGTGGCATCGCCGACCACTGGCTCGGCCATGTGCGCGAGGTGGCCTGCCGTCATCAGGGCCTGATCGACCTCGAACCGACGGACATCGCCCGCAACACGCTGATGGTGGAGCTGAACGTGATGGAGCAGGCCATCAATGTCTGCGCCTCGCCGACCGTGCTCGCGGCCTGGGCGCGGGGACAGCCGGTGACGGTGCACGGCTGGGTCTACAGCCTGCGCGATGGTCTGGTGCGGCATCTCGACTTCGACATCAGTGCGCCGGAGAACATCACCGTTCTGCGCGAGCGCGCGGTCATGCGACTGATGGAAGCGCGGGGCGATTTCAAGGCCCGCAGCAAGTCGCTCACGGCCGAAGTGCAGGCACAGGTCGCCGCCGAAGGCGATGCGCTCAAGCCGGGCAGCTGATCGCAAGCTGCACTGCAACAAAGTAAACTTGCCGCCCCAACTTTCGATTGACTCTTTCAAGGCAGGCCATGAGCGATAGCCAACCCAATCAGCCCATTGAGCGCGATGTGATGGAATACGACGTCGTCATCGTCGGCGGCGGGCCTTCGGGGCTTGCAGCGGCGATCCGACTGAAACAGAAGGCCGCCGAGGCGGGCAAGGAAATCAGCGTTTGCCTGGTCGAGAAAGGCTCCGAGGTCGGCGCACACATTCTCTCCGGTGCGGTGTTCGAGCCACGCTCGCTCAACGAGCTGTTCCCCAACTGGAAAGAACTCGGCGCCCCGCTGAAGACGGCCGTGCTGCGCGATGAGCTGCACATGCTCACCAGCGAGACGGCCGGCATCAAGCTGCCCAACCTCTTCGTGCCCAAGACCATGCACAACGAGGGCAATTACGTCATCTCGCTGGGCAATCTCTGCCGCTGGCTGGAAGAACAGGCGGTGGCGGCGGGCGTCGAGATCTATCCCGGCTTCGCAGCACAGGAAACCATCGTCGAAGACGGCGTGGTCAAGGGCATCCAGGTCGGTGACATGGGCATTGACCGCGACGGCAGCCACAAGCCGGACTTCGCCCCCGGTATCGAGCTGCGCGCCAAGTACACCCTGTTCGCCGAAGGCTGCCGCGGGCATCTCGGCAAGCGCCTGCTCAAGCAATTCAAGCTCGATGAAGACGTCGATCCGCAGCACTACGGCATCGGCATCAAGGAAGTGTGGGATGCGCCCGCCGGCAAGCACCGGCCAGGCTTGGTCGTGCACGGCGCCGGCTGGCCGCTGGATGTGCTGGGCACCGGCAACACCGGCGGTTGGTTTCTGTACCACGCCGACAACAACCAGATCCTCGTTGGCCTCATCGTCGACCTGAGCTACAGCAACCCTTATCTCTCGCCGTTCGACGAGTTCCAGCGCCTCAAGCACCACCCGGTGCTCAAGCAATATCTCGAAGGCGGCAAGCGCTTGAGCTATGGCGCGCGTGCCATTGCCAAGGGCGGCTTCAACAGCCTGCCGAAGATGGTGTTCCCGGGCGGTGCCTTGATCGGCTGCGACCTCGGCACCATGAACTTCAGCAAGATCAAGGGCAGCCATACCGCGATGAAGAGCGGCATGATCGCCGCCGACGCCTATGCCGATGCACTGCTCGGCGGCAACGCCGGTGGCGATGCACTGCAAGCCTTCCCCGAAGTCTTCAAGCAGAGCTGGCTCTACGACGAGCTGTATCGCAGCCGCAACTTCGGCCCGGCCATCCACAAGTTCGGCGCGCTGTTCGGCGGTGCCTTCAACTGGATCGATCAGAACATCTTCGGCGGCAAGATTCCGGTGACGTTGCACGACACCACGCCCGACTACGCCACCCTCAAGCTCGCCAAGGACTCGACCCAGATCGCGTACCCCAAGCCCGATGGCAAATTGAGCTTCGACAAGGCCAGTTCGGTGTTCATGTCGTCGACCAATCACGAGGAGCACCAGCCGGTGCATCTCAAGCTCACCGATCCTTCGATCCCCATCGCCAAGAACCTGCCGCTCTATGCCGAGCCGGCGCAGCGCTATTGCCCGGTGGGTGTCTACGAGGTGCTGGGCGAGGGTGCGAATGCGCGCTTCCAGATCAACGCGCAGAACTGCGTGCACTGCAAAACCTGCGATATCAAAGACCCATCGCAGAACATCACCTGGGTCGCACCGGAAGGCTCGGGCGGCCCCAACTACGCCGGCATGTAATTACCGCCAGCGATCACCCCTTTATTTTCAGCCAGCAGAGAACCCATGAAAGCAATCGTCAGCGTCAAACGTGCGGTGGACTACAACGTTCGCATCCAGGTCAAGCCCGACGGCTCCGGTGTGGTCACCGAGGGCGTCAAGCACTCGATGAATCCCTTCGATGAAATCGCGATGGAAGAAGCGGTGCGCCTGAAAGAGAAGGGCAAGATCACCGAGATCATCGCCGTCACCATCGGTGGTGCGAAGAACGAAGAAACCCTGCGCACGGCGCTGGCCTTTGGTGCCACCCGCGCCATCCACGTCAAGGACGACGGTGGCATCGAGCCGCTGACCGCCGCCCGCGCACTCGCCGCGATCTTCAAGAAGGAAGGCGCGCAGTTGCTCATCGCCGGCAAGCAGGCGATCGACGACGACGCCAATCAGACCGGCCAGATGGTTGCCGGCCTGCTCGACATCGCCCAGGCCACTTTCGCCGGCAAGGTCGATATCGAAGGCAACAAGGCAACGGTCGTGCGTGAAGTCGATGCCGGCCTGGAGACGCTGGAAGTCGATCTGCCCGCCGTCATCACCGCAGACCTGCGCTTGAACGAGCCGCGTTATCTCAAGCTGCCCGACATCATGAAGGCCAAGCGCATCGCCATCGAGGCCACCACGCTGGCCGAGCTGGGCGTTACGGCTGCACCGCCGGTCAAGACCCTCAAGACCACCCCGCCGCCCAGCCGCAGCAAGGGCGTGATGGTGAAGACCGTGGACGAACTCGTCGCCGCACTGAAGGCCAAGGGCCTCGCCTAAGTCGCTTTTTTCCATTCCCATTTTCGGGGCCGCGAGGCTCCGTTGGAGACAGTAACCATGTCCAAGATTCTCGTCATTGCCGAACACGCCGACGGCAAGTTGAACGCCGGTGTTGCCAAGGTGCTCGCCGCCGCCACCCAGATCGGCGGTGAAGTCGATATCGCCGTATTCGCCGTCGATGGTGCTGCCGTCGCTGCTCAGGCCGCCAAGCTGGCCGGTGTCGCCAAGGTGCTCACCATCAACAACGCCGTCAACGACCACCCGCTGGCCGCGACCCTCGCACCGCAGATCGCCGAACTCGCCGGCAAGGGCTACACCCATGTGCTGTTTCCGGGCACCACCTTCGGCAAGGACGTTGCTCCGCGCACCGCTGCCAAGCTCGGTGTGCCCCAGATCAGCGATGTGATGGCCGTGCACTCCGCCACCTCGTTCGACCGCCCGGTGTATGCCGGCAACGCCATCGTCACGGTCGAGGCGCCGGCTGGCACGCTGGTGGCCACGGTGCGTCTGGCCTCGTTCAACGCCGTGGCCGAGACGGGCAGTGCTGCCGTGGAAGCCGCGACCGTTGCAGGCGCAGCACCCGCGCACACCCGCTTCGTGAAGCTCGAAGCGCAGAAGTCCGCACGTCCCGATCTGCAATCCGCCGCCAAGGTGGTGTCGGGTGGTCGCGCGCTGGGTTCGAGCGAGAACTTCAAGGTCATCTTCGACTTCGCCGACAAGATCGGCGCGGGTGTTGGTGCTTCACGCGCCGCCGTCGACTCCGGCTACGTGCCGAACGACATGCAGGTCGGCCAGACCGGCAAGATCATCGCGCCCTCGCTCTACTTCGCCATCGGCATCTCGGGTGCCATCCAGCACCTCGCCGGCATCAAGGATGCGAAGGTGATCGTCGCCATCAACAAGGACGCCGATGCACCGATCTTCGAGGTGGCCGATATCGGCCTCGTCGGCGATCTGTTTACGGTCGTGCCTGAGTTGCAGTCGAAGATGTAAGGGGCGCCGTCATTCCCGCGTAGGCGGGAATCCAGGCTGCGCGAAGCGTCACAGCCTCGCACTAAAAGACACCTGGATTCCCGCCTGCGCGGGAATGACAAGCAAAAAATCACGAAGGCCGGAACTCCCGGCCTTCGTCGTATCTGGAGGACAAAAACATGGCTTACCAATCGGTCTTCGCGGCACGCGCCTTTCAGGGCAAAACCATCATCGTCACCGGTGGCGGTTCCGGCATCGGCCGCTGCACGGCGCATGAGCTGGCAAGCCTCGGCGCCACCGTGCTCATCACCGGTCGCAAGCAGGAGAAACTCGACAAGACCATCGCCGAAATCGTCGAAGACGGCGGCCGCGCCGCAGGTTATGCCTTTGACATTCGTGATGAAGAAACCGTGAAGGCCAATGTGAATCTCATGCTCGAACAGCACGGCGCGATTCACGGCCTGGTGAACAACGCGGGCGGGCAGTTCCCCATGCCGGTTGCCAACATCAGCAAGAAGGGCTTCGAGGCGGTGGTGGCCAACAACCTCACCGGCGGGTTCCTGATGAGCCGGGAGCTCTACAACATCTGGTTCAAGAAAAACGGCGGCGCCATCGTCAACATGCTGGCGGACATGTGGGGCGGCATGCCCGGCATGGCGCACTCGGGTGCGGCACGCGCCGGCATGATGAATCTCACCGAGACCTGCGCCACCGAATGGGCCAGCGCGGGCGTGCGGGTGAATGCGGTCGCACCCGGCTTTGTGGCGTCGAGCGGCATGGATCAATACGACCCCGCGTTCTCCGCGCAGATCATCCCGCAGATGGCCGCGACCATCCCGCTCAAGCGCATGGCGGAAGAAGCCGAGGTGAGTGCCGCCATCGTGTTCCTGCTCAGCGATGCGGCCAGCTTCATCACCGGTCACACGCTCAAGATCGACGGCGGCGCCAGCCTCAATACCAAGCTCTTCCCGCTGATCGGCAAGGGCACCGTGCCATTCACGGGCTTCCACCGTGCGGTGAAGCCCAAGGCGGTGGGCTAGGGCGTGTCATCAATTAGTCGATCGCAGCGGCCGACTAATTGATGACACGCCCTAGTCGGCGTTGCCCATTGCGGGGTCGCTGATCGAAGGCTTGCCGGTTTCAACACGCCCTGCAAAGCGCCGCATCACGGCGTTCGTACCCGTGGTGCTGGCCGTGAAGTCGTACCAGTGGCCGCTGTCTTTCAATACCAAAGTTTGCTGCACGGTCTTGCCAGCGTCGACTGTGAATCGTTGCGGCGCACTGCTGAAATAGGCATTGGGCGTGAGGCTGAAGTCGACAGGCATCGCGCCGGTATTGCTCATCGTCACCAGCACGTCGCCGTTGGCGATGTCGTAGCAGAGTGAAATATCCGGGTTGCTGCTGATGGCATTGCCGATGGCAGCCGCGCCGGTGTAGCTGCGATGGAAGCCGTTCGGCCCGAGCAGAAACAGGTCGTAGCCGCCGGTGATCGAAAGCGTCCAGCTGCCGGTGAGCGTCTTGCCAGCCTCCACGGTGTAACGGCGCGGCGGGAGCAGCAGATTATTCTTGTTGTAGACCTGAAACACGGCAGCCTGAGTGCCGGTGTTGGCGAACAGGATTTCGATGGCGCTCGCGGTGACCCGGCTGCTGGCGTGCAGCTCGTAGGGCAGTGCGCGCGAGGGACGGACGCCGCGCTTCTGCAGCGGCATGCTGCCCGCTGCACCTGTGGGTGCGGCGATCTGCGCCAGTGCCTCCTGATCCGCACGGATTTTCTCCACCTCCACCATCGAATGCTGCGGCAGTGGCGGCAAGGTGCTGTCGTTGGGCGTGGCGAAGTTGAAGCAGCCCGTGAGATCGCCCGATACCGCACGCCGCCAGGGGCTGATCTGCGGCTCCATCACGCCGAAGCGTTGCTCCATGAAGCGGATGATCGACGTGTGCTCGTGCACCTGCGAGTTCAGCCAGCCGCCGCGGCTCCAGGGCGACACCACATACATCGGCACGCGCGGGCCGGGGCCGTAGACCCAGTTCCTGTCGTAGAGCTGATGGTTGACGCTGCGGTATTCGGTGCTCACATCCACCGTCGAGCCACCGGCCAGCGAGCCATCGAGATTCTTGGTCGGCGGGCAGGGCGGCGGCACGTGGTCGAAGAAACCATCGTTCTCGTCGAAGCAGACGAACAGCACGGTCTTTGCCCACACGGCCGGGTCGGCGGTGAGGGCGTTGAGTACCTCCTGTGTGTACCAGGCGCCCTGCACGGGGCTCGAAGGGCCGGTGTGTTCGGAGTAACCCGCAGTGGAGACGATGTAGCTCACCTGCGGCAGCTTGCCGCCGACCACATCCGCCTTGAAGCCTTCGAGCGAGGCGCCCTTGAGCGTGCTGGTAAGGCCCTTGGTGAGCAAAGGGTTATTCGGCTCGGCCGCCGCATTCTCGAAAGCCTTGCGGAAGCTCACGAAGCCTTCCAGCGAGTTGTCGGTGAAGTTGTCGTCCATGTCCTGATAGACCTTCCAGGACACGCCGGCTTTCTCCAGTCGCTCGGCATAGGTCATCCAGCCGTAGCCGGTGGCCGAGGCGCCGAGATCGTCGTTGGTGTTGTCGATGGCCGGCCCGCCGCCGATGCCGGTGGGGTTGTTGGTGCCCGTGAACATGAAAAGGCGGTTGGGATTGGTGCTGCTGGCAATCGCGCAGTGGTAGGCATCGCAGATCGTGAAGGCGTTGGCGAGCGCGAACTGGAAGGGCAGCTCCTGCTCGGTGTAATAGCCCATCGAGCGTTGCTCCTTCAGCGCCGGCCAGATGTTCATGCGGCCATCGTCCCAGGCGAAGTGCGCATCGCTCCAGCTGTGCGGCGTGCCCTCCACGCGCTGCGCGTTGCCCTTGGTCTGGTCGAGGTGGTACGGCAGCAGCTCGTTCAACATGCGGTCGGTCTGGTGCCACACGTCCTTGCCGTTGGCGAGCGGGATGGGGAAGCGATCGCCGAAGCCGCGCACGCCGGGCAGGGTGCCGAAGTAGTGGTCGAAGCTGCGGTTCTCCTGCATCAGGATCACCACGTGTTCAACATCCATGATGGTGCCGGTGCGGTTGTTGGCCGGAATCGCCAGCGCCTTCTGGATACTGAGCGGCAACGCGCTGGTCGCCATGGCGGCGCCAGCAAAGCGCAGGAAGCTGCGACGGTCGAGGCTCATGACTGCGCTCCGGTCGCGGTATGGCAATCGCTGGCGAGCTGTAGTTGCCCATCGGCTGCGGCGATGGCTGCGGCATCCGGCGCGCAGCGCAGCTTCGGCGGCAGCGGTGTGGTTTCGGTGGGCGTCGGCGGCGTGCCCGTGCCTGCATCCGCCTGGGGCGGCCGGCTGTCGTCGAAACAGGCGGTCGCGAGAGCGCTTGCACACAGCAAGGCGAGCAGCAGCTTTTGTGGTGCGACGGCGCGCGGGCGGCAGGCACGAGACGAACGACGAGCTGGCATGGATTGCTTCCTTACAGACGCTTGAGGACCGTCCCGATGCGGCCAGCGCGCAGAGTAGAGACGGCGTGCTGCAAGTCGATGAAGTTTTGGTGTCAGGCCTAGGGTGTGTTGACATGCAAATGCTCGCAGCGTTGCGAGTCAAACCCGCGCA
>JAUSQI010000041.1 GCA_030652575.1 Stagnimonas sp. | reverse complement strand
TCCTGCTGGTTGAAGACGATGCGATGCTGGGCGAGGCGCTGCATAAAACCCTCGCCCAGCATGCCCATGCTGTGGACTGGGTGCGTGATGGCCTCGCGGCCAGCACGCATTGGCAGGCTACGACCTACGATCTGGTGCTGCTTGACTTGGGGCTGCCAAAACGCGACGGCTTAAGGGTGCTTGCCGACGCGCGTCGCGCGGGTTCAGAGACCCCGGTGTTGATCCTCACCGCCCGCGATGCCGTGGCCGATCGCGTCAAGGGCCTGGACAGCGGGGCCGATGACTACTTGGTCAAACCTTTTGAGCTCGACGAATTACTGGCGCGGCTAAGAGCCTTGAGTCGGCGTCGGGCGGGGCATTTGCAGCCCAATATCGAACACTTCGGTCTAACTCTTGATCTCGCCACTCGCGAGGGCAGCTATCTGGGCAAAGAGGTGATGTTCACTCGCCGCGAGTTTGCCTTGCTGACGGCGCTGTTAGAGCAACCGGGCAGGGTATGGACCAAGGAGCAGCTCGTGGAGCGGCTCTACGGATGGGATGAAGAGATCGCCAGCAATGCGCTGGAAGTTCATGTTCACGCGCTACGTCGCAAATTGAATGCCGAGTTCATCGGCAACGCCCGCGGCGTGGGCTACTTCGTTCGCAAGGAGACTGCATGAACGCGAATACCTCCTTGCGACGACGCTTGGTGATGACACTGCTGGTGGGGCTGTTCGTTGGGGGCGCTGTCGCCTCGATTGGGCTGTACTGGCAGTCCATGGAAGAGCTGGATGAGCTATTCGATGATCGTCTGAAGGTGATCGCCAACAACCTGACACCTCAGTCATTGGCGCAACAAGCGCAGGTTCATCTCACGGAGGAGGACGACGATATCGTGATTCAGCTGTGGAGTCGTGAAGGTCTTCTAACCTATGCCTCTGATCTTGAAGACCGTGCACCCATTCCCGCAGTGGCGGGGGCGACAGAGCTCTTGAGCGGCGATGACGAGTGGCACATGTATTCGATTGCCACACCGGACGGCGGCTGGCTGCAAGTGGCCCAAGCCCTGTCTGCCAGAAAGGAAATGGCTGCCATCAGCGCGGGTCGGCTACTGCTGCCGCTGCTTTTGATTCTCCCGCTGATCGGACTCTTCACTGCTTGGGCAGTATCACGTCTGCTGCGACCACTGCGCTCGCTCGCAGAACAGCTCCAGCGGCATGGAGCCGCCAAGAGAAGCCAGGTCAAGGTGGACAGCGTACCACGCGAACTGACGCCCGTTATCGATGCCCTGAATGATCTACTAGCCCGCCAGGCGGAGGCGGCACAACGTCAGCAGGCGTTTCTGGCCGATGCTGCCCATGAACTGCGTACGCCGCTCGCCGTAGTGAGCTTGCAAGTGCAGCGGGTGCAGGGCGCGGTGAGCCACAGCGACCGCCGCGAGGCCATCGATGCCCTCAAGCTGGGGGTAGATCGCGCCAGCCGTCTCGTGGCGCAGCTGTTGGCGCTGGCCCGCAGCGAACCCGACACCCCGCAAGAGCGGTGCTTCGCCACACTCGATCTCGAAGTGCTGCTGAAGACCGTACTCGCCGAGTTGTATCCACTGGCTGCCCAGAAAAGGGTTGATCTTGGACTGGACGAAAGCCAGTCTCTGAGCATTCACAGTGATGGCGAGGGCCTGCGCAGCCTGCTCACCAACCTGCTCGACAATGCCATCCGCCACACGCCACCAGGGGGCAAGGTGGATGTCTCGCTCAAGCGCGCCGAGTCCTATGCCGAACTGACAGTCTGCGACACAGGGCCCGGTATTGCTCCCGAACGACGGCAGGCCGTGTTCGAGCGGTTCGTGCGAGATGGCACCGCCGATTCCAGCGGCACGGGATTGGGTCTGGCCATCGTGCGCCAAGTCGTCGAACGCCATGGCGGCAGCATCACGCTGGAGGACGGTCCTGACGGTTCCGGCTTGCTCGTTCGCGTGCGGTTGCCGTTTGCCGAGTAGGCATCTGCGCGTGGCTTGCGCCTAATGCAGGCTTAATTGTTGATGTAGAAGATACGGCACTTGGTTCTCTCCCTGCCGCCGGCGCTCCCTTCCCAAGTCCGGCGGATGTCTTAGCCGTAGCCTTAGGGCTACGGCCTTTTTTCGTTTCCGCGTTCATGCGCCTTCCACCGACCTCACAGTGGCTCAGTTTTTTGCCGGCAGCGCGGACCCTGAAGGGGATCGCGGTGCTGCTGTGTGTCTGGCTTACGGCTTGCGCCAGCCAGCCTCCGGCCGCAAGGCCCGATGCCGCTGTCAGCCTGCGCGCCTACGAGGCCCGTCAGCTGGACCCCGCCGCGCTGAAACTGCCGCCACTGTCTGAGGGCTGGAGCCTTGCCCAGTGGTTCCAAGTCGCACAGGCCAGCAGCCCCATGCTGGCCGAGATGCGCGCCCGGCTGGCGCTGACGCAGGCGGGTGAGATCACCGCCGCACAGCGGCCCAACCCCACCCTGAATCTTTCCACCGAATACATCGCCGCCGCCGCCGGAATGCCCGCCTGGTTGTATGGGGTGGCGGTGGACTTTCTGCTGCAAGCGGCCGGCAGCCGCGACCGCGCCAAGGCGGTGGCACTGCTACAAACCCAGGCCGCCAGCACCGACCTCGCCGATGCACTCTGGCAGTTGCGCAGTGCGGTGCGAACCGCCCTGGTGGATGCGACTGCGGCCGAGGCTGAAACCACCGTGCTCAGCCGCCTGATCGACCAGCGCGCACGGCTGCTGGCCACGGCACGCCTGCGGCTCTCAGTCGGTGAGGGCGCGGCGGCTGAAGTGCTGCGTGCGGAACTGGATGTTGCCACTGCCCACCAGCGCCAACAGCTCGCGGGGCAGCGCCTCGCCGACGCCCGCCAGCGGCTCGCCAGTGCGGTCGGGGTGCCGGTCTCCGCCATCGCCGACGCACCACTGCGCGGGCTTGACCCAAGCGGCCCTGCGCAGCGCGTCGCCATCGTCAGCCAGAGCGACCGCGAAGCCGCGCTGTTGGCGCGGCCAGAGCTGCTACGTGCCTTGCGCGAGACCGATCTCGCCGAACTGGGCGTGCAGACCGAGGTCGCTCGGCGCACACCGGATGTGCGCGTCTCGCCGGCCTATACCTGGGATCACGGCGTGCGCAAGAACCAGCTCAGCGTCGGCTTTCCGATCCCGCTGTTCAACCGCAACGAGGGGCCGATTGCCGAGGCGCTGGCGCGACGCGAACTGGCCGCACGCCATGTGCTGACGGTGCAGGCGGCGCTGTTTGCGCAGATGGAATCTGCCGAGCGCCAATGGCCAGTCGCACAGGCCAACTGGCAGGCCGCACGCGCCAATCAGCAGCGGCTCGCGCGATTGACGGCGACCGAGCGCAAGCTCTTGGCCGAAGGGGCCGGCGACCGCCCAAGCCTGCTCGCGGCAGAGACCGCAGAAGCCGAAGCCGCGCTGCTCACCGCCGCCGCTGCACTCGACGCCCAGCGCGCGTTTGCTGCGCTGGAAGACGCCTATCGCAAACCCTTCGCCGAGCAGCCAACGCCATGACCACCCACCGCATTCCATCGTTCGTGCTGCTGTGCCTGCCGCTGTGCCTGCTGCTGGCGAGCAAGAGCCTGATCGCCGCCGAGCCAGCGCCAGTCGCAGCCACCGATATCACCCTCAGCGCCGAAGACGTGCGGCGCTCCGAGGTGCAGGCTGCGGTGGTGCCGATGGTCAGCACGCCACCGCGCCTCACCGGCTATGCCACGGTGCTCGATTCCACGCCCCTGGCGCTGCTGGGCGGCGAGATCGAAGCACTGGCCGCCGCCGCTGCTGCCTCCCAGGCGGAAGCAGGGCGCAGCGAGCGCCTGTTCGCCGCTGACGAAACCGTCTCCCGCAAAGCCACCGAAACCGCACAGGCCACGGCACGCGCGGATGCCGCCCGTCTGGTCGCCGCCAAACGCCGGATCGGCCTGGAATGGGGGCAGGGCCTCGCCAAGCTGCCCGCACGCGAGCGCAGCCAGCTGCTGGCGTCGCTCGCTGAGGGCCGTGCGGCGCTGCTGCGCATCGGTTTGAGCGGCAACCCACCGGTCGATCCCGTCGCAACCCTCCGCATTGCCGACGGTTCCCTGCCGCTGCGTCTGCTCGGCCTCGCGGCCAGCAGCGACCCCAGCTACACCGGCCCCAGCCTGCTGGCGGTGGCGGCGACCTCGGCATTGCAGCCGGGGCGGGTGCTGGCGGTGTCGGTCACCGGTGCTGCGCAGCAGGGCCAGCGGCTGCCGCCAGAGGCGGTGTTGAGCGATGCGCAGGGCCGCTTCGTCTACCTCGAAACCGCCGCAGGCCACTACCGTCGCCAGACGGTGCAAGTGCTGGCTGAGGACGACAGCGGTGTGCTGGTCAGCGGCCCTCCGGCAGATGCCCGCGTGGTGCTGCGCAACGCCGCTGCCGTGCGCTGGGCCAGCACTGTGCGTAAGGCGGAATAGCGCATGTTGTCGGCAATCGTTCGACTCAGTCTGCGCCATGCCGCTGTGGTCGCCGCGCTGATGGTGCTGGCCCTGCTGCTCGGCGTGCAGCACCTCAGGCAGGCGCGCTTCGATGTCTTCCCGGAGTTCGCCCCCGCCGTCTTCACGGTGCAGACCGAAGCGCCGGGCCTGGCCGCCGAGCAGGTCGAAACCCTGGTGACCCGGCCGCTCGAATCGCTGGTCAACGGTGCCAATGGCGTGGAAAGCATCCGCTCCGAATCGCTGCAAGGCCTCTCGGTGGTGCGCGTCGGTTTTGGCGCGGGCGATCCGTTTCGCCAGCGGCAGACCGTGATCGAGCAGATGAGCGGCGCGGCCAGCGTGTTGCCGCCCGGCACCGGAGTGCCCAGCGTGTCGCCGCTGACCTCCTCGACCATGGACCTGCTCAAGGTCGGCTTCACCAGCACCACCCGCAGCCCGATGGCATTGCGCGACTTTGTGCAGTGGACGGTGCGCCCGCGCCTGCTCGCCGTGCCGGGCGTGGCGCGCGCGGCCATCTACGGCGGGGCCCAGCGCGAGCTGGCAGTGACGGCGCGGCCCGATGCGCTGGTGGCGCGTGGCCTGACGCTGGCGGATCTCAGCAATGCCCTGCGCGACCTCGTTGCCGTGCGCGGCTTGGGTTTTCAGGACAACGGCAGCCAGCGTATCTCGGTGCAAACCGCCGTCAGCGGCCTCGACACCGGCGCGCTCGAAAATGCGGTGGTCGCCGCCCGCGCCGGCCGGCCGATCCGCATCGGCGATGTGGCCGAAGTCGAGGCCGTGGCCGCGCCCCCGTTTGGCGATGCCCTCATCAACGGCCAGCCCGGCGTGCTGGTGGCCATGGCCAGCCAATACGGCGCCAATACGCTCAGCGTCACGCTGGCCGTCGAGCAGGCCTTGGCAGAGCTGAAGCCGGTGCTGGAGCGAGAACAGATCACCCTGGTGCCCGCCCTGCACCGGCCCGCCAATTTCATCGAGGCCGCGCTGGGCCATCTGCAAGAGAGCCTGCTGATTGGCGCGGCACTCACCTTCATCGTGCTGCTGCTGGTGCTGCGCAACGCCCGCACCGCGCTCATCTCGTTCGTCTCGATTCCGCTGTCCTTGCTGGCGGCAGTCTCGGTGCTGCAAGCCTTTGGGGTCAGCCTCAACACCATGACGCTGGGTGGACTGGCAGTGGCCATCGGCGTGGTGGTGGACGACGCGGTGATTGATGTCGAGAACATCGCCCGCCGACTGCGCCAGCGCGGCAGCAACGCCAGCCTGCTGGAGGTGGTGTTCGCCGCTTCGCTGGAAGTGCGCAAGCCGGTGGTGTTCGCCACCGCCATCGTCATGCTGGTGTTCGTGCCCATTCTCGCGCTGGGCGGCTTGCAGGGCGCGTTCTTCCGGCCACTGGCCCTGTCGTTTTTGCTGGCGGTGGCGGCCTCGCTGGTGGTGGCGCTCACGGTCACGCCTGCGCTGTGCTTGTTGCTGCTGCGCGGGCGGCTGCCCGACGAACCGGGCTGGCTGCACCACCTCAAGCGCGGCCAGAGCAAGCTGTTGATCGCCTTGGCGCGGCATCTGCGGGTGGCGGTGGTCGCTGCCGCCTTGCTGGCGATCGCTGCTGTGCTGGTGCTGGGTCGCTTTGGCCGCGAGCTGCTGCCCGCCTTCAAGGAGGGCCATGTGGTCGCCCAGCTCACCGCGCCGCCCGATACCGGCCTCGCCGCCATGCGCACCCTCGGCACGCGGATGAGTGCTGAGATCATCGCCATCCCCGGTGTGCGTTCGGCAGAACTACAGCTGGGCCGCGCCGAAGCCGCCGAAGACACTTGGGGCGTCAACCAGGCCGAGTTCCACATCGCCCTCAAGCCGGTCTCCGCCAGTGAAGAAGCCCGCATCACCGAGCGGATTCGTGGCATCGTCGGCAGCCAGCCCGGGGTGGAATCGGACGTGACGACCTTTCTCGGCGACCGCATCGGCGAGGCGATCTCCGGCTCCACCGCCGCCGTGGTGCTCACGCTGTTTGGCAACGATCTCGACGCACTCGACCGCGCTGCCGAACAGGTCGCCAGCACCTTGCGCGGCCTGCCGCAGGCGGCGGATGTGCGAGTGCGTGTTGCCGAGCGTTCACCCGCCGTGGTGGTGCAGTTCAACACCGAGGCGATGGCGCTGTATGGCATCCGCCCCGGCGAGATTGCCGAGACGCTGCAAGCCGCACATCAGGGCGTGCGCGCTGCCCAGGTGTTTGCGGGCGACCGCGTCACGCCCGTCACCCTGCGGCTGGTGGGCGATGCCGCGCCCAGCATCGACAACCTGCGAAAGCTCCTGGTGCGCGGTGCCGCCGGGCCCGCAGTGCGGCTGGAGCAAGTCGCCGATCTCAGCATCGAAGACAGCCGCTCGGTGATCGAGCACGAAGCCGCGCTGCGCAGGCAGGTGGTGACGGTGAATCCCGCCACCGCCGACGTGGCCGGATTCGTCCGCAGCGCCGAGACGGCCCTGGCTGGAAACAAGCTGCCGGACGGCGTCACCCTGCGCATCACCGGCGAGGCCGAAGCCCAGGCCGCCGCCACCCGCGAACTGGGCCGCAACAGCCTGCTGGCGCTGGTGCTGATGACGCTGCTGCTCATCGTTGGCTTAGGCGACGCCCGCCGCGCCGCACTGGTGCTGCTCACCGCGCCGTTCGCGCTGGTCGGCGGGGCGATTGCTGTCGCTGGCACCGGCGGCATTCTCTCGCTGGGCTCGCTGGTGGGCTTCGTCACCCTGTTCGGCATTGCCGCGCGTAACGCCATTCTGCTGCTGTCGCATCTCGATCATCTGGTGCTGCACGAGGCGGCACCCTGGAACATCGCCACCGCACTGCGCGCCGCCCGCGAACGTCTGCTGCCGGTGCTGCTCACGGCGGGCCTCGCCGCACTCGGCCTACTGCCGGTCGCACTCAATGCCAGCGCCGCCGGGCAGGAAATCGAAGGCCCGATGGCGATCGTGATCTTGGGGGGGCTGGCGTCATCCACCCTGCTGTGCCTGATGTTGTTGCCGCTGCTGGCGATGGCGTTTCTGCGCGCGCCGACGAGCGATGTCGTGACGGTCTCCAAAGCATGACAACCCCCGCCGACCGTTCACATCGCTGGCAGGCACTCGACTTTTGCCTGCTGCTCACGGGTACGGCTTTTCTGCTGGTCACCGGGGCGGTGTTGACTGCCAACAGCCAGCCATTCGACACCGCAGTCAGCAACAGCTTGCAGAGCGGGCGCAGCGAGCAACTCGATGCCTTGATGCTGGTGGTGACGCTGCTGGGCGATGGCATCGTCAATACCGTCGTGACGCTGGCCTGTGTCGCCTGGCTGCTGTGGCGACGCTGTTGGCGGCTCGCAGCCGGCTTTGCTCTGATGATGCTGCTGGTCGCCTGGGGCATCCCCCTGTTGAAGATGGGGATGGCGATCCCCCGGCCTGTGGACTACTACACCGGCAGGCAGGCTTTCAGCTACCCCAGCGGTCATGCCACTTCGGGGGCGGCGCTGTGGAGTGCTCTGGCATGGCTCGTCACCAATGCCCTGTCGGCTCGCAAAAAGGCGGTGGTGATCGTTGCCGCCGCGGCAGCGATTGCCAGCGTTGCCATCTCAAGGGTGTATCTGGCGGCGCATTGGCCTTCGGATGTGCTCGGTGGGGTGCTGCTGGGACTGAGCGTCACCAGCGCATTTGCTCTGCAACAGCCACAGTTTGACCACGCGCGCGCGCGGCCGCTGATGCTGGGGCTGATTGCCGTGCTGATGTGGCTGGGTTTTGGGTTTTGGCACGTCGCCAGCTCGTATTCGAGTGCTGTCGCGTTCTATGGACTGCATACCGCCGGGTCAGCCGATTGCGCTCTGCAATCCTGCATCTAGCGGTGCCTTCATGTCGCGGCTGGGACCACTTGGAGCGGCCCCGGAAAACCCGTTGATCGCAAACTGAACGGGAGCTAAT
Source organism: Stagnimonas sp. (assembly GCA_030652575.1). Taxonomy (GTDB): domain Bacteria; phylum Pseudomonadota; class Gammaproteobacteria; order Nevskiales; family Nevskiaceae; genus Stagnimonas. Next base: position 244 of record JAUSQI010000041.1, on the reverse strand, counting down.
TCCCACTTAATTTTTCCACCTCAAGGTCGTGGTGTCTTGAATAAATACTTCAGTTAACCATATTTAAATAAATGACTTAACCATTACTTACTCGTTGAGCCGGTGTGACTGGGCGTGTCCTGATTTTTGTGTAAACGGCGGGTGGGTTAACGGGTTGGCATCCGATCTTCGAATTGGATGGTGAATCGGGTGAGTGCAGCTTTCCAGTCTCGGATTGGCATCGTCCATCGCTGACTGATGTTAC
>JAUSQI010000016.1 GCA_030652575.1 Stagnimonas sp. | reverse complement strand
GCTCCCGCAACGACCAGGTCGCCACCGACGTGCGCCTGTTCACCCGCGAGGCCATCGACGAACTGCTGGTGCTCATCGGCCAGGTGGCGGATGCACTGCTCGACCTCGCCGAGAAAGAGGCCGATTCGATCCTGCCCGGCTTCACGCACTTGCAGGTCGCTCAGCCCGTCACCTTCGGCCATCACCTGCTGGCCTGGCGCGAGCAGATGCTGCGCGATGCGGCACGCCTCGGCGATGCACGCCGCCGCACCAACGTGCTGCCGCTGGGCAGCGCGGCACTCGCCGGCACGGTCTATCCGCTGGATCGCCATTACGTCGCCGAGCAGCTGGGCTTCGATGCCATCAGCGAGAACTCGCTGGATGCGGTGAGCGATCGCGACTTCGCCGTCGAGACCGTGTTCGCGTGCAGCCTGGTGATGGTGCATCTCTCGCGCTGGAGCGAGGAACTGATTCTGTGGAGCACGCCGATGTTCGGTTTCGTGGCGCTGCCCGACCGCTTCTGCACCGGCAGCTCGATCATGCCGCAGAAGAAAAACCCCGACGTGCCCGAACTGGTGCGCGGCAAGACCGGCCGCGTGGTGGGCGACCTCAATGCGCTGCTGATGCTGATGAAAGCACAGCCGCTCGCCTACAACCGCGACAACCAGGAAGACAAGCAGCCGCTGTTCGATGCACTCGACACCGCCCGCGACTGCCTTGGGATTTATGCGGACATGATTCCGCACATCGTGGTGCGTCGCGAGCGCTGCCGCGCGGCGGCGGCGCAAGGTTTTTCAACCGCCACCGATCTGGCCGATTACCTGGTCAAAAAAGGCCTGCCGTTCCGCGATGCGCACCACGCAGTCGGCAATGCCGTGGGCCTGGCGGCGAGCAAGGGCTGTGATCTGGCCGAGCTTTCACTGGCCGAGCTGCAAGGCTTCAATGCGCTGGTCAGCGAGGATGTGTTCGCGCACATCACGCCGGAAGCGAGTGTCGCCGCCCGCACCACCTATGGCGGCACCGCGCCGACGCAGGTGCGTGCGGCGATTGCGCGCGCACGCGCCCGCCGCACGCCATGAACCGCGCGCTGACGCTGACCATCGCCGCCGCCGCGCTGTGGATGCTGGGCGGCACCTGGTACTACGATTGCAAGATCAAGCGCGTCTGCGGACCCGAGACTGCTGCGGTTGTCGTCACCGAACCGGCAGAGACGGCACCCGCAGCGCCTGAATCCGCCGAGCCGCGCGCAGCCGAGCCTGCGACGGTGACGCCCGCCCTGACACTGCCGCCTGCGCCTGCCCCATCGCCGCTGCCGACGCTCGAAACCAGTGGCCCGACGCTGGTCCTCACCGTTTCTTTCGACGCCCGCTCCGCCGCCTTGCAGCCGCCGGCCGATGCCGCTGCGCGGCTTGAGGTGCTGCGTCAGGGCATCGCCCAGGGCCGCAAGGTATTGGTGCTGGGCCACAGCGATGGTCTGGGTGCCCGCGCGCGCATCTCGGTGGTGTCGCAGCAACGCGCCGATGCGCTGCGCGACTGGCTGCTGGCACAGGGCATCCCGGCTACCGCCATCGCCGCGGTGGAGTCGCGCGAAGACCGCGAACCCATCGCCAGCAACAGCCGCGCGGAGGGCCGCAGCCAGAACCGCCGCGCCGAAGCCGTGCTCGCCCCCCTTTCGTAGGAGCAATTTCGATGTATGAGCAAAGCCCCACCCTCGGCCCCGGCATGGGCACCGTCACCCAGCACAGCGCCGAGATTCTGCTGTTGCTGGCGGGTGCCTTCCTGCTGGGCGTGTTGCTGCACTGGCTGCTGTCGCGCGCCACCGTGCTGCGGCTGCGCCAGCTGACGCAGGAGCTGGCGCGCACCAAGGAGCGCCTCACCGTCGCCGAGCGCCGGCCGCAATCGACGGCGCGTCTGCGCGAGTCCAATTCCACCGAGCACGAGCGCACGCTCAAGCAGCTGCGCGAAAGCCGCGAGGCCGAAGCGCGGACCCGCGAACGGCTGATCGAGATCGAAGGGCGGCTGGCGCTCGCAGAAGCCGCCAACAGTGCCGCCAATGCCGCACCCGCGGCCGACGTTCTGAATGCCGTGCTGCCCTTCGTCGCCAGCGACAAACCCAGGAAGAAGTAAGGCCATGCACGCACCCAAAGTTGTTTTCATCACCGGTGCCAGCGCCGGCTTCGGTGTGGCGATGGCGCGCCGCTTTGTCGCCAGCGGCAGCCGGGTGATCCTGGCGGGCCGCCGCGGCGAGCGCCTGCAAGCCCTCGCTGCAGAACTCGGTGTTGCCGCCCTGCCGCTGGTGCTGGATGTCTGCGATCGCGCCGCCGTCGAAGCCGCCAGCGCACAGCTGCCCGCTGATTTCAGCGCCGTCGATCTGCTCATCAACAATGCCGGTCTCGCGCTGGGGCTGGAGCCTGCGCACAGAGCCAGCCTCGACGACTGGCAGCAGATGATCGACACCAACGTCAAAGGCCTCGTCACCGTCACCCACGCGCTGCTGCCGGGCATGGTGGCGCGCGGGCGCGGGCACATCGTCAATCTCGGCTCCACGGCGGGCGAGTGGCCGTATCCGGGCGGCAATGTCTATGGCGCGACCAAGGCTTTCGTGCACCAGTTTTCGATGAACCTGCGCGCCGACCTGCTTGGCACCCCGATTCGCGTCAGCAACATCGAGCCGGGCCTGTGCGGCGGCACCGAGTTTTCATCGGTGCGTTTCCACGGCGATTCAGCCAAGGCCGACAAGGTCTACGAAAACACGCAGCCGCTGACCGCCGATGACATTGCCGAAACCGTGCACTGGGTCGCGACACTGCCCGCGCACGTCAACATCAACAACGTGCAGTTGATGCCGGTCTGTCAGGCCAACGGGCCACTCGCTGTACACCGCTCAAGCTGATCGACAACCAGAGAAACGCCCCGATGACGCAACGCCATAAAGGTTTTGTTTTGATGCTGTTGCTGGGTGCGCTGGCTTATGTGGTGGTCAATCCGCCGATCCGCCCGGCGAATGCGGCTGCCAAGGCGTCGACAACAGCGGTGCGGCAGTTCCCCTCGCAGCTCGGTACGGTCAGCGTCGAGACGGTAACTAGTGGGCTCGAAAATCCCTGGTCGCTCGCCTTCCTGCCGGATGGCCGCATGCTGGTCACCGAGCGCACCGGGCAGATGCGCATCGTCAACGCCGCCGGTCGCAAAGGTGCGGCGCTGACCGGCCTGCCCAAGGTGTCGGCCAAAGGTCAGGGCGGCTTGCTGGATGTGGTGCTGTCGCCCGACTTCGCGCAGAACAGCACGGTGTTTTTCAGCTATTCCGAACCGCGGCAGGGCGGCAATGGCACGGCCGTCGCCAAGGCCCGGCTGGCGCTGAAGGGCGACGGCGGCAGCCTCGAGAACGTGCAGGTGATCTTCCGCCAGCAGCCCACCATCGACAGTGGTGCGCACTTCGGCTCGCGGCTGGTGTTCGCGCGCGACGGCAACCTGTTCGTGACGCTGGGCGATCGCTATTCCGGGAAGGAACAAGCGCCGCTCAAGGACAACCATCTCGGCAAGGTGGTGCGCATCACGACCGATGGCAGCGCCCCGAAGGACAATCCCTTCGTCAACGCTCAGGGGGCCAAGCCGGAGCTGTGGAGCGTCGGCCATCGCAACCCGCAGGGTGCGGCGCTGCACCCGGTCACGGGCCAGCTGTGGATCACCGAGCACGGCCCCAAGGGCGGCGACGAGGTGAATGCGCCCAAGCCCGGCCTCGACTACGGCTGGCCGCAGATCTGCTACTGCGTCAACTACGACGACCAGCAGATCGGCACCGGCAAATCGGAACTGGCCGGTCTGCAGCAGCCGCTCTGGCACTGGACGCCCTCGATTGCGCCCAGCGGCCTCGCGTTCTACACCGCGGATCGCTTCCCCGGCTGGCGCGGCAATCTGTTCGCCGGCTCGCTCAAGTTCGGTCTGCTCTCGCGGCTGACGCTCGACGGCGAGAACGTCGTCGGCGAAGAGCGCTTGCTGGAAGGTCTGAACCAGCGCATCCGCGATGTGCGGCAGGGGCCGGATGGGGCGCTCTACCTGCTCACCGACGAAGGCGACGGTTCGATCCTGCGGGTGACTTTGGCTGAGGCCACGAAGGTCTAGTTTCAAAAATCCGCATTGTCGTTAGCGTGATGGCCCTATGGCCAAAATCACTCTGCGCGACGGCGCAAAACTCAATGTGCACATGCTCGGTCGCGGGCCTACGGTGGTGCTCTTGCACGGCTTCGCGATGCCGGCCTTCTTGTGGCTGCCGTTCGTGGCACCACTCGCCCACAAGTACCGCTTCGTGCTGCCGGACCTGCGCGGCTTCGGCGGCTCGCACCGGCTCTCGCTGACCAAGCCCTGCCTGCTCGACCAGCATGCGAGCGATCTCGCCGATGTGCTCGCGCATCTCGGTGAGTCTCAAGTGCTGCTCGGCGGCCTCTCGATGGGCGCCTGCACATCGCTGCAATACCAGCGACACCACGGCTTCGGTGCCGTGCGCGCCTATCTGCACATGGACCAGGCCGTCTGCGTGCGCAACGGGCCGGACTGGGAAGATGGCCTGCTCGGGCCATCGCAAGCCGCGCGGCTGGGTGCCTGGTCGGCACTGATGGCCGACATGGAGCCGTATCGCGGCCAGGCCTTCAACAACATTCCGCGTGCGCTGCGCAGCCGCCTGTGGGCGACGCTCGGCGATTTCTTTGGCCATGCCTTTGCGCTACGCCACTGGCAGACCTTCACCAGCCTGGCGCGGCAGGAGCTGCTCATCCGCCGCGTCGCACCGGTCGCCAACTGGCCGATCTACATGGACACGCTCAAGAGCTATCTGCACGACGACTACGACTGGCGGCCGAGCCTGCCGAACATCCAGATTCCGATGACGGCGATGATCGGCATGCAGTCGACGATGTACCCCGCCAAGGGCCAGCTGCGCTTCCGCGAATGGGTGCCGCATGCGGAGCTGGTGCGCTTTCACCGCTGCGGCCATGCGGTGCCGTTCGAGTCGCCACGGCAGTTCATGGTGGAGCTGTCGAGCTGGCTGGGCGCGCATCGGCCGCAGACGCGCAGCGTCAGTGTTGGGAATCCTCAGGCAGCTTAATCAGTCGTCTTTGTGCTCCGGCGGAAGCCGGAACACCGGCAGCCGCAGGTTCCAGGTGATCGCCGCGACGCGCAGCGCGAAGATCGCCAGCATTCCCAATCCGGCGGCGATGTTGCGATCCATGCCGAACGCCGTGAGGCCGATGTAGAGCGAGCAACCGGCAATGATCGCCGTGGCGTAGAACTGCCCCTGGCGGAAGATCATCGGGATGTCGTTGCACAGCACGTCTCTCAAGAGCCCGCCAAAGGCACCGGTGATGACGCCCATCACCACGGCGATCAGGCCATCGTGACCCAGCCCCTGCGCGATGCGTGCGCCGGCGATGCCGAACAGGGCCAGGCCCAGTGCATCGGTGGTTTCCAGCACCCGCTCGGGGATGCGCCGCGTGCGGGCGTAGAGCAGCGTGAAGGCGGTCGCCGCCAGCGTGGCTTGCAGGTAGGCGGGATTGGCGATCCAGAACACCGGCCGATCCAGCAGCAGATCACGCACCGTGCCGCCGCCGATCGCGGTCACGCCCGCGATGATCGCCACGCCCAGCCAGTCAAACTGTCGACGACCCGCCACCAGCGCCCCGGCGATGGCGTTGGCGGCCACACCCACGAAGTCCAGCCATTGCGCGAACGAGTTCATCGGCTGCGGGGCTTGAGCCAGTCCGCCGCCATGCGCCAGGTCGTTGCCGGGGCCTTGCTGCCGGCGAACACGCCGGCATGGCCGCCGGGTGCGGTCTTGAACTGCTTGTCGAGGCTCGCGACGATATCCATCACCTTGCGCGCGGCTTCCACGGTGACGATCTTGTCGCCGGTGCCGGCGATGGCGAGCAGGGAGGCGTCGATGCGGTCGAGCAGCGCCTCCTGCCCCTTGCCCAGCGGCACCCGGCCTTTCGACAGCGCATTGTCCATGCCGACGCGCACCACGAAGTCCTGCACGATGCCACCGGGGTACGCGTGCATGTCGTTGAACCAGCTCGCCATCGTGTCGTGTTGCACCACGTAGTCGCGGTCCCAGAGGTTCATCAGCAGGTCGACGTAGTTGGTGAGCGTGCCCATCGGGTTGGTGAGCTTGAACGCCAGCGACGACACCCAGCCCGGCACGTTGAGGCGCTTGGGGTCGAGCTTGTGGATGCGCAGGCCGGTGTAGCGCCGCACGAGGCGGATCGGCGTGCGCATGGCACCCAGCAGCTGGCCCGCGACGCCGGCCTGATGCGCGTCGATGGGGCTGGCGATGGTGACGATGTTCTTGATGTGCTTATCGTGCGCCCAGCCTGCGGTGATGAGGCAGAACAGGCCGCCCATGCAGTAGCCGACCAGCGAAAGATCCTTCACGCGGGCATCGCGGCGCACGGCGGCGATGGCGGCGGGCAGCATCTGCGTGGTGTAGTCGGCCAGGCCCAGATGCGAATGGTTGACGTCGGGGCTGCCGAAGTCCACGAGGTAGACCTTGTAGCCCTCGGCCAGCAGAAACCGCACGAGGCTGCGATGCGGCAGCAGATCGAAGTTGAGCGGGTCGGCGGCCAGCGGTGGCACCAGCAAGATCGGCACGCGGTGGCGCTTGGCACGCACCGGCTGTGTGGTCTCGCCTACCGTGATCTCTGCCTCGTCGAGCGGCCGGTAGCGGCGTACCGACAGCAGGCCGTCCTGGTGAATCAGGTCATACGGCGTGAGGTCGGCAACGACAAAACTGGCGGCGTGGGTTTGTCGCTCGATGGCGATCGAGACCCACGCCAGCGTGCGCTCCAGCAGCAGTTCGATAGCCTCGATACGGCGTAATGCCGGGGCTGGAACCTGCGATTTGAAACGGTCGTACAGCTCGACAGATGCGCTCATCCGCCCAGTTTAGAGCCTCTTGTCAGAGGGCTTCTCGGCCACCACCGATTCGTGGATGTAGAGCGGATAGCTGTTGTCGCTGTCGGTCAGCTCGAACCAGCCCTTCATGCCCGGCACCTTGCGGGCCAGACGCTCCACACCTGCCGCGAGGCTGGCGACCTTCTTGCCGTTGAACGAGGGCGCATTGCGCAGCACGGCGCGCTCCATCACCTTCAGGCGGATGCGGCTGGTGTCGCCACGCGCGGGTGCGGCGACAAGGGCGGCGGTTTCGGTGACGTCGACGACGCTGGCGCTGATGAAACGCAGGCCGCCGTCGAGCACGAACCAGTCCGGGTTGCCGGGGATGCGATTGGCCTTGAGGCGCATGCCCGCATCGGCGCGGGTCAGTTTTTCGCCCTGGCGATTGGGGGCGTCGCGGATGATGGCTTTTTCGAGCACGGTCAGCGCCACGGCAGCACCTGCGGGGGCGGCGACCGATTCGTTAAAGCGCACCGATGCGGCATTGCCTGCCTGCGCCACCAGAACGCGCTGGCCCGGCATGCTGTCGGCACCGAATGTGGCCACGCCGATCTGCTCGGCGATGCTCTTCGCACTGGCATCCACCTGCGCGGACATGGCCGAGGCAAAGTTGTGGCAGGGGCCATCTTCCACCGAGCGGCGGCTCAAGTTGGTGATGCGCAGACCGCGGCGCTCGAAGGGCTGGTTGTGCACCAGTTCCAGTGTGCGGCGGCAGCGGTTATTGGCAATGGGTTCAAGCGTTGCCTCGCCGGCCAGCACCACCTTGCTGCCCGACAGCGGCACATTGAAAGCCTGGGTCACGCTGGGGCCGGTGCCCGCGGAAAGCTGGCGTTCGAGGCCTACGGCCGCTTCGCGCACACCCACCGCCGCCTGCACGGCGGGGCAGCACACCAGCAGTGCCAGACATGCCGCCCTGAGCCAGCCGTTTTTTGAGGCTTGAAGATGTTTCATTGAAGTCCCTTCCAGGCTACATCGCTCGTTCAGTTTCACGCAGAGTGTGCCGCCGATCCATAGTAAATGCGCCTTTAATCGGCTTTAACCTGCAATTAATTTTGGTTTCACCAGCAACGATCGGGCCGTTTCGGCGTGCCACACTGGGCACCGAACCCCACGATCCCGCCCCCCCCGATATGGCCCCGTCGCGCCCCGCCCCCACCTTGTTCGATGCGGCCGAAGCCGCCGTTGACGTCCTGCTGCTCAAGCTGGGCAAGGACATCCGCATCGGCCTGCCGCTGGGCCTGGGCAAGCCCATCGAGTTCGTGAATGCCCTGTACCACCGCGCCAAAAACGACCCGACGCTGCAACTGACCATCCTGACGGCGCTCTCGCTCGAAAAGCCGGTGCCGACCTCGGAACTCGAAGGTCGCTTTCTTCAGCCCTTCGTCGACCGCGTGTTCGGCGACTGCCCCGACCTCGTCTACATGCTCGATCTGCGCGCCAACCGCCTGCCGCCGAACGTGCAGGTGAAGGAGTTCTTCTTCAAACCCGGCAGCAACATGGCCTGCGAGCACGCACAGCGCCATTACATCAGCACCAACTACACCTTCGCCGCACGGGATGTGTTCAACCAGGGCTGCAATGTGGCGGCGCAACTGATCTGCAAACGTGAGACACCCGCCGGCCTGCGTTATTCGCTCAGCTGCAACCCCGACACAGGGCCGGAGTTGGTGGAAATGCTGCGCGCCAGCGGCCGCCCGCATGCCGTGGTCGGGCTGGTCAACCAGAACCTGCCTTACATGGCCAACGACGCCGAAGTCGAACCGGAATTATTCGACTACGTCATCGACGCGCCCCGCTACACGACCACGCTGTTCTCCACGCCCAAGCTGCCCGTCGCCACGCCCGACTACGCCATCGGCCTCTACGCCAGCGCGCTCATCAAGGACGGCGGCACGCTGCAAGTCGGCATCGGCGGCATGGGCGATGCCATCGTGCACGCCGCACAGGCACGTCACGCGCAGCCGACGGTTTACCAAGCGGCACTCAAGGCCATTGGCGCGCTCGACCATCACGGCGACCTGATCGCCGCGCAAGGCGGCACCGGGCCGTTCGAGCAGGGTCTGTATGGCGCGACGGAGATGTTCGTCGATGGCTTCATGCACCTCTACAAGGCCGGCATCTTGAAGCGCGCGGTCTACGATTTCTGGGCCTTGCAGCTGCTCATCAACGACGGCCTCTGCGACCCCGCCACCCTCACGCCGGCCGTGCTGGATCACCTCGAAGCGCTCGGCGTGCGCGTCATCCGCACCCAGGATTTCGAGGTCTTGCAGCACCACGGATTCTTCACCGAGGCGACGCGCTACGACGCCGGCCATCTCATCGCCCCCGATGGCGAGCGGGTGATTGCCAACGTCGCCAATCCCGACTCGCGCCGCGTGATGGCACGCTGCCTCGGCACGCAATTGAAGAACGGCTTCATCGCGCACGGCGGTTTCTTCCTCGGCCCCAATGATTTCTACGCCGCACTCAGGGCGCTGCCCGAAACCGAGCGCGCGAAAATCTGCATGACCGGCGTCTACAAGGTGAACCAGCTCGACCACAACCCGCGGCTCTACAAGGCACAGCGGCAGCACGCGCGCTTCATCAACAGCGGCATCATGGTGACGCTCAACGGGGCGGTGATGAGCGATGGCCTGGAAGACGGCCGCGTCGTCAGTGGTGTGGGCGGCCAGTACAACTTCGTGGCGATGGCGCACCAGCTGCCGACCGGCCGCAGCATCCTGATGATCCGCGCCGTGCGCGACAAGGAGGGCAAGACCACCGCACCTTCCAGCAACGTGGTTTTCAACTACGGCCACATCACCATCCCACGCCATCTGCGCGACATCGTCGTCACCGAGTACGGCATTGCGGACTTGCGCAGCAAGACCGACAACGAAGTGGCCAAGGCACTGCTCAACATCGCCGATTCGCGGTTTCAGCCCGAGCTGCTATCGCAAGCCAAAAAGAGCGGCAAGGTGGAGTCGGATTACGAGATTCCTGACACTTTTCGTCACAACACGCCAGACCGTCTGGAGGCGCAACTGGCCCCTTTCCGCAGTCAGGGGCTGTTCCCGGCGTTCCCGTTCGGCACCGACCTCACGCCGATGGAAATCAAGCTCGGAAAAGCCCTGAAAGCCGTGAAATCAAAGGCCGCGAAGACCAACAAGCTCAAGCTCGCTTTCGATGCCTGGCGCTTCGGGAATGTGCCCGAGCGCACAAAACCGTATCTCGAACGCATGGGCCTCGCGGACCCGAAAACCCTGCAGGACAAAGTGGTTCGCATGTTGCTAATCCAGAACCTGTCAGAAGAGAAATAGATTCACGCCGCAGTCGGTTCTGCGGGCCAATCCGCAGTGGGGACTGCGGCATCGCTGCGATCTGACCGCAGCCCGTTCGGCAGGAGGCTGAATGAAGACGATCGTCGTCATCGGTGCCGGCTTTTGCGGCACTGCGGTTGCGGTGCAGCTGCTGCGCCAGGCCGGGGCCGAACCCACGCGCCTGCTGCTGCTCAACCGCTCGGGCCTGATGGCACGCGGCGTGGCCTATGGCACCCGCACCGAATCCCATGTGCTCAACGTGCCGGCCGGTCGCATGAGCGCGCTGCCGGACGACCCCGAGAGCTTTCTGCGCTACGCCCAGGGCCGTGATGTGCGCGTGACCGGTGCCAGCTTCGTGCAGCGCCGCTGGTTTGGCGATTACCTCGAAGACCTGCTCGCCAAGGCCGCCCATGCCGCCGCACCCCATGTGCGCTTTCGCGCGATGGTGGGCGATGTGATCGGCATCAGCATCGTCGATGGCAAAGGCCAGGTGGAGCTGGCCAGCGGCGAGTGCATCGTGGCCGACCGCGTGGTGCTCGCACTCGGCAATTTCGCCCCGGCCGATCCGCCGCTGGCCGACGCCAGCTTTTTCACCAGCGCACGCTATGTGCGCGACCCCTGGCGGCCGGACGCGCTCCGGAACGTGCGCCCGGATCAGGCCGTGATGCTGATCGGCACCGGGCTGACCATGCTCGACGTGCTGCTCGACCTGCGCAGTCGCGGCCACCATGCCCCCATCTACGCGCTGTCGCGTCGCGGCCTGCTGCCGCAGGCACATCGCACGCTCGAAGAACCGCCCAGGTATCGCGGCCAGCTGGCCGAGCGCCTGGCCAAGAAACCCAACGCCCGCGCGGCACTCGCCATGCTGCGCCGCGAACTGCGTGCGGCAGCCTCGCAAAACATCGACTGGCGCGACGTGATCGGCGGCTTGCGCAAGGCCACCCCCGCGATCTGGGCCAGCTGGCCGGAGGCCGAGCGCCGGCGCTTCCTGCGTCACGCGCGGCCGCACTGGGAAATCCACCGTCACCGCTGCGCCCCGCAACAAAACGCCGCGCTCTGCGCCGAGCTGGCCGAGGGCCGCCTGCGCGTGCTGGCCGGGCGACTGCTGAGCTGCGACGACGATATCGACGGCGTCACCCTGCACTGGCGCGAACGCGGCGCGGGCACCGTGCATCAGCAGCGCGTCGGCAGCGTCATCAATTGCACGGGCCCGGCCAGCGACACCCGCCAGCTGCGCGAGCCGCTGCTGCTCTCGCTCGCCGCCAGCGGCCTGCTGCGCCGCGATGCCCTGGGCCTGGGTCTGGAAACCAGCGACGACTACGCCCTGCTCGACCGCCAAGGCAAGCCGTCGATCGTGTTGCATTACGTCGGCCCCTTTCTCAAAGCCCAATGGTGGGAGGCCACCGCCGTGCCCGAACTGAGCGAACACACCGCCCGACTCGCCCGCGAGCTGATCGCCAGCCTGAGCAAAACCGGCGCCGCACCCACGCGTCAACCGGCCTGAGCGGGAGGCGTGGCCGGCCCAAACCGGCAGGCGCACAATGGCGGCATTCGGGCATTACGCCCACGCCCTCTTGTGTTGCCGCCATGAGCAAACTCAGCAAATACGTCTCGCCGCTGCCCGATGCCAGCGGCATGGTGCGCTACAGCGACGACGAAAACGCCATCTGGGCCGAGCTGTATGCCCGGCAGGAAAAAGCCGTGCAGGGCAAGTGCTGCGACGAGTTTCTGCAAGGGCTCGACCTCATCAACATGCCGAAAGACCGCGTGCCGCAGCTGCCCGAAATTAGCCGCGTGCTCAAGCGCGAAACCGGCTGGGAAGTGGCCTATGTGCCGGCCCTCATCCCCTTCAGCGAGTTCTTCAAGCTGCTCGCCAACAAGCAGTTCCCCGCCGCCACTTTCGTACGCACCCGCGAGGAGCTGGACTACCTGCAAGAGCCCGACATCTTCCACGAGCTGTTCGGCCACACGCCGCTGCTCACCAACCCGCACTTCGCCGAGTTCACGCATCTCTATGGCAAGTTGGGCCTCGCCGCCAGCAAGGAAGATCGTGTGTTTCTGGCGCGGCTTTACTGGTTCACGGTGGAGTTTGGCCTGGTGCAGAAGCCCGGTGAGGCCATGCGCATCTATGGCGGCGGCATCTTGAGTTCGATCGGTGAAACCGATTACGCCTATTCGTCCAATGTCGCCCTGCGCAAACGCTTTGATCTGCTCGACGTGCTGCGCACGCCCTACCGCATCGACATCATGCAGCCGCTGTATTACGTGCTGGAAGACTTTGCGCAGCTCACCGAAATCACCAAGCGTGATCTGATGGCCGATGTCGCCGAAGCGCGCAAGTTGGGATTGCATGCGCCGTTGTATCCGCCGAAGGTGCCTATTGTTGAGTCCACCAAACTTGCTGCCTGACGACTCACGAGTATTCGGGAATTGAGCTTCCCCTTCTTCCCCGGACACGCAGTTAGGTTTTTTGCAGCTTCTCATAGCT
>JAUSQI010000001.1 GCA_030652575.1 Stagnimonas sp. | reverse complement strand
GCCTGGTGGATGATGAGCGATCTGGCGATCTGGATGGCGGGATACGTCTCGGTGCCCCTGTATCCGACACTGGCTGCCGGCACCGTGCGGCAGATACTGACACATAGCGAGTCCAAGGCCTGCTTCATCGGCAAGCTCGATGGCTGGGCCGAGATGCAGCCCGGTATTCCAGACAACCTGCTCTGCATCGCCATGCCATTGTCGCCCAAGACCAGCTACGTGCAGTGGGATCACATCGTCGCCCAGACGCCCGCTCTCGAAGGCGAGGTGGTGCGCGATGCCGACGAACTCGCCACCATCGTCTACACCTCGGGCACCACCGGCATGCCCAAGGGCGTGATGCACAGCTTCGGCAATATCGGCTGGTCGGCAGGCCCGCCAGAGCAGCGCGGCAATCTGGTGCCGGAAGACCGCATGCTGTCGTATCTGCCGCTGGCGCATGTGGCCGAACGCTGGCTGGTGGAGGCCAATTCGATCCGTGCCGGGTTCCGCGTCTACTTTGCCGAATCGCTCGATACCTTCGCTGCCGATCTGCGCCGTGCGCGCCCGACCTATTTCATCTCGGTGCCGCGCCTGTGGACCAAGTTCCAGCAGGCGGTTTTCAGCAAGATGCCGCAGCAGAAGCTCGAACGGCTGATGAAAATCCCCATCGTCAGCGGCATCGTCAAAAGGAAGATCGTCAAACAACTCGGGCTCGATGCCGTGCGCATCGCCGGCGGCGGTGCAGCACCCATGCCGCCTTCGCTCATCTACTGGTATCGCAGCCTCGGCCTCGAATTGCTGGAGGGCTACGGCATGACCGAAAACTTCGGCTGCTCACATGGTTCGCGCATCGGCGAGGCCCGCATCGGTTACGTCGGCAACACCTGGGACGGCACCGAGCACCGCATCGCGCCCGACGGCGAGGTGCAGACGCGCGGGCCGACGACCATGCAGGGCTACTTCAAGGAGCCTGCCAAAACCCGCGAGACCATGACCGAAGACGGCTGGCTGCGCACGGGCGATCTGGGTGAGATCGACGAGGCAGGTCGGCTCAAGATCGTCGGCCGCCTCAAGGAGCAGTTCAAGACCAGCAAGGGCAAGTACGTGGCCCCCGCGCCAATCGAGAACAAGCTGAGCACGCATGGGGCGATCGAGGCCTGCTGCGTGGCGGGTTCAACTTATCCGCAGCCGTTTGCCTTGCTGATGCTCAATGCCGATGCCGAAAAAACCTGTGCGGAGAGTGCCGAGAAAAAGGCCGAGCTGGCGGTGTCACTCGCCGCGCATCTCGAAGCCGTCAATGCCCAGTTGAACGACCATGAGCAGCTCGATTTTCTGGTCGTGGTGCCCGAGCAATGGACGGTCGAAGCCGGATTCATCACGCCGACCATGAAGATCAAGCGCCCGGTGATCGAATCGGTCTACGCCCGGCATTTCGACCAGTGGGCGGCGGCGCGAAAACCGGTTCTCTGGCAAACCGCAGCTTGAAGGGCAGAGCATTCTCAAAAGCGGCATAAAGCTAGATCGATTGGTTATTAGCTTTGATGCACGAGGCGCTGCTAGCGTGTGCGTCTCATGCAAATCCTCGGCTTCGGTTACTCGCTGGCAGGTCTCATTGTCGGCATCGCCGTCGGTGCCACGGGTGTGGGCGGCGGCTCGTTGATGACGCCGATCCTGATCCTGTTTTATGGCATCAGCCCCAAGCTCGCAGTGGGCACCGACCTGCTGTATGCCTCGATCAGCAAGAGTTGGGGTGTGGCGCTGCATACGCGCAACGGCAGCATGGCCTGGCGCATTGTCGGCAGTCTGGCGCTGGGCAGCGTGCCTGCCGCTCTGGCAATGCTGTTTTTCATCGAAAGCCACGGCAGCAGTGCCGATCTGGATCGCTGGATCAAGCTGACCCTGGCGATTGCGGTCATCACCACAGCAACCTTCACGTTGCTGCAGGAGCCGATTCTGAAGCTGGTCAAGCGCAGTGAAGATGCCAGTGGTGTTGGATTTTTCGAGCGCAACCAGAGACTCGGGACCGTTCTTTCCGGCGTGCTGATCGGTGCGGTGGTGGCGATCTCATCCGTCGGTGCCGGCGTGATCGGCATGATGCTGCTGATGATGCTCTACCCCAAGGAGCAGCCGCTGAAACTGGTGGGCGCCGATCTCGCGCACGCGGTGCTGATCACCGGCCTGGCAGGTCTGGGGCACGCCAAGATGGGCACGGTCGACTACACGCTGCTGGGCTGGCTTCTGCTCGGCGCCATCCCCGGCATCTGGATCGGTAGCCGCATCGGCTTTCGCTTGAACGCCAAGGCGCTCAAGCGCACGATTGCCGTGATGCTGATCGTGGCCGGCGGTATGACGCTCTACAAGGCCATCGCCGGTTAGACCATCACCCCTCGCGCCGCTGTGGCCCGACCACGGTTGCCGAGTCGTCGAGGTCCTTGGCGCGCAAGCGCTTTTGCACACTGCGCAGCACGCCGGCCGTGTCCAGCCCGATCTGCGCCAGCAATTCCTCGCGCGTGCCGTGCTCGATGAAGTGATCCGGCAGGCCCAGCATCAGCAGCGGCACCTGCACCTGATGGGCTGACAAGGCCTCGCAGATGGCGGAACCCGCGCCGCCCGATCGGGCGTTGTCTTCGAGTGTGACCAGCAGATCGTTTTCCTGCGCCAGTTCCAGCAGCAGTTCGAGATCGAGCGGTTTCACGAAGCGCATGTCGGCGACGACGGCATCGAGGATGTCGGCCGCCTCGAGTGCGACCGGCACCATGCAGCCGAAAGCGAGAAACGCCACGCGCGGACGACGGCGGCCGCGCGCCTCGCGCACGATGCGACCCTTGCCGATGGCGAGCGGCTTCGGCATTTCATCCACCGCCACGCCCAGCACGTTGCCGCGCGGATAGCGCACCGCGCTCGGCCCGGTGTGGGCAATGCCGGTGGCCAGCATCCGCCGCAGTTCGTTCTCGTCCGACGGGGCCATCACCACCAGATTGGGGATGCAGCGCAGAAAGCTCAGGTCGAACGCGCCGTGATGCGTCGCGCCGTCGGCGCCCACCAGGCCACCGCGGTCAATCGCGAACGTGACCGGCAGATTCTGGATCGCCACATCGTGAATCAGCTGGTCGTAGCCACGCTGCAGAAAGGTGCTGTAGATCGCGCAGACCGGCTTCAGGCCCTCGCAGGCCATGCCGGCGGCGAGCGTCACCGCATGTTGTTCGGCAATGCCGACGTCGAAATAGCGGGTCGGGAACTGCTGTGAGAACTCCACCAGGCCAGAGCCTTCGCGCATCGCCGGCGTGATGCCGACGATTTTGGGGTCGCGCACCGCCGCCGCACACAGCCAGTCGCCGAACACCTGGGTGTAGGTCGCCTTCGCAGCGGCTTTCTTGATGGGGAAGGCACCCGTCACCGGATCGAACTGGGTGACGCCGTGATACTTGATCGGCTCGCCCTCGGCAGGCTCAAAACCCTTGCCCTTGACGGTGATGACGTGCAGGAACTGCGGACCCTTGGCGACCTTGAGCCGATCGAACGCCGTCATCAGCGCACCGAGGTCATGGCCGTCGATGGGGCCGTGATAGGTGAAGCCCAGCGTCTCGAACAGCGCACCGGGGCGATCGGCCAGGTGCATGTTGTTTTCGCAGCTTTCGTCATCCAGCAATCGCGGCAGCGCGAAACCCAGCTTGGCGGCGACGCGCGCGGAATGGTTGCGCAGCGCGCCGACGTTCTCCGAGATCGACATGTCGTTGT
>JAUSQI010000177.1 GCA_030652575.1 Stagnimonas sp. | reverse complement strand
GCCGTGACCAAGAAGCCGCATTGCGTGCTGCTGCTCGACGAGATCGAAAAGGCGCATCCGGACATCTTCAACGTGTTGCTGCAGGTCATGGACCACGGCACGCTGACCGACAATAACGGCCGTCATGTGGATTTCCGCAACGTCATTCTGGTCATGACAACCAACATGGGTGCCTTCGACGCGGCACGCAGCACGATAGGCTTCGTGGAGCAGGATCACGCGCCGGACGCGCTCGAAGCGATCAAGAAGGGCTTTACACCCGAGTTCCGCAACCGTCTCGATGCGGTGATCCCCTTCGCCTCGCTCGGCAAGGAGCAGGTGGTGCGGGTGGTCGAGAAGTTCCTGATCCAGCTCGAAGGCCAACTTGCCGCCAAGGGCGTTGCGATCGAAATCGACGAAGCCGCCAAGCTGTGGCTCGCCGACAAGGGCTACGACCCGAAAATGGGGGCGCGGCCGATGGCGCGGGTCATCCAGGAACAGATCAAACGTCCACTGGCGGAGGAGTTGTTGTTCGGCAAACTCGCCAATGGCGGCAAGGTGTTCGTGCGATTGGGCGACGAGGGGCTGAAGTTCGATATCGAAGGGCGAGAGAAGGCCGCTGCACTCGAGCCGGTTTGAGATTCACCCTGTTGTTGCAGTGATTGGAACCAATACTGGCGAGGGGCGACTAAACTGCTCGCCCCTCCAGCCGGAAATTACGATGCGATCCCTCGCACTTGGCCTCATCGCATTGTCGACACTCGCAGCCTGCACTCCTATCCGTGGAACCGAGGACACGCCGCGAGCGTCCGAAACGGTGTCGGAGCGCGCCCAGCCCGTACCGGATGCCCCGGCTGAGACGCAGACCTATACACGCGAGGAAATCCTCAACTCTGCCAAAACATTTTTTGGCGGCACGACTTCCGAGCTCGCCTCGCTGATTGAAAAAGCCTTCTCGGACTATGGCCAGCCGGTTGCTTATATCGAGGGCGAGGAAGGCTCAGGGGCCTTCATTGTTGGCCTGCGTTATGGTCAAGGTTACCTACAATACAAGGGTGGAGGTCGCGGGCCTGTATTCTGGCAGGGGCCTTCTGTGGGCTTGGACTACGGTGGTAATGCCTCCAAGGTTTTCACTCTGGTCTACAACCTTCGAAAAACCGAGCAGTTATTCCAGCGGTTTCCCGGTGTTGAGGGCAGTCTCTACGTCGTAGCTGGTTTCGGACTCAACTATCAGCGCAGCGATGAGGTTGTGTTAGCCCCCATACGCACTGGGGTTGGACTGCGCGCCGGTGCCAACATTGGCTATGTGCATTACACCCGCGAACCGAGCTATCTGCCTTTTTAGGAATCTTACGAGTCACTGTGCGTTCATCTGGACTTGTAATGTTGGCGACTTGTTGCGACGCACAAAAGTGATGCACTATTAGTGGGCGTAAGGGCGCACGTTTGGCTATAGCCTCTCTTAAGGGGCGGCCCGAATTTGCTTCACGACATCGGGTACATAAGGAAAAGAAATGCGAGTTTTGGTAATCGGTGGTGCTGGATATATCGGTTCTCATATGTCCAAAATGCTTGCCGAACAAGGGCATACGGTTCATGTGCTCGATAATCTCTCGACCGGGCATAAAGAAGCTTGCCGCTTCGGAACTCTTCACATCGGTGATCTGAGTGATGTTTCGACCCTGCATCACGTGTTTAACGCGACTAAGCCTGAAGCGGTAATGCATTTCGCCGGTAAATCGATCGTTTCTGAATCCATTCGCGATCCTTCCCAGTATTACTTCACTAATTTTGTCGGTACCGCAACGCTGGCTGACTACATGAGTCAGCAGCCAGGGCTGCCTTTGGTTTTCTCTTCAACAGCCGCCATTTTCGGAGCGCCTCAAACCGAGCGCATTGGCGAGCAGCATCCCTGTAACCCCATCAACCCTTACGGTGCCAGCAAGCTGGCTGCAGAGCGTCTGCTGGCTGATTACTGGGGTGCCTACGGTCAGAGCAGCGTTACCTTCCGCTATTTCAATGCCGCGGGTGCGGATCCTTCCGGCGAGATCGGCGAGGCCCACGAACCTGAAACTCATCTTATTCCCAAGATTCTCGACTCCGTGCTGTATCAGCGCGAGCCCATCGTGGTGAACGGCACCGACTACCCGACCGAAGATGGCACCTGCGTGCGCGATTTCGTTCACGTGAATGACATCTGCCGCGCGCACCTGCTGGGTTTGAACCATCTGCTGCGCGAACCAGGTGCCTATACCTTCAACCTCGGTAACGGCAACGGCTATAGCGTCAAGCAGGTATTGGCAGCTGCCGAACGTGTGGTTGGCAAGGCCATCCCTCACAAGATCGGTGCTCGTCGCTTGGGCGATCCAACCATGCTAGTTGCAGATGCCACGCATACCCACGCCTTTTTGGGATGGAAGCCTGAGCTGCCCAGGCTGGAAGACATGATTGAAACTGCTTGGCGTTGGCATAAGCGGCGTCACAGCGCGGCCCACGGCGAGTACAGCAATGTGCTTCGACATCCTGCCGTTTCTGACGTGTCTTCCATTAGATCGGCGGGAGCCATGACGCAGAAGCTGGTATCGCGAGTTGGCTAGCTAGTCTCTCGGAGCACTGCTCATCATGAAAACTCTCGATGCCAAAAAGGTATGGGCCAGCATTGCCGCGGATATCTCTGTGAAACCGTACAAAGGCAAACGGGCTTTTGATATCGCAGCGGCCTTGGCTATGTGCGCAGTTTTTGCGCCACTTGCCATTTGTGCGGGTACCTTGGTATGTCGACAAAGCGGAAGGCCTGTGCTTTTTCGTCATCGGAGAGTAGGGCAGGGTGGCCGAGCTTTCGATGTTTACAAGTTTCGCTCCATGGTCAAAGACGCCGAGGCCCGCCTCGAAGCATTGCTTGCGACTGATGCCGTTGTGGCAAAAGAGTGGGCCGAGACGCATAAAATTAAACACGATCCCCGGGTGACAGCGGTAGGTCGTTTTTTGCGCAAGACGAGCCTGGATGAATTGCCACAGATCATCAACGTGCTCAAAGGGGAAATGAGCTTGGTCGGACCACGACCAGTGGTTGAACAGGAGCTCGAAAAATATGGTGCTTCACTGCCGTACTATCTCTCCGTCAAGCCTGGATTGACAGGTCTTTGGCAGATCTCCGGAAGAAGCGACTTGGCATATTCAAAACGAGTAGCGCTTGATGTCGAATATGCACGGACTCAGTCCTTCTGGAAGGATGTCGCAATCGTTCTCAAAACTGCGAAAGTATTATTCAAAGATCGCAGTGCATATTGAGTTGATATGTCACCACTTACTTATGGGCCACTCACATTTTGTCGAGCTGCATCTTTTGATTGAGTAGAGCGGATGAGAGTCGACACTCTTGGCAGCTGCGTCTCGGTTGATCTATCGCGCACTGTGTACGTGCAAGTGAGTATCGATGCCACCCAAACACCTATATCTTGCGACGCAAGCCTCTGAGCAGGAAATGTTTGGTGATCCTGTAGCAATTTTGGAGAATTAACTCGATGAAAGCAGTCATCCTTGCCGGCGGACTTGGTACTCGCTTGGCAGAAGAGACTAGCGTGCGGCCAAAACCAATGGTTGAGATCGGTGGGAGGCCGATTCTGTGGCACATACTCAAAATGTACTCAGCTCACGGAGTCAATGATTTCGTCATCTGCTGTGGCTACAAAGGCTATGTAATCAAAGAGTATTTCGCCAACTACTTTCTACACATGTCGGATGTCACCTTCGACATGTGCAACAACCGAATGGAAGTGCATCACAAGCGTGCCGAGCCTTGGAACGTCACTTTGGTCGACACTGGCGACGACTCCATGACTGGAGGACGATTGCTGCGTGTGGCCGACTATGTCAAAGATGAGGAAGCTTTCTGCTTCACGTATGGGGATGGCGTGGGGGACATTGATATCAGCGCCACGATTGCTTTTCACAAAGCACATGGTAAGACGGCAACTCTTACCGCCACGTATCCGCCCGGCAGGTTTGGTGCGCTCGACATCCGCGAAGGCCATGTCAGGAGCTTTAAGGAGAAACCGAAAGGAGATGGCGCCATGATTAATGGTGGCTTTTTCGTTTTATCTCCGTTGGTGCTGAAATATATTGCTGGGGATCAGTGCACCTGGGAGCAAGAGCCGCTCAACACTCTGGCTGAGTCAGATCAGTTGATGGCTTACGAACATGCTGGCTTCTGGCAACCCATGGATACGCTGCGGGACAAACAATTGCTTGAATCGCTGTGGACTGCCGGCAAGGCACCCTGGAAGATGTGGGAGTGAACTTGTGCGGTAGCAAAGACATTGGTCGTTAAAAACATTGGTTATCTTTACGTAATCCAGCTCCTCAGGCTGTGTTTGCCTTTGGCGTTGCTCTCCATGCTGACGAGGGTGCTCACGGAAGCGCAGTACAGCGTTTACGTTTATGCGCTGGCCAGTTCGGCATGGTTGAGCATCTTCGTCGAGTACGGATTTAACATCTCCGCAACGCGTCGAATTGCGGCTTCCGGTGAGCCTGCAAATACGTGGGCAGTAGTAACCGAAACACAGTCTGCCAAGTGGATACTGGCGACTCTGTCGGTAGTTTTCCTTGTATGGGCGCTTACACAATCAACGGTTTTCTCGCCGTATCCGGAATGGGCAATCGGTGCCTGGTTGCTCGGCGTCATTACCGGCTTAACCCCAACATATTATTTTCAGGCGATCTCGAGTCTGGGTACGATGGCCGTGCTGGAAGTGGTGGGAGGATTGATTACATTCTGTTGTGTGTTGTTTGTGCGGAGCAGCGCCGACTTCAACCTGCTTTGCGCAGTGCTTGTTGGAGTGCGCTTCTTCATCTGGCAGATATTGGAGCGGTCGATGTTGACGAAGGGCAAGGTCAGGCATCGCGACGTGTTTGGGATTCGTCCGGGTCTTTCGGCGCTGAAGGATGGCTGGCGCATCTTTCTAGTCCAGGCGGCCGCAAGCCTGTACACCTCGTTCAACGTGGTGCTTCTGGGCGGTGTCTCCACGGCCTATGCCGTGGCTGTCTATGGCTCCAGCGAGCGGTTGCTACGAGCTGGTTTGAGCTTCATCGCCCAGGCAACATCGGCCATCTTTCCAAGGCTCAATGTTCTCAAGGCGACGTCGCCGGAGCGGTTGGGACGATTTCGCCGTCTGACGCTTGCGATCTTCTTCACCGGATCGATGGCCTGTGTGCCAGTGGTCTATCTCCTTGCTCCTGCCATTTCAGACATGCTCTTCCACAACAAGCTGCCGGATCTCGTCGATGTGTTACGGATCATGGCGTTGGTGATTCCGGCAATCGCGATCAGCAATGTTTTGGCCGTGCATTTCTTGGTTGTGGACCGCAAAGAAAACCTCGTCAATCTAGTGGTTTTTTCCGCAGTGCCGATTAGTCTGATCGGTGGTTATTTTTTGTCTCGCGAATACGGGGCCGCAGGCATGGCAACCGCTTGGGTGATGGTCGAATGGATAGTCGTCATTTTCCTCGCTTCGATCGTCTTCGCTCGCCCCAAATCCTTTAAATAACTCGATAGCTGGCTATGAACAATATCTTTAGTGAAACCTACTGTGGCAAACGCGTATTGATCACTGGTCATACTGGTTTCAAGGGGAGCTGGCTCACAGTGTGGTTGTTGAAGCTCGGTGCCAAAGTTATTGCCTGCTCTGACCAGATCCCGACCAATCCCTCCATGTTCGAGGTGCTCGGGCTGGAAAACCGGATCGAACACCATCTTGCCGACGTTCGCGACGCTGCCGCTGTCGCGCGCCTGATAGAGACGTCTAAACCGGACTTCATTTTTCATCTGGCCGCCCAAGCCATCGTGTCGACCTCCTACCAAGAGCCGCTGGACACAATTTCGACTAATGTCATGGGCACAGCCAACATTCTTGACGCCCTGCGGCATGTGCAGCACCCGTGCACGGCCATTTTCATCACATCCGACAAATGCTACGAGAACGTCGAGTGGCCGTGGGGGTACAAGGAAACGGACCACCTTGGTGGCCGCGACGTGTACAGTGGCTCCAAGGGGGCGGCGGAGGTCATCATCCACTCATACTATTGGGCTTTTTTTCGCGACCCCCAAAAAACTCCGGTGCGCATTGCCACCGGCCGCGCCGGCAACGTAATCGGCGGTGGCGACTGGGCCAAGGATCGCATCGTCGTGGACTGTGTACGCAGCTGGTCCAAGGGAGAAACGGTAGAAATCCGTAGCCCTGACGCCACTCGCCCCTGGCAGCACGTGCTGGAACCGCTCAGTGGTTACCTCACACTGGCCGCCGAACTGGCACGCGACCGCCAGCTGTGCGGTGAGTCCTTCAACTTCGGACCGCGCACCGAGCAGAACAAGACGGTGGTCTCTTTGCTGGCTGACCTGCGCAGCCATTGGGAGCAGGATCCGACGGGCAAGGCTTATCGCATTACTGGGAATGTGCCCTTTCATGAAGCTGGCCTGCTGCGCCTGAATTGTGACAAAGCCGCCTTTTTGCTGAAGTGGGAGGCCGTGCTGACTTATGCACAGTGCATCGAGATGGTCGGCCGCTGGTATTCGAACTTCTACGCGGGACAACCGACCGACGCCTACAAGCTAACGCTGGAGCAGATCGATCAATACGAGGCTGCTGCGGTGCAACGGGGATTGGCATGGACGAAATAACGCGCCTGGCCACTGGTGCCGTCGTCACGCCGCTTCGCCGCATCGCCAACCCCAAAGGCGACGTCTATCATGGCCTCAAGGCCAGTGAGGAAAGCTTCAAGGGTTTCGGCGAAGCCTACTTCTCCACCGTTGTGCCAGGCGTCACGAAAGGCTGGAAGCGCCACAGCTTGATGACGTTGAACCTAGTGGTGCCGGTCGGCACCATCGAGTTCTACTTGCGGTCGGAAGACGGTAGCGTCGCTGAGACTGTGCGCCTCGGCGAAGCGCGCTACGCGCGCCTGACGGTACCGCCGGGCGTGTGGATGGCTTTTACCGGCATCGGCAACTCGCTCAACCTGCTCCTCAACGTGGCCAGCATCCCCCACGATCCGGACGAAGCGGTAAATCTGCCGCTCGAGCACTTTCCGCTGGGGCAGTGAATGAAGCTCCTGATTTCCGGTAGCAGTGGACTGTTTGGTAGTGCTCTAGTTCGACGTGCGATATCCTCCGGCTACACCTGCCAGTCACTTGACCGCAGCAGCGTGGCCTTGAGTTTAGACGCGACAGCGCGCGATGCCTTGGACGCGATGCTGGTTGGAGTTGACCACTTGGTTCATGCTGCGGCCAACACTAATGTGGAGCGCTGTGAGGCGGAGCCGCAGACGTGCTACCGCGACAACGTTCTGCTGACAGAGCTGCTGGCCGCGGCGGCGCGGCGGTGCGGAGTGCCGATGACGGTCATATCCAGTACAGGCGTCTACGGATCGCACCTGCAGCGACCGTATGCCGAGTTTGACGAGGCTCATCCGCAGACCCATCACCACAAGAGCAAGCTGCTCGCGGAGCGGGCGGTGCTCTCTGCTGCCGAAGCCAACCTGGTGCTGCGCACCGGGTGGCTCTTCGGCGGGGAGGCATCCGCACCGAAGAACTTCGTCGCACGACGCATCCTGGAAGCGCGTTCCACGCCGGACGGCTTTATCTCCTCCAACCAGCAGCAACGCGGTTGCCCAACCCATGTGGAGGATCTGGCGGACCGGCTACTCGCCCTGCTTGCGCTGAATGCACAGGGCGTCTTCAATGCGGTCAACGAGGGCACCGCCAGCCGCTTCGAGTATGTGCGCGAGATCGTGGAGCGGGCGGGACTCAATGTGCAAGTTCGCCCCGTTGCGGCAGGTAGCTTCAATCGTGTCGCGCCAGTCTCTGATAACGAGACGGCGATCAACTGGCGCGCCAATGAGCTGGGCCTGCCGCCGATGCGGTCATGGCAGTCGGCCCTGACCAACTACTTGGCTGGAGATGAAATGAAGGCCCTGATCGTATGAGACACATTCCAATCGTGATTCTGGGCGGTGGAATCGCTGGCTTGGGTGCCGCGCTTCGCGCCCGCGAGTTGGGCCTTGATTCTGTGATCTTCGAAGCCCGGCTCAGCCTCGGCGGACTGCTGGACAACTTCGTCGTCGATGGCTTCCGCTTTGATAACGCCGTGCACCTTAGCTTCGCGAACGAACCCGAAGTGCGCGCTATTTTCGACCGTACGCCCTATTTCACTCATCCCGCCGACTCGCAGTGCTTCGATAAGGACGTCTGGTTGAAGCACCCCGTACAGAACAACTTGTTCCCGTTGCCTGCGGCGCGCAAGGTCGAGCTCATCAAATCCTTCGTGAGCCGCCCTGACATCGCCGATCCTGCCAACTATGAGCAGTGGTTGCTGTCGCAATACGGTGACGACATCGCGCGCAGCTATCCGATTGCCTACACGCACAAGTACTGGGGTACGCCTCCGAACCGGCTCTCGGTGAACTGGATCGGCAACCGCATGCGGCGTGCCGAACTGGATGAGATTCTGTTCGGTGCCTTCACGGCGGAGACGCCGAATACGTACTACACAAAGGAGATGCGTTATCCGAAACAAGGTGGCTACAAGGCCTTCATCCAGCCGCTGATAGATGCCTCTGCAGTAGAGCTCGATGCCTGCGCGATACGGGTCGACTCTGCCGCAAAGCGCGTCGATTTCCGGGACGGCCATTCGGTGAGCTACGACCGCCTAATCAGTACGCTACCGCTGCCGGAGCTGGTACACCTGTTGGTGGATGTACCGGCTGACGTGGCTACCGCTGCTGCCGCACTAGAAGCCACCTCTATCGACCTGGTCTCGGTAGGCTTCAACCGCGTAATCGACTTGGACTTGTGGTTCTACATCTACGACGCCGACATACACGCCAGCCGCGCCTACTCACCTTCGGTAAAGTCGCCAGACAACGCGCCGCAGAACTGCAGCTCGCTGCAGTTTGAGATCTACCAGCGCGGGCGCAAGGCCCGCTTTTCGCCGCAGGAGCTCAAGGACAACGTGCGCGGCGCAATCCTCAAGATGGGCATTGCGGCGGGCGAAGACATCCGCTTCATGCACCACAAGCGTCTACCGTGGGGCAACGTCATCTTCGATGTCGGCATGGAAGAGAACCGGCAAATCGTTCGCGATCATCTCGAATCTCTCGGCGTGAAGTCCTGCGGACGCTTCGGCGAATGGGACTACCTCTGGAGCAACCAGAGCCTCTTAAGCGGTTATCGGGCGCTTTGAAATGAAAAAACTGAGTATTTGCATACCCACCTACAACCGGTCAGCAATGCTGGAGACGCTGCTGGTTTCTCTTGCGGCACAGATATCTGCCTCTGGGCGTGCGGACGATATCGAGCTGATGGTTTCAGATAACGCCTCTCCTGACGACACCCAAGTGATTGTCGCGAAGTACGAGGGCGCGATCCGCTATTGGCGCAATGCCGAGAACATCGGTCCGGACGCCAACTTTCTAAAGCTTTTTGGTGAAGCCACTGGCAACTACATATGGCTGCCAGGCGACGATGACACCGTGCGAGGGGACACTTTGAGCTACATACTCAAAATGATTGATCAGCATGATTTTGATTTCCTGTATCTGCGCACACAGGGTCGAATAGAACAAGACTGGAAACGGCGAAGCGCCAGCGGGATGAGCAATGTCGAGCTGTTGCATTCTGTGAACGTGTATACGACTTTCATGACTTCGCAAGTCATCCGTTCGAGTCTGATTAAACCCAATCTCGAAGTAGCCCGCATGCATCTGGGAGGCTTCATGGCTTACTACTGGATTTTTTTGGAATCGCTTGCCAGATCGACAAAGTGCTTTGTCAGCGATGAGAAAGAAGTGTTTCCAGACGAGATGGAGAACACGGGCGGCTATCGCTTCTATCGCGTTTGGGCTGAAGCAGTACTCGATGTCATGCGGGCCTCGTCGTTCGCGAACGACAAGAAGGCCTTTGCCATCATGCGTTTCAGACTCTTCTTTGCGCTACTGCTACCCATTACTTACCGGCTTCGGTCTGGAGGTAGTCGCTTCAGCTTCCAGTCCGAGAACCCTGCCGCAAGCCTGTCGAAATATTTTCGAAGTGGAATCTACCGGCCGATCGTGGCCACCTATCTCGGCCTACCCTACATGCTACTGAAGCCCATGCACTTAGCGATGCGAGTAGCGCTCCGCATTACCCGCGCCTTTCGCCACGACATTATCTGAGTAAGCGTCCGGTTCAATCGAGGTTGCTTGAGAGGGTGGATGCCGGACCGAGCGAATGTCATCGCCTTGGTTCATCGGAACGATAGGTGCTTGTGGCCGATGTAACTTGTGAATACTGGCACCACCACGCCCACCGCATGCGCGATCTCGGGCACGAAGTGGGTCAAGCCGAGGGCCGGCAGCACCAAAGTCGCCAGGCTCAAGCTGACCGCCCAAGTCTGAATAATGCCCACCGCGTTCACCAGCACGAAGTAGATTGCCGAGTGATGTAAGGCTTGCTTGCCGCCCCTGAATACGAACTGCCGCGACAGCAGGAAGGCGGACGTCATACCAACAAGGTAGGCCAATATTATCGCGGTCGAATAGCCCATCCAGTGGTTGAATAGGACGCATGAGACGAAGTTAACAGCCGCCGCTAACCCCCCAGTCAGCAGGAAGCGCATGAACTGGGCTGACCTGAAGACCGGCATCACTCCGCCGCATTCCGCGCAAGGGCTCTTCCGAAGCCGATGCTTTCAGAGATGCCGCGATCCTCGGGGTAGTAGTACGAAGTGTCCGCTACCCACAAGCCGACCACTGGCAACTTCGCCGGGGGCAAAGAGTCGAGGTAGCCCGGATCACAGATCGGCTGCGCGTAGCGGTAGCGGCTGGCGCGCATGTCGAGGAAGTCTGCGTCAGTCAGCTTCGGGTTAATACGCTTGAGGTAACGCTTCACCTTGTCAAGGAAGACCTGATTGTCGTCGCCGAACTTGGCATGCTCGCCCGGCATGTAGAAAGGAATGTATACGATGTGGTCCTTCATCGGCCTCAGATTGGTGTATTCAACTACGCCGGGGATGTCCATCTCCGGGTCGTTGGTGTTGAGCCAGAATTTGTCAGTCACCGGCTTGCGCAACTTGGTGATTACGCACACCACGGCTATGTTCTTCACCGACTGGAACCGCTGCAACAGGTCGGCCGGCAGGTCCGGTATCAGGCGCGGAACGTAAGGTAGCGGGACGGTACTGACGACCTTTTGGAAAAGTTCGTCGCCACTGTCCAGTCGCACGCCGCGTACGCCGCCTTCCTCAATCAGCACCTGGCGCACCGGCGTGGAGAGGCGGAACTCGCCGCCGCGCGACTCGATCGCAGCCTTCATGCCGTTGAGCAGGGTGGCAGAGCCGCCCTCTAGGTAGCCCAGCTTCTCCTTGAACAGGTTGTAGCGTGAGCGGCCGATGCGGCGGATACGGCTCCAGATCCACGCGGCGGATAGCTTGTCGGTGAAGTCGTAAAACTTAAGCTCAAAAAGTCTACGCCACAGCACTTCGAAGGCCTCGTCGCCTACGCCGCGCCGCAGCCAACCAGTGGCCTCGAGGTGGTCCAGCGGCTTCCAGTTGTTGCGCTTGATACACAGAAACGCGTGTAAGCCTGCGCGAATCTTTGCCGACAAGCTTAAGCCCTTGAACGACAACAGCGCGAAGGGAGTGCCCCACGGCTGCAGGCAGTTCTCATACCAGTAGCCCATCTTCGTGGCCACCCACCGCATACGATCGGCCAAACCGAGTTCATCCAGCATCTTGAGGAAAGCAGTGTCCGAGGTGCAATGGAAGTGGTAGTAGCGTTCGATGTCTAGGCCGCCGAAGTCCATCGTCGCGGTCATACCGCCGACTCGGTCATCGGCCTCGAACACGATAGGGCAGTGCCCGTCGAGTGCCAGTTGATAGGCCACTGCCAAACCCATGGGGCCGGCGCCTAGCACGGCAATACGTTGCTGCTTACTCATTTAGTCTCTCAGAACTCAAGTACCACACTGCTGTAGCGCGAGTCGTTGAAGGTTTCTTTCACGGCGTCGCGGAAGTTTGTGCGCTTGACGCCGAAGATGCCGGGCCAGTCGACGACCTCGAACTGGTCCTTGGCACTGAGCGCGGCCAGCTGGTGAGTTGTGAATGGTGGATTTTTGTCGAACAGTCCCCACACCCACAGCGCCACGAAGAATGCCGTGTAGGGGATGCGCACAATTGGTGTGCGCGAACGCGTCGCACGTTTGATCTCTAGGATGATATCGATGTAGTCCACCTTTTCGTGCCCAGAGATGTTGTATACGCCGTCCCTCACGCGACCTTGGATGCAGCTGATGATCACGTTGCAAAAGTCTCCCGCGTACAGTGGCTGACGCATGTAACGGCCGTGTCCTGGGATCGGGAAGAATGGCACCCTTTCCATGAAGCGGGACAGCCAGCCTAGATGCTTGCGGTCGAACCAGCCGAACATCAGAGTGGGGCGCAGGATCGGGCAGCGAATACCGCTCTCGATGACAAGTCGCTCCTGGTCCTTCTTGGTTCTAGTGTAAAAGTCGTCGGCGACTGACTCGACCACCGAAGAGCTTATGTGCACTAGGCGCTCGATGCCATACCTACGCACGAGGTCGAGGATTAGTCGCGTCGAGTCCACGTTATTGCGGACGAAATCTCCGTAGTCATTGCCGCCGATCTGCGCCTGGAGCATGACCACGGCACCGGCGTCCTCGAAATGCCGCTCCCAGTCGCCGGGCTGCGAGACGTCCGCTAGCACCGTCGTGATGTCGGGCTGAATGCGCTGGAGCAAACCGACATTGGTCGGATGCTTGTCAATGACGACGAGGTTGCGATAACCAACTTCCTTGAGGCGGGCGACTAGGTTATAGCCGACCAGTCCGGCGCCGCCGGGCAGGACGATCTTGGTGTCTGGAGGCAAAGCGTTTTGCTGCATAGGATCAGGGCGCGGGGGAAGTCAAGGACGGGAATTGTGGCAGGGCGAAGACCGCTGGCATTGCATTGGACGCGGCGGGAGTCGAAACAGCAGCCTCATACCAACGCACGTTGTATTCAGTGGCCCAGCCGGGTATCGGGCTTTCAGACTCGCTTTCGCGGATGACGAAGCGTTTGATGCGCCGGCCCGGCGGCATATTGCCGTCGAACAACACCTGACGAAGCTCACGCGCGTTCTCGACGAGCGGGCTCAGCGGCAGAGGCAGCGTCGCCATACTGGGCACAAAGCGATAGCTGCGGGTCTCGCCGTCGCAGGTTTGGACGTCGATCGTCAGTCGGCGTATCTTGTAGAAAAGTAAAGCTAATCGCCCAAACTCGGTTGCGCGGAAATCGAAGCTCGCCACCACTTGGGGACGATCGCAGGAAAGTATGATTGGCTCGCCTAGTCGCGCTGTATGCATGCCGGTCTCGCGCGTAGTGTCGCAATCGCCTCTGGCGCGCGTCAGGTGAAGGAAGTTGCCCTGCATCGCTCCTGAAGGCCGATAGCGCCCTGCCAAGCAGAACCAGACATTACCTTCCTCGAGCACGGGCAACCGGCCGTCGAGCGGCTTTACGTCGACGAACAGGTGATCCGGCGCGTCGGCGCCCACGATGTGGGCGCGGTTCAATATCTGCAGGCTAGGCGTATAGGCGCTATAGCTCTGAAACACCGGGCGCGGGTTCCACGCCATACCGTGCACCAGCAGGCAATTGATGTCGGTCGGGTAGATGTCGACACTACCCGCTACTCGGGTGAGCGGGCAGGCGTCCAGGATCTCGCGGTGGGCGCGACTCGTTGCTTCGCGCATTGACTCGTCGCCACTAATCAACGCCAGCGTGAGCCCGATGGCGTTGTGCACCCGTTCAGCCAATCCAGAGAGCGGGCTGGGCAGGCTGCCGAGAAACTGGCTTGGCACCGCTACGGTGTAGCGGCGCCAGTATCCCGGCGAGCGCTTCACTAATTGCCAATCCAACCCCTGCGTTTGCGCATGCTCGCGGGCCGCCGCGACGATATTCGAGACACTTCGTCCGTCGCCACGGTAGATTGGGGCGAGTGCCAGAGTCATCAGCAGGGCAACGGCGAAGCTCAGGCGAGCCAGACCAGGCAGGCGCGGTGCGCCGGCAAGTGACAGTGTCAGAACGCATAGAAGCATCCACGGAAAGATCGAGTGCACGCCGCCGTGACGCACTACACCTGCCTTGATCACCACCGCTAGCACCGCGGCCAGCGCCATCAGCAGGTAGGCACCTGAGGCCCGACCTCCGGCGCGGGGCACCAGCACCCCCAGCACGAGGGCGGCGGTGAGGTAAATCAGCAAGGTTTCGATCAACTGCAGGTTGACGCCCGCGATGACCATGCCGAGGTCCCATTCCATGGCGCTGGTGTAGCCCTTGATGATCTCACCGTCGAGCAGGTAGGCCGGGAGATCAGACAGCGCCTGGCTGCTAAGCAGCCACATCGCCACGAGCGAGGCGCCAAACAGCGCCGCACCCGCGACTGCCGCGCGCCAGCGCCCTGACGCTGCCTCATGCGCACAGGTCAGAACGAGCAGTGCCGTGCTCAGCGGCAGGAAAGAAAGCTTGGCCAAAGTCATCGCGGGCGTCAACACGGCGGCTGCGATTAGCGGTACGCGGCTCGCCCATGGCTCGCTACCGATGTGGATGGCCGCCAATGGGATCACGCCGAGGAAGAGATAGAACAGCGCTTCATTGCTTGGGCTGAGCAGAAAGACCAGCGCTGCGACCCACAGGAAGCGGTGTCCTGTGCAGATGCGTAGCAGCACTGCGAAGGTCGCCGCGATCGCCAACGCCAAGGACAGCCCCAGCGGGAATCCCGGGCCCGCGTAAGCTGTCAACAAGCTGGCGAGTGGTCCGTACGTGAAGAGCAGATCGCTTCCAGGCACGGCGCCTTGCGCCAGCGCTGCTGTCAGCCCGTTCATCCACGACGAATCGAGTGAAGCGTCGGGTAGGTTCGGAAAGAAGTCGATGCTGAGCAGGATCAGCAGGATGCCGATCCAGTCGGCCGCTCGCCACTGTTCCGCGGTTGCGGCTGCCGAGGCCTGGTCATATCGTTGGCCCACGTTCTCAGTCCCTGAAAGTCGATGGTGCTGGCGGCGTGTTCCAGAGCTCATATGTTCATGCGATGGAAAATCGCGCGCGGCAGGTTGCGGATCACTGTCATGATTATTGCCCACTTGGCAGGCGTGTATAGCACCGGACGACCGGCATCGGTCGCCGCGACGATCCTCCGTGCCACCGCGCCGACATCCGCGAGCTTGGCACCGCCCAGCTTCAGATGAGCGGTCATCGGGGTGTCGGTCGGCCCCGGCTTAACCAGAGTGACTCGGACGGCAGTGGTCGCTAGCCGATGCTGCAATCCCTGGACGTAACGTTCCACCAAGCCCTTAGCCGCGCCGTAGACATAGTTGGACTTGCGGCCTCGGTCGCCGGCCACCGAACCGATCACCGCCAACGCGCCACGTCCCGCGCTTTGCATCGCACCGGCTATCGCCTCAGCGAACAGCACCGGGGACACACCATTGATGGATAACTCGCGGGCCGCCAGCCCCAGATCGCCCTCGCACGCTGGTTGATCGGGTAGGTGTCCATGAGCGATCAGCGCGATGTCTATCGGCGCTACCTGAGTAACCGTCCGGACCAGTGCGCCAATGGCGACGGCACTCTCGAAGTCTAGAACGTAGGTCAACGTTTTGACGGCTTGGCCGCGTACGCGCAAATCCTGCGCGATTGCCTCCAAGCGTTGCGCGTCACGGCCAAGAAGCACGAGCCGAACATCGCCGCGCGCGGCCCACAGCCGTGCGCTCTGTTCGGCCATGGCCGAGGTCGCACCAACGATCAGGATATGTTTCATCTTTGTACTTTTCACTCCCCCATGAGCCGCCGCGACATCTCGGACGACAAGCCCGGATCCCGATAGGCGTGGAACTCGGACAGGCGTGGATAACCTGCCTCGAACAATGTCCGCGGCATGCGGCTGTCCTTAGCCAAGTAGAGCCGCCCGCCCGCCTGAGAGACGATTGCGTCCAGCCGCCTGAACAGACGCTCCAAGTCCGGGCCGGTGTTGGCGAAATCCAGCGCGAGCGTGACCCCCGGCATCGGGAAACTCAGCATGCCTACCGCCGCTCGGTCCCCGAAGGTCTTGAGCACCGCGAGGAACGAGCCACGTCCTGATCGACCGATCTCTGCCAGCATCGCCTGTACGCCAGCCGCGCTGTCCTCGGGCGGCAGCACGCATTGGTACTGATGGAAGCCTCGCGCACCATAGATGCGGTTCCAGTCGCGCAGGTTGTCCAGCGGATAGAAGAAGGGCTCGTAATGCTGCGTCGAGTATCCCGCGCGCCAGCGGCCCATGTGGAAATAGGACGCGTTGAAGGCGCGAAGGGTCAGCGGATTGACCAGTGACACGGGCGGAATGAGCGGGACGCGCTTGGCTTTCGTCCGTGGCGACGGACCGTCGGACAGCGGTGCGTGGTTGCCACGCATGAATAGCCCTCGTGCCCGGCCGCTGTTCAGACTGCCCGAAAGGCAGTCGATCCACGACACGATATACTCCCAATCCGCCTCGGAGCGCTGGCTGAGATCGAAGAATTCATCCAGCGTGCCGTAAGGCATCGACTCGGTGGACAGCCAAGGGCTTGGTACACGCCGCAACTGTAATTCGGCTTGCTCGATCAGCCCAGTCAGACCGATGCCGCCGACGGTGGCTGCGAACCAATCAGGACGTAGGTCCGGGCCGCACTCGATCACGGTCCCGTCCACGCGCTGAAGTATGAGCCGGCGCACATGGTCTCCGAACGCGCCGACCGCATGATGATTCTTGCCGTGGACGTCGTTGGCAATCGCGCCGCCGACGGTGATCAGCTGCGTGCCCGGGCTCGCAGCCAGCATCCAGCCGCGGGGCACGCAGAGGTGCTGGATATCGCGCAATAGCACTCCCGCCTCGCACGTGAGGCGGCCACGGTAGATGTCGAAATCGATGAAGCGATCTAGCCCGCGCGTGGCCCACAACAACCCCCCCGCGTTCAGAGCGGTATCTCCGTAGCTGCGCCCCATGCCATGAGCTATACCACCTGGTCGGTGCGCGAGTTGGCGGGCAACGCTAAAGCGGTCACCGAGCGTCACAACGTTGTGAGTCGCATCACTCAACCGACCCCATCCGCTAACCTTAACCACTACGCGAGCACACCCGCAGCGAGCACAACTGCTACGCAAGCGCCGGCAAGCAGCGAGGTACGATCCTTAACCGCGAACACGAGCGGGTCGTCATGCATGCGTCCGCGATGCGCTTGCATCCACATCCAGTGAACCCAGAACAGCATCACTGGCACCGCGCCCCAGATGACTTCGGGATTGCGATAGAGCTTGGTTACGGCCTCGCTGTTGAGGTAAAGCGCCAGCACCAGCACCGACGCTTGACCGGCGGTGATGCCCATAGTCTGGATCAGCTGCGCGTCTCCGGTGAGGTAGCCGCGGCCGTTCAAATTGGTACGGCCGCTGGAGCGCTGCAACTCAAGCTCAGCATAACGCTTCACAAAAGCCAGCGAGAGGAAGAGGAACACCGAGAATGCTAGCAGCCAGAATGACAGGTCCAATCCAACCGCTGCCGCCCCAGCAACTACACGGAAGGTGTAAAGCAAGGCCAGGGTCAAACAGTCCACAAGTATCTGAGCTTCCCCTTCTTCCCCGGACACGTCCTATAGCTGTGATGATGAGGACGGAGG
>JAUSQI010000176.1 GCA_030652575.1 Stagnimonas sp. | reverse complement strand
CTTCACGCCGGTGGGCACGGCGATGAGCATGGTGCTGAACATGAAGAACAGCTCGCCGGCCAGCGGCATGCCGACGGTGAACATGTGGTGCGCCCAGACGATGAAGCTCAGGAAGCCGATCGAGGCCGTGGCGTAAACCATCGAGTCGTAACCGAACAGGCGCTTGCGGGCGAAGGTCGGGATGATGGTGGAGACGATGCCGAATGCCGGCAGGATGAGGATGTAGACCTCGGGATGGCCGAAGAACCAGAAGATGTGCTGGAACATCACCGGGTCACCACCGCCCGAAGCGGTGAAGAAACTGGTGTGGAAGTACTTGTCGGTGAGCAGCATCGTCACCGCACCGGCCAGCACCGGCATGGTGGCGATCAACAGATAAGCGGTGATGAGCCAGGTCCAGACGAACAGGGGCATTTTCAGCAGCGTCATGCCGGGGGCGCGCATGTTCAATATCGTCACGACGACGTTGATCGCACCGGTGATCGATGACACACCCATCAAGTGGATGGCGAAGATCAGCAGCGGAAAGGCGTTGCCGGTTTGCAGCACCAGCGGCGGATACATGGTCCAGCCGCCAGCGGGTGCGCCGCCTTCCATGAACAGCGTGGAGAGCAGCATCGCGAAGGCGAACGGCAGAATCCAGAAACCCCAGTTGTTGACACGCGGCAGGGCCAGATCGCCGGCGCCGATCATCATCGGCACCATCCAGTTGGCCAGCCCGGTGAAGGCCGGCATCACGCCGCCGAAGATCATCACCAGCGCGTGCAGCGTGGTCATCGAGTTGAAGAACTCGGGGTCGACGAACTGCAAGCCGGGCTGGAACAGCTCGGCGCGGATCACCAGCGACATCAGCCCACCGATGAAGAACATGGTGAACGCGAACACGAGATACATCGTGCCGAGGTCTTTGTGGTTGGTGGTTTTGATCCACCGCATGATCCCCTTCTCGGGGCCGTGATGGTCATGCCCGTGGGCATCGTGGGCGTGTGCGGTGGCCATGCGTTACTCCTGAAAGCTCAATGCGAAAATTTATTGAAGAACTGGATCCCCGCTTTCGCGAGGATGACCGAGAAGCTGCGCTTCATGATCACTTGCGGGCGGCGGCGACTTCCGACGGCTGCACCACCGAGGCCTTGTTGCCCCAGCTGTTGCGCTCGTAGGTCACGGCACCGGCAATGTCGGCATCCGAAAGGCTGCCGAACGGCGGCATGAGGCCCTGCCCCTTGATGGTGTGAACGATGTGCGCGAGCGCCGGGCCGTTGACGATCTTGCTGCCCACCAGAGAGGGGAAGTTGGGCGGCAAGCCCAGGCCCGTGGCCTGGTGGCAGGCGGCGCACTGGGTGTCGTAGACCTTCTTGCCGCTGGTCATCAACTCTTCTTTGCTGAGCGCCTTGGCAGCAGCCGGTGCAGCGGCGGGTGTCGCAGCCGCCACTTCGACCGGTGCTGCGGCAGCTTCAGCGGGTGAAGCAGCGGTTTCGGTGGTGGTGGTCACCGGCACTTCCTGGGTCACCGGCGGTGCCTTGCCGAGCGAAGCGACGTCGATGCCCTTCTTTTGCGCGAGCCAGGTCTTGAACTCGGTTTCGGGCAGCGCCTGCACGACGATGGGCATGAAGCCATGATCGCGGCCGCACAGTTCGGCACAGACACCGCGGAAGGTGCCGGGCTCGTCGATCTTGGTCCAGGCCTCGTTGATGTAGCCGGGGATCGCGTCTTTCTTCACGGCCAGGTCGTGCACCCACCAGGCGTGGATGACATCCTGCGCGGTAATGAGGAAGCGCACTTTCTTGCCCACCGGCAGCACCAGCGGATTGGTCACTTCCCACAGATAGTTCGGCACGCTCTTGGGGTCGATGCCGCTGTCGAGCTGACGGGCCTTGTTGCTGTCGGCCGCGAGCATGCTGACGAACTCGTAGTCCTCGCCGACATACTCGTACTTCCAGCCCCACTGGAAGCCGGTGACTTTCACGGTCAGCTCGGAATTGCGGGTGTCTTCCATCTTGATCAGCGTGCCGGCAGCCGGGATGGCAAGGCCGATCAGCACGAAGAACGGGATGATCGTCCAGATGATTTCGACCGTGGTCGATTCATGGAAGTCCGCCGGCTTGGGGTGTTTGCTGCGGCGGTGCGCGATGATCGAATACAGCATGGCGCCGAACACCAGCACGGCGATGACGCACATCACGATGAGCACCGCGTTGTGCAGCCAGTAGACTTCACGGCTGATTTCGGTGACGCCCTTGGGCAGGTTGTATTGCGAGCGGGCTTCTTCCGCCATTGCCACACCGCTCATCAGCGCCGTTGCCACACCCGCTGCTGCGCGCGCTATCAAACCCGACTTGAACATGCTCCAACCTCCATTGGGAAATCCGTACTGTCGGGCATCAGCCCGAAGCTCTCGCCAAACCCTCGCCTGGCGCCTCCGCCTGTCTGGCGGACCAGACCGGCGGCAATAAATCTTTGATCCTGCCATGCAGTTGCTCTCGCTCTGCATCTGTCAGGCAGCGACCCAGCAACACCCGCTGCCCCGAACTCGTCAACACCAACCGCGTCGGGCTGTGGCGTGTCGCGCCGTGCTCCATCACCACCCGCGTGAATGACCTGGCCCAGTCAATTTGCGCCGACGCGCCGCGACCCTGCCAGCCAAACCCCACCTGCACCCGCTGCGCCCCGAAGATCAGCACCTCGCGGTAGCGATTCCGCTTCAGCGAAACCCACAAGCCCGCACCCAGCGCCGCCAACTCCAACCCTGCAAACGGCAGGATCGGCCAAAACCCCATCAGCGCGAAACCCACCGCAATCGCCAAGGACACCGTGCTGATCGACGCCATCACAAGCAGCCCTTGCACTGGCGTGAGCGACGCATTCGGCCCGATGACGATCTGGGTGTTGGACATTTTCATGCCGCCTACACGCTTGAAACCGGAAAATACCGGCTGTCACATCCCGCGAGTTTAGTGCAGGGCGGCCCCTGCGTCCAAGGTTTCACGCACCAAATAATTGGCTGATCACTGCTTTGGGGACGGCCTCCTGCGCCTGCTGTCGCCAAAGCGGCGGGCCCAGATGGGCAACGAGCGTTTCAATCATGCCCTCCGCCTGCGCCGACGACGGCGGCGCCAGATTGGCCACCCAGCCTGCCAGCCGCACGCCGCGCGCCGCAATCGCCTCTGCCGTCAGCAAGGCGTGGTTGAGGCAACCCAGACGGATGCGCACCACCAGCAGCACCGGCCAGCCCTGTTGCGCCACCCAGTCGCCCAGCAGCAGTCGAGGGCCCAGCGGTGTCAGCCACCCGCCGGCCCCCTCCACCACGATCACCCGATAGCGTCCGGCAAGCTCGGCATGGGCGCGGGTGAGCAGGGCCGGGTCGATGGGCTGACCCGCCGCCTGCGCCGCCAGATGCGGCGCGATGGCTGGGGCGAACAGCACCGGGTTGATCTCGGCAAGGCTGGCTCCCGGTGCCGAGGCGGCGCGCAGGGCGAGTGCATCGGCATTGGCCAGACCTTGCGCGCTGGGCTCAGCGCCTGATGCCACCGGCTTGAACCCGCAGGCGGCGATGCGCGCTGCCGACAAACCACGCAGCAGCGCGCAACTCACCACGGTTTTGCCGGCATCGGTATCGGTGCCGGTGACGAACAGGGTTTGGCTCATGCCGCTTTGAGTGCCGCCGTCAGCGCCGTGACCAGACCATCGACTTCTGTCGCGGTGTGCGTTGCCGTCAGCGTGATGCGCAAGCGCGCCGTGCCGACGGGCACCGTCGGCGGGCGGATGGCGGCCACCCAGTAGCCACGCTCCAGCAAGGCGCGCGAAGCCGTCAGCGCACGCGACTCCGCACCCAGCACCAAAGGTTGAATCGCGGTGCTTGAGGGCAACAACGCAATGCCCTGCTGCGCACAGCCTTGGCGAAAGCGTGCGATCAGCGCCGCCAACTGCGTGCGTCGCGCCACACCTTCATCCCCCGCAATGAGTGCCAGAGAAGCGCGGGTCGCCGCCGCCAGTGCAGGCGGTGGCGCCGTGCTGAAAACGAAGGTGCGCGCACGCTGGATCAGAAACTCGATCAAGGCCTCGCTACCCGCCACGAAGGCACCCGCTGTGCCCAGCGCCTTACCGAAACCTGCCATGTAGATGTCGGCTTCGAGAGGCGGGGTCTGGGTACGGGGGACAGGGTACGGAGTGGCGGCGTTGCCCCCATCTCCCGTACCCCGCATCCCGACTCCGCTGTTGCTTTCGAACAGCACCCCACGCCCACCACCAAGCACGCCGAAACCGTGGGCGTCATCCACCATCAAGGCCGCACCGTGTGCACTGGCCAGCGACGAGAGCGAAGCCAGCGGTGCGAGATCGCCATCCATGCTGAAAATACTGTCGGTTGCCAGCAGGGTCCGACCCTCGCGCGGCGACGCCAGCGCATCGGCAAACGCAGAGACATCGCCATGCGGCACGCGCACATATCGCGCTCCGGCAAGCCGCCCGCCATCAATCAGCGAGGCATGGTTGAGTTCATCGGCAATCAGCGTGTCGTCCTTGCCCAGCAACGCTCGCATGACGCCGAGGTTCGCTGCCCAACCGCTGGAAAACAGCAGCGCACGCGGGCGTTGCACATGATCGGCCAGCGCTTCTTCCAGCTGCGCGTGTTCGCGGTTGTAGCCAGATACCAATGCGGAAGCGCCGCTACCCACGCCATTCGACAAGGCCTTGCTGGCCGCGGCCGCAATGCGTGCGTCACCCGCCAACCCCAGATAGTCGTTGGAGCAGAAATTCACGCAGCTTTGCCCATCAACCACGATGCGCGCGCCATGCGTGCCACTCACCGTTCGGCGCGTGCGATACAAATCCTGTGCGCGCAGCTGCGCCAGTTGCTGACGCAGCTGCGCATCCAGCGGGCTGCAAGCAACCGCAGTGCCATCCATACGCTGCTTCAGCCGCAGCTGTTTGCGGAGTCCGCCGAACACTGTAGTTTTGCCGCAGCGCCTTCAGTGGTGATGCCGAGCTGCTTGAGCAGCGCGCGGTCTTTCTCGTTCTGCGGATTGCTGGTGGTCAGCAGCTTTTCGCCGTAGAAGATCGAGTTCGCCCCCGCAAAAAACGCCAGCGCCTGCGTCTCGTCGCTCATCGTCGTGCGGCCTGCGGAAAGGCGCACGTAGCTCTTGGGCATCAGCACGCGGGCGACGGCGATGGTGCGCACGAACTCGATGGCCGGCAGCTGCTCGCCACCGTTGAGCGGCGTGCCACCGACCTGCACCAGATCGTTGATGGGCACGCTCTCGGGATGCACTTCGAGTGTGGCCAGCTGGTGCAGCAAGCCGGCGCGATCAGTCTCGGTCTCGCCCATGCCGACGATGCCGCCGCA
>JAUSQI010000175.1 GCA_030652575.1 Stagnimonas sp. | reverse complement strand
TTTCACTGTCATTCCCGCGCAGGCGGGAATCCAGGTGTCTGCTCTGTTTGCTGGTGATGTGGCGTTTCGCGCCAACTGGATTCCCGCCTGCGCGGGAATGACAAGACTGATTAGTGGTCATGCGAGGCTCCAGACTTTTCGATGTCGGCCTTCACCAGATACGAGTTCTCGACCACGATGGCCGCCCCCGGTTTGAGGCCGCTGACGATCTCGACGCGCTCGCCATCGCGTCGCCCCAATGTGACTGGCTGCGCCTGATAGCGCTCCCCCTCGTTGACGAACACCACGTCCCAGTCGCGGAAGGTTTGCAGCGCCGCGAGCGGCACCACCAGCGGTGCCGGCGTGCTGCCCACCGTGACCTCGGCGTTGATGAACTGGCCCGGCGTCCACTGCGCGGCGCGGTTATCCAGCACCACCCGTGCGACCAGCGCCTGCATGGCGGTGCCGACGGGTGCGACGAAGCCGATGCTGCCTTCGCCTGTCGCCGCGCCATCGGCGGCCTTGATGCGCACGGCCTGCCCCGGCTTGAGTGCGCCGCGATCACGCGGGAACACGTTCAACTCCGCGCGCACGCTGCTGAAATCGGCAATCTCGAACAGGGCCTCGCTGCCTGCGGACTCGCCGGGATTGGTGCGGCGCGCCGTGACCGTGCCCGCAATGGGTGCTGCGACCGCATACACCTGCAAGCTCTCGTTGCTCTCGATGGTGGCGAGTGTCTGGCCCTTGCGCACGGCATCGCCGACGTTCACCGACACGCTGCGCACCGGGCCGGGGAAGCGGGCGGTGACGCTGCGCATCTTCTCGGGATCGGGCTGGATCACGCCATACAGCGAGAGCGTCTGGTGCAGCATGCCCTCGCCTGCCGCCGCCACTTTCAGGCCGGCGGCCTGCGCCATGTCGGCGGCGATAGACACCTCGCCTTCGGGCGATTCGTACTGCCACGCATGCGTCTTGCCGGCATGGATGGCGCTGACGTTGAAGGTGAAGGAATGCGGCTCGTAAACCTCCGCCGCGCTCCACAGGTAATCGTCTTTCGCGACGAATGTGTGCTGGTCGGTGACGCCACCGGGCAGGCCGCTGATGCGGCGCAAGCCCATCGTCACCTGCACGTCCTTCAAGGCGATGGGCTTGCCGCCCTGCGTGGGATACAGCCGAAACTCCGGCGGCACGCCTCGCTCGAAAATGCTGACTTCGAGGGCGAAGTCGCCATCGCGCAACAGGCGTCCGCCATGCGGGCCCTTGACGATCTCTTCGGTATGCGCCGCAGCGTTGTCGGCATGATCGGCATGGTCGGCCGTGCCGGGTTTGGCGTCGTCGCAGGCTGCAAGACCGAGACTCAGCAAGAGGAAG
The DNA here is from genome assembly GCA_030652575.1 of Stagnimonas sp. GTDB lineage: Bacteria > Pseudomonadota > Gammaproteobacteria > Nevskiales > Nevskiaceae > Stagnimonas. The sequence continues at coordinate 2,694 of JAUSQI010000175.1, read as the reverse complement.
ACAATCGGCGCAGGGATAATGGAAATAGATTTCATGAGGTCACTCGAAAGATGGAGTTACTGAAGACGCTGGGCTTGTTCGGGCTAACGGCGCTGGCCGAGATCGTCGGCTGCTATCTGCCGTGGCTCTGGCTCAAGCAGGGCAAGAGCGCCTGGCTGCTGCTGCCGGCTGCCTTCAGCCTCGCGGCGTTCGTCTGGCTGCTGACCCTGCACCCGCAAGCCAGTGGCCGCGTCTATGCCGCGTACGGCGGCGTCTACGTCAGCGCGGCGCTGGTCTGGCTGTGGCTGGTGGATGGCATTCGCCCGACCTGGGCCGATGGCCTGGGTGTGGGCCTCGCGCTGTGCGGCATGGCCATCATTTTGTTCGCGCCGCGCAGCTGAGACTGGCGCCGCCGTGAGCCGCTCGATCTCGGCATTGAACAGATGCGCATTGGCGGCCGCCTCGATCAGCGCGCGTTGCACCGTGACGCGCTCGCGCTGCGCATCCACCCATTCGAGGTAGCTGTAGCGGCCGCGCTGGTAGGCGTATTCGGTTTCCTTCAGCGCCTCCTCCATCTCTGGCAGCACCTTGTCGCGCAGCATCTCGGCCTCGGTGATGGAGTGCTTCAACTCCTGCACCAGCTCGAACAATTGGGTCTCGGCCTTGAGCGTGGCGGCAGCCGCTTCACTCTCGATGCCGGCACGCAGCGCGCGGGCTTCGGCAATCGCCGGCTGCGCCGTGCGGGCACCGAACAAGGGCATCGAGAAGCCCGCGACCAGCGCGGTATCGCCGCCCTCCTGTAGCCGCCGCAGGCCCGCCGACACCGTGAAATGCGAACGGCTCTTGGACTCGGCGACGCGGATCTCCGCGTCGCGCTGCCGGGCTTCACGGGCAAAGCGCAGAAAATCCGGGCTGCCTGCGAGCTGTGCGGTGAGCGCGGTGTAGTCGCCCACTTCGGGCAGACGGAACAGCTCGGCCGTGACAGGCCCAAAGTCCGCCGTGCGCGCGCCCCAGAGTGCGGCGAGCTTGATGCGCGAGGTGATGAGTTCGTGCTCGGCGTGCTCTTCTTCCACCTCGGCGCGGCTGAGCAGGATGCTGGCGCGGTGCAGTTCCACCTCCGGCGATTTGGCCGCTTTCACGCGGCGGCGCACCTCGGCCACCGTGCGCTCGGCAAGCTCGGTGGCGAGATGGGTGAGCTTGAGCTGCTCCTGATCGGAGGCGACATGGATGAACTGGCGCGCCACTTCGGCCAGCACATCGAGTTGCGCCGCCTGCTGTGCGACATCAATGGCGCCGATGCCGAGGCGCGCGGCCTCGATGCGCCGCGCTCGCTGGTCACCCAGTTCGATCACCTGCGACAACGCGAACGTGGCTTCGGCGGCATCGAGCCCGCGGGTGCGGCCCGTACCCAGCACGTTCTCCAGTTCGCTGTTGAAGATGGGTGCAGGCTTCAAGCCCGCGCCGTCAATGCGCGCCGCTTGTGCCTTGAACTGAAAAGCGAACTGCTTGAGATCAGGGTTGCCAGCCAACGCACTGGCAACCGCGTGCCCAAGCGTGAGAGGCGGCAGTGCGGCAATGGCCTGCAGTGCGGATTCGTTGTGGTCCTGCTCTTGCGGCGGTGCTGCAAGAGCAGCAATGGGGGTGAACACGCCCATCGCGGCGGCCAGTGCAAGGCGCGACAGGGGGAACCAGCGTGCAGCAGCAAAGTGAGACAAGGGTTTTCTCCAACAACACCCCTCGCCTGGGCGAGGCCGCTCACGCGGCTTTGAGGGTGTGACACCGCTTGCGCGGCAGGGCGGTAGACGCCTGCCGTGTGCGGCAAGCGTCAGTCGGCTGTGGAGAACAGCCGGGGCGGCCCATTCGAGGGCGGGTTCAAGGCATACGGACTTCGCCGTACGACTGGCGACGAGTAGCGCGGCAAGGCGATGCGCGGTGCGGTCGCCAGCACGAACAGGAACAACGCCACCATCAGCAAGCCGACCGGCAGCAGGTTCATCGAAAGCTTGGCGAGCGCATCGCCCAGCGCACTGGCGTCCACGTCATAACCCGCATGGTGCTCATGGGTCACTGGCGCTTCGCCGTTGATGGAATGCGTGTGCACATCACCATCGGCGTGCAGACCGGCATCACCGAAATGCAGCTCGCTCTGCGCCCCATGCGCCGCGACATCGCCATGCACATGGCGGTGCAAACCAAACACCTGCGCGAACAGCAGCAGGCTCACCACCAGGGCGAGCACGCGTTGCTGAAAGGGCAGATGACGATTCATGGCAGGGCGTGTCATCAATTAAATGGTCGCTGCGGCGGAAGGCTGTATTGGGGCAGTGCAAGGAAACAAGGGTGTGCGATAGCGGGACTATCGGAGCACTTGTTGACGCTGCAATGCCCCAAAACAGTCCCGCCCCGAAGGGTTGTTGGCCAAAATCGCGTCATGCCGCGTTGCTCGCCTAGCCAAGGCTCCAGCCTTGGCGTCGACTCGCGCCTTGCCTGACGCGATTTTGACCAGCAACGCAGCGACCATTTAATTGATGACACGCCCTAGGCGTCAGACCAGCGTCAGCCACTGCGGGTAGGTGTCGCTCTCGCCCTTGACCGCTTCGAGGTAGGCCTTCTGCAGCTTCTCGGTGATCGGCCCACGCTTGCCGGTGCCCACAGCCTTGTTGTCGCACTCTCGGATCGGCGTGACTTCGGCGGCGGTGCCGGTGAAGAAGGCCT
>JAUSQI010000171.1 GCA_030652575.1 Stagnimonas sp. | reverse complement strand
CCAAGTACAACCAGCTGCTGCGCATCGAGAAAGAGCTGGGCGCGCGTGCCTGGTATCCGGGCAAGGCGGCCTTCCCGATCAAGCTCTAAGGCCGAGCAGGCCCCCTTGCCATGCGCCGCATCGTGCTCTGGGGGCTTCTGGTCATGGTGCTGTTTCTGCAATACCGCCTCTGGCTGGGCGATGGCGGCTATGCCGACAAGCGCAGGATGCAGTCGCAGGTGCTGGCACAGCAGGCGGAGGTGGAAAAACTGCGTGCGCGCAACGCCGCCCTTCAGGCCGAAGTCGATGACCTCAAATCCGGTGTTGCGGCGGTTGAAGGCCGTGCGCGTTCGGAGCTGGGCATGATCTTCCCCGGCGAAACCTTCTACCTCACCACGAACAAGCCTTGAGCCAGAACAGCCCCGCGCGTTACTGGGCGGTATTGCCCGCTGCCGGCGGCGGCACCCGCATGGGGCTGGCGCGGCCCAAGCAATACCTGCCGCTCAAGGGTCGGGCACTGATCGAGTGGAGCCTGGGCGCGCTGCTGGAATGCGGCTGGATCGATGGCATCGTGGTGGTACTGGCCAAGTCCGATCAGGAGTTTGCGACGCTGCCCGTTGCGGGCCATCCCAAGCTGGTCGTGACCACAGGCGGCGCTGCGCGGGCAGACTCCGTGCTGGCCGGTCTCAAGATCGTCGCAGCCCGCACCCGCTCATTTACGGACGTGCATGTATTGGTTCACGACGCCGCGCGGCCCTGCTTGGACGTGGCGGCTGTGGAGCAGTTGGCGGACGAAGCCGACGACAAGCACGGCGGCCTGCTGGCGCTGCCCTGCACCGACACCCTCAAGCGCGGCAAGCAGGCCGGCGGTTCGAGCCGGGTGGTCGAGACCGTCGATCGCGCTTTTTACTGGCGTGCGCAAACGCCGCAGTTGTTCAGGCTCGATCTGCTGACGCAGGCGCTGGAAGAATGCCGCGCCCGTGACGTGACGGTGACCGATGAGGCGAGTGCGATGGAGTGTGCGGGGTTTCACCCCCGGCTGGTGCGCGGACGCGAGAGCAACATCAAGGTGACTTTTCCTGAGGATCTGCCGCTGGCCGAGTTCTGGCTGTCGCAGAAGGAGCGCGGCGCATGAGCTTCGATATGCGCATCGGTCACGGCTTCGACATCCACCGCATCGAGCCAGGCGAGGGCGTCACGCTGGGCGGTGTGTTCATCGCCTGCGAGTACCGGATCATTGCCCACTCCGATGGCGATGTGCTGATCCATGCGCTGTGCGACGCCCTGCTGGGTGCGATTGCGGCGGGTGATATCGGCAAGCTGTTCCCCGACAACGATCCGCAGTTCAAGGGCATCGACTCCCGCAAGCTGCTGCGCATCGTCGTCGAGCGGGTGAGGCTGGCCGGATTTGCGCCGGTCAATATCGACTGCACCCTGGTGGCCGAAGCACCGCGTGTCATCAAGCATGTGCCGGCGATGTGCGCCTTGTTGGCACAGGATCTCGGCATTGCAGTCGACCGCGTCAATGTCAAAGCCACGACCAACGAGGGCATGGGCCATCTGGGGCGAAAAGAGGGTATTGCCGCCCATGCCGTGGCGCTGCTGGCGGCTTCGCCGCACAACGGCTAATCTCCCGTTCACTAAGGGATTACAGGTGTGGCCATGAGAGCCTTCAAAATCGCGTTGGCAATCGTCTTTATGCAGTGTTCCACGCTGTTGTGGGCAGCCGATGTGCCGGTTGCCGGCACGGCTTCGATCGTCGCAGGGGTGGTGTCTGCGGTTGCCACCAATGGCGAATCGCGCCTGCTCAACAAAGGCGACGCGGTCTACTCGGGCGATCGCATTATCACCAGTGCATCCAGCTACGTCCGCCTGGGGTTTCTCGACGGTGGTTCGATGGTTCTGCGACCCAATACCGAGTTTGCGATCGTCGGCTTCCGGTTTCAGCCGGGCGTGGTCGAATCGACGGTGCCGGTGGTGCAACCCAAGTCGGCGACACCCGCGTCTGAAGCGAGTCCAGCGCCGGCCCTGCAGATCGGCAGCCAGAGCGGGGTCGGCAATCAGGCTTTTTTCCGTCTGGTGCGCGGTGGCTTCAGGGCGGTGAGCGGCCTGGTGGGCAAAATCAATCGTGAGGAGTATTCCGTCGCCACCCCGGTCGCCACCATCGGCATCCGCGGCACGCTCTATACCAGCGTGTTCTGCGATGCCGTCTGCGCGGCCGACAGCATGGTGCAGGGTCAGTTGCCAGCCGGGGAGGCCGCACTCGGTGGCACGGTATCCGCCGTGGATCAGGGCAGCATCGTGATCGTGTCCAATGCGGGCCAGACGGTGACGGTCAACGCCTCGCAATTCATACTGACCACCGCGGCGGGCACCCATGTCTCGCTGCCTGGCCTGCCCGGTTTCCTGGGAGCTGAAAACTGGCTTAAGGCCGCACAGCAGGCCGCCTCGTCCTCCACACCCTCGGCGGCCACGGGCACTTCTTCGCTGCTGGCGAGTTCCACACTCTCCACGGTGCCGACGGTCGCAGGCATCAGCGCCGCCATTGCGGCCACGGCCGCAGCATTGATTATGGATGCAGAAGACAACACATCCACCTCGACCTCCCCGGCCACAGGGCCGACTTCGACCGCCGCACCCACAGGGGCAGGGTCCGGGACCGGAATCTAGGCAGTCGTCGCGGTCGGCTCAAGCCGGAGCGCGCAGCAGCACATACACCGCGCCGGTGCCGCCGTCGTGTGCACGGGCCGAGCAGAACGCCAGCACGTCCTTGCGCTTGCGCAGCCAGCCGTCGAGCGCGCGCTTGATGACCGGGCCGGAATTGGGTGAGCCATTGCCCTTGCCGTGGATGATGCGAACAGAGCGATAGTCGCGGTCTGCGCAATGCGCCAAAAACCGCACGATCTCCAGCCGCGCATCGTCGCGGTTCAATCCATGCAGATCGCATTCGGCTTGCAGGCGAAACTGCCCGCGCCGCAGTTTTTTCCAGACGCTGTCCTGAATGCCCTCGCCGCGATAGGTGAGGGTATCGCCCGACTCGAAGTCTTCCGGATACATCGGCTCCTGCAGCAGTTCTGCCATTACCGCCAAGTCGTCGAGCGCCTGCTGCCGTGCAAAGGGCAGTGGCGGGGTTTTCAGCACGGGCGGCAGGCGGTCCGACGACGGCATTCGCTTCACGCCCGCCAGCGCGGTGCGAAAGTCCTGCGGTGAATCGTCATCCTTCGGGTCGGCGCGCTTCATGCGGCTAAAATAGCGGCTCTCCCATTACAAATCGAACGCACGCCGCAAGGGCGTCTGCTGCCATGAAGATTCTGGTCTCCAACGACGATGGTTGCACCGCGCCGGGCCTCAGGGTCTTGGCGGCCACACTGGCGGAACGCCATACCGTGCAAGTGGTCGCACCCGACCGCAACCGCAGTGGTGCATCGAACTCGCTGACCATCCTGCATCCGCTGCGCCCGCACCGGCACGATCACGGCGAGATCGAAGGCTGGTGCGTCGATGGCACGCCAACCGATTGCGTGCACCTGGCATTGACCGGCTTGCTCGACGAGGCACCGGACATGGTGGTTTCCGGCATCAATGCTGGGGCCAATCTGGGCGATGACACCATCTATTCCGGCACCGTCGCGGCGGCGATGGAAGGCCGTCGTCTGGCCACGGCCGCGATCGCGGTGTCTTGCGTGGCACACAACGCGCGCCACTACCCGACGGCCGCGAAGGTGACGCTGGAGCTGATCGAGCGCCTGCAACGCGCGCCGCTGCCGCGCGACACGATACTGAACGTCAACGTGCCCGATCTGCCCTATGAGCAACTGAAGGGCATGCTGGTGACGCGTCTCGGGCACCGCCGCACCGCCGAGTCTGCCGTGAAGAGTGAAGACCCGCGCGGCCGACCCATCTGGTGGGTGGGCGCTGCGGGCCCTGAGGAAGACGCCGGCCCCGGCACTGACTTCCATGCCGTCAACAACGGTTATGTGTCGGTCACGCCGCTGCTGGTCGATCTCACCAAGCACTCTGCGCTCGACAGTCTCAAGCTGTGGATCGAAGCCTGATGAACCCGCCGCTGCAATCCCGTCTGGCGGCTGCCGCGCAGCGTGCCGCCCCCACTGCCGCTGCGCGCAACAAGCTGGGCGAGCGCCTGCGCGAACTGGGCGTGAGCGACGAGCGCGTGCTGGCCGTGATGGCGAAGGTGCCGCGCCATGAGTTCGTCGACCCGGCGTTTCACGGCCAGGCGTATTTCCCGGACATGACCGCCCCCATCGGCCACGCACAAACCATCAGCCAGGCACGCGTCGTGGCGCTGATGACGCAGGCACTTTTGGGCGGTGCGACCAAGCTCAACAAGGTACTGGAGATCGGCACCGGCTCGGGCTACCAGACCGCCGTGCTGGCGCCGCTCTGCGGCACGGTGTTCACGGTGGAACGCATCAAGGCGCTGAGTGAGACCGCGCGCAAGCGACTGGCCGAGATGAACATCCGCAACGTGCATTTCGGTTATGCCGACGGCACCGAAGGCTGGGGCGCATTTGCACCCTACGACGGCATCCTGGTCACCGCCGGTGCCGAGCGCGTCGCCCCGGCGCTGATCGCTCAGCTCAGCGTCGGCGGGCGTCTGGTGATCCCGGTCGCGATGCCCGGCGCGCCGCAGGCGGGCGATTCGCCGCACAGCTTGCAGGTGATTACCCGCACCGCCACGGGCAGCACCGTGCAGAACATCCTGGGCGTGAGTTTCGTGCCCTTGCTGCCTGGCAAATCCTAGGAGGTGTCATGAGCGGCTTTGCTGAGTGGATCAACGAGGTGATTCAGCACCTCGGCTACACCGAAATCTTTTTTCTCATGGCGCTGGAGTCCAGCCTGTTTCCGGTGCCTTCCGAGCTGGTGATGATCCCTGCCGGATATCGCGCCGCGCAGGGCGAACTCAACCCCTGGCTGGCGATACTGGCCGGTGGTGGTGGCTCGCTCTTGGGCGCGTCGGCCAACTATGTGCTGGGCCGCTATGTCGGGCGCGCTTTCCTGCTGCGCTACGGCAAGTGGTTTCTCATCAACGAAACCAAATATCACGAGGCCGAGCGGCTGTTCATCAAGAACGCCAGCATGGCGACGTTCGTGGGGCGCTTCATCCCGGTCATCCGCCATCTCATCTCGCTGCCGGCCGGCACCTTCGGCATGGCCTTGCTGCCGTTCGCGGCGCTGACCACGCTCGGGGCCACGATCTGGTGCGCCGTGCTGGTCGCGCTCGGCTTCCATCTGGGCGAGCCGGTGATGCGCATCGTGACCGAATACACCCATCTTCTGGGCTATGCCGCGGTTGGCTTGACCCTTGTGTTCGGGGTCTGGTTTTTGCTGCGTCGACAGAGCCCCAACGATACCGAGAAACCGCTATGAAACAGCTGCTGCCCGTCACGCTGGCCCTCGCTCTCACCGCCTGCGGGTATGGCTGGAAGGAAGAACCGGCCAGCTATCCGCCGTCGCAACAGGGCACGGTGGTCTCCGGTCAGGGCGCTACCGGTGCCAGCGGCCATAAAGCCGCAAACGGTGAATACGTGGTGCAGCCCGGCGACACACTGTTCGCCATCGGCTTTCGCAATCAGATCGACTATCACGACCTCGCCAACTGGAACAACATCAGTGGCGACTACGTGATCCGCCCCGGTCAGGTGCTGCGCCTGACGCCACCTGCGGGTGCAGATGGCGTATTGGCAAGGCCACTGCCGACGCCGGCACCGATCATCGCCGCCCCCAAACCGATCCCCATCGCGCCGACGCTGCCCGGCCCGGTGACGCAAGCCCCGCCGGTGGTCATGCCGACGGTGCCAGTGCTCAGCGTGCCGCCCGTGCCCAAGCCGATGCCGCAGGGCACCTCGGCCTTGCGCTGGCAGTGGCCGACGACGGGTGATGTCATCAAGACCTACAACATGGCGGCGGGCAGCAAGGGCATCGACATCACCGGCGAGCTGGGCCAGCCGGTGCAGGCGGTGGCCAGCGGCAAGGTGGTCTACAGCGGCAGTGCGCTCAAGGGCTATGGCGAGCTCATCATCGTCAAGCACGACGAAACCTATCTCTCCGCCTATGGCCACAACCGTCGCCGTCTGGTGAAGGAGGGTGACGAGGTGCGCGCCGGGCAGACCATCGGCGAGCTCGGTGTGGGGCCTGAGCAGAAGCCGATCCTGCACTTCGAGATCCGCGAAAACGGCAAGCCGGTCGATCCACTTCGGTATCTGCCCTCGAACTGATTTGTTGCGGTGGGCCAAGCGAAAGGGGTCTAATTGCGCCCCTTCGTTTTTTTGTCCCTTCCGTCCCCACCATCGAGAGAGTTGTGAACACTAATTTCCCGCGCATCCAGCGCTTGCCGCCCTACGTCTTCAACATCGTTGGTGAGATGAAGAAAGCGGCCCGAGCTCGCGGGGACGATGTCATTGATTTCAGCATGGGCAACCCGGATCAACCGACGCCCAAGCACATCGTCGACAAGTTGGTGGAGGCCGCCGTGCGCGGCACCGACAGCGACTACATCAAGCCGGAACTGCACGACGAGGACGGCACCCATACGCATCGCTACAGCGTCAGCAAGGGCATCCCGCGCCTGCGTCGTGCGATGGCCAAGTGGTACAAGAATCGCTACGACGTCGATCTGAACCCCGAGACAGAGGTGATCGCCACCATCGGCAGCAAGGAAGGTCTGGCACATCTCGCCTTTGCCACGCTTGCACCGGGCGATATCGTGCTCTGTCCGAATCCGGCCTATCCGATTCATCCGTACGGCGTGGTGCTGGCCGGTGCCGACGTGCGCCACGTCAAGATGACGCCGGACGTGGACTTCTTCGTCGAACTCGAAAAGGCGATCAAGGAAAGCTGGCCGAAGCCGAAGATGCTGATCTTGAATTTCCCAGGCAACCCGACGACGCAGTGTGTCGATCTGGAGTTCTTCGAGAAGGCCGTCGCCATCTGCAAGGAAAACGAGCTGTGGCTGATTCACGACCTCGCCTATGCCGACATCGTGTTCGACGGCTACAAGGCGCCGAGCGTGATGCAGGTGCCGGGTGCGAAGGATGTCGCCGTCGAGTTCTTCACGCTCAGCAAGAGCTACAACATGCCGGGCTGGCGCGTCGGTTTCATGGTCGGCAACCCGGTGCTGGTGGCCGCACTTGCGCGCATCAAGAGCTATCTCGACTACGGCATGTTCACGCCGATCCAGGTCGCCGCCATCGCAGCCCTCGAAGGCCCGCAGGACTGCGTGGCCGAGATCTGCGAGATGTACCGCCTGCGCCGCGATGTGCTCTGCGAGGGTTTGAACGCGGCGGGTTGGAAGGTTGAGAAACCCAAGGCGACGATGTTCATCTGGGCCGAAATCCCGGAGCCGTTCAAGGCGCTGGGCTCCATCGAGTTCTCGAAGCTGCTGCTGGAGAAAGCCTGTGTGGCGGTGAGCCCCGGCATCGGCTTTGGCCACGAGGGCGATACCCATGTGCGCTTCGCCTTGATCGAAAACGAACACCGCACGCGGCAGGCTATCCGCAGCATCAAGAAGTTTCTGAAAGAGGCGAAGGCATGAAGCCCGTGCGCGTCGGTTTGATCGGCCTGGGCACTGTCGGGCAGGGTGTGATCAGCGTGCTGCGTGAGAATGCCGCGGAGATCGAGCGCCGCGTCGGTCGCCCGGTGGTGGTCACGCACGCCAGCGCCCGTGACATCCACAAGACACGCCCCATCACGATGGATGGCATCACGCTCGTCGCCGATGCCATGAGCATTGCTCGCGATGCCGATGTGGATGTGGTGGTTGAAGTGATCGGCGGCCACGGCATCGCGAAAGACGCGATCCTCGCCGCCCTTGCGCGCGGCAAGCCGGTGGTTACCGCCAACAAGGCACTGCTGGCGGAAGAAGGCAATGCCATTTTCGGTGCGGCGCGCAAGGCCGGTGTGCCGGTGGCATTCGAGGCCAGCGTCGCCGGCGGCATCCCCATCATCAAGGCGATCCGCGAGGGCTTGGCAGGCAACCGCATCGAGAGCCTCGCCGGCATCATCAACGGCACCTGCAACTACATCCTCACGCAGATGACGGTGAAGGGTCAGCCTTATGCCGAGGCGCTCGCTGATGCGCAAAAGCTCGGCTACGCCGAAGCCGATCCGACTTTCGATGTCGAGGGTGTGGACGCTGCGCACAAGCTCACTATCCTGGCCAGCATTGCCTTCGGCATGCCCTTGTCTTTCAGTGGTGTGGCTTGTGAAGGCATAGCCAAAGTCAGCGCGCAAGACATTTCGCTGGCGGGCACGCTGGGTTATCGCATCAAGCTGCTCGGCATCGCCAAGCGTGCTGAGACTGGCGTTGAGCTGCGCGTGCATCCCACATTGATCCCCGACGATCATCTGCTGGCGAAGGTCGATGGCGTGCTGAACTCGGTGGTGGTGCAGGGCAACGCCGTCGGCCAGATCGGTTTTTATGGCCGTGGTGCCGGTGGCAATGCGACGGCTTCTGCCGTGATCGCGGATCTGGTCGATGTCGCACGGGGCCTTGGCAGCGATGCGAAGCATCAGGTGCCGGCCTTGGCATTCCAGGCCGATGCGGTTGCAGCACTACCGCTGTTGCCGATCAGCGCCATCGAAAGCAGCTTCTATGTGCGTCTGCGCGTCGCCGACGAGCCGGGCGTGCTCAAGGCGCTCACCGGCATCCTGGCGGCACACGAGATCAGCATCGAAGCCATCCTGCAAAAGGAACCGCGCGGCGGTGAAGACGCGACCGTGGCTCTCATCACCAGTCGCGTGGTCGAGCATCGTTTCGACGCGGCGATGGCCGAGATGTGCGCGCTGCCCTTTGTCCGCGAGGGCGCGTCGCGCCTTCGTGTTGAGCATTTTAAGTAAGTAGAAATCTATGGCGCACTACACCGGCCTCATCAACAAATATCGCTCGCGCATGCCCTTCGGGGCAGACGTGAAAGCCGTCACGCTCAACGAGGGCAACACGCCGCTGATCGAGCTGACCAACATCCCCAAGCTCAAGGGCTTCGAAGGGCGCATCCTGGTCAAGTTCGAAGGCTTGAACCCGACCGGCAGCTTCAAGGATCGCGGCATGACCGCCGCCGTGACGCAGGCGGTGCACACCGGTTCCAAGGCGATCATCTGCGCTTCCACCGGCAATACCAGTGCAGCCGCAGCGGCTTATGCTGCGCGAGCAGGAATTACCGCTTTCGTGCTGATCCCGGATGGCAAGATTGCCCTCGGCAAACTCGCGCAGGCCGTGGTGCATGGCGCGGTGGTGGTACAGATTCAGGGCAACTTCGACGACGGCATGCGCCTGGTGAAAGAGGTGGCTGAGACCGCTCCTGTCACCATCGTCAACAGCATCAACCCCTATCGCCTGCAGGGGCAGAAGACGGCGGCTTTCGAGATTGTCGAAGCGCTCGGCACCGCCCCGGATTATCACTGCCTGCCGGTCGGCAACGCCGGCAATATCACGGCGCACTGGATCGGCTATTCCGAGATCGCCAGTGTTGCCACGCAGGCTTGCGCGCTGTGCAACGGCAACTGCGCCTTCCTCAACAAAGACTTGCAGCAGCATGAGGATTGCGCCTTCTGTGACGGTGCGATGTGCGGCCCCGGCCCGGTGAAGAACCGCCCGAAGATGGTCGGCTATCAAGCCAGCGGGGCCGCGCCTTTCATGCGCGGTGCGCGGGTGATGAACCCCGAGACGGTGGCGACGGCCATTCGCATCGGCGACCCGCAGAGCTGGGACCGCGCCTGGGCTGCGCAGAAGGAATCCGGCGGCTGGTTTGATGAGTGCACCGATGCCGAGATTCTGGCAACCCAGCGCCTGCTGGCCGAGCAGGAGGGCATCTGGTGTGAGCCTGCTTCCGCCGCCTCGCTCTGCGGCGCGCTGCGCGACATCGCCAGCGGCAAGATCGCGCAGGGCAGCACCGTGGTCTGCACACTGACGGGCAATGGTCTCAAGGACCCTGACATCGTGATCCAGGGCGGGCTGACCGGATTGATCCAGGTGGCGGCCGAGCGCGGTGCGGTCGAGAAGGCCATCGTTGCCAACCTGCGCTGATCGGGCGTTCTGCAGAGCGCCTTGCGTACTGCGATGAGCGCCACGCCGCTGGCGCTGCACCGCCGCGAATTGCGTACGTTCGAGCAGCTCCCTGCATCCTTGCCGCCGCTGCTGCGCAGGCTCTATGCCGCGCGCAGCGTGCTGCCGCAACAGCTGTCGCTCGATCTCAAGGATCTGCTGCCGCCTTCGGGTCTCAAGGGCATCGGCGAGGCCAGTCGCCTGCTGGTCGATGCCATTGCCGCCCAACGCCGCATCGTCATCGCCGGGGATTACGACTGCGATGGCGCCACCGGCGTTGCCGTCGCGATCTTGGGCTTGAGTGCGCTGGGCGCCAAGCACGTCGGCTATGTGGTGCCAGACCGCTTTCGCATGGGTTATGGCCTGTCCCCCGCACTGGTGGACGTGGCGCACGCCAACGGCGCTGAACTGCTGGTGACGGTGGACAACGGCATCGCCAGCTTGGCAGGCATCGCGCACGCCAAGGCGCTCGGCCTCACGGTCATCGTCACCGACCATCACCTGCCCGGCACTGAGTTGCCGACAGCGGATGCCATCGTCAATCCCAACCAGCCCGGCTGCGGCTTTGCCAGCAAGGCGCTGGCGGGCGTGGGCGTGATGTTCTATCTGCTGCTGTCGCTGCGCGCAGAGTTGCGCGCGCGCGGCGTGCTGACCGTGGAACCCAATCTGGCGACGCTGCTGGATCTGGTCGCTCTCGGCACGGTCGCCGACCTCGCCCAGCTCGACTACAACAACCGCATCCTGGTCGAACAGGGTCTGCGACGCATCCGCGCCGGACGTGCGCAACCCGGCTTGCTGGCCTTGCTGGAGGTTGCCGGCCGCGCACCTGAAAAGCTCAGCGCCAGCGATCTCGGTTTTGTGCTCGGGCCGCGCCTGAATGCGGCGGGTCGCCTCGAAGACATGGGCACCGGCATTGACTGCCTGCTGGCGCGCAATGTGGATGCGGCGCGTCCCCTGGCGCGCCAGCTCGACAGCCTCAATCGCGAGCGCCGCACGCGCACCACGGAGATGGCCGAGCAGGCGCTCGATCTCACGGCCGACAGCACGGCGGTGGGCATCTGTGCCTTTGACGAACACTGGCACGAGGGCATCGTCGGGCTCGTCGCCTCCAAGCTGAAAGATGCCCATCACCGGCCGGCGATCGCGTTTGCGCGTGCCGAAGAAACGGGTGTGCTGAAAGGCTCGGCGCGCAGCATCGCCGGCTTCAACGTGCGCGATGCGATGGCGGCGGTGGATGCCGCGCACCCTGGCCTCATCATCCGTTTTGGCGGCCATGCGATGGCGGCGGGGCTGACCTTGCCGGAGGCTGGCTATGCCGACTTCTGCACGGCTTTCGAAGCGGTTTGCCGCCGCACGCTACCTTCTGCTGCGCTCGAGCGTAGCTTGATGACCGATGGCCCGCTGCAAGCAGCCGAACTCGTTCTCGACACAGCCAAGACGCTGGAGCAGGCCGGACCCTGGGGGCAGGGCTTCGAGGAGCCGGTGTTCGAGGGCGTATTCACCGTCAGCGGTATGCGCCTGATGGGCAGCGAGCAACAACATGTGCGCTACCAGTTGCGCGCGGCCGATGGCGTCAGCGTGGAAGCCGTCGACTTCGGCGGTGCTGCGCGCGCGCTGACGGTGGGCAGCGTGATTCAGATCGTCTACCAGCTGGGTTGCAACCGCTACAACGGCGCTGAGACGCTGCAATTGCGAGTCGTGCAACTGCTGTAGATCACTCAGTTGGGTGCGAGAAAAGGCACTGGCGTCGGCTTGGCAAACGCATAGCCCTGGAAGTAGTCCGCGCCCAGTTTCTTCCAGGTTTCCATCATGCTGGCGTCGTCGATGTTGTTGACGATGATGCGCCGTTGCAGGTGACGCACGATGCGAAGGATGGACTCCGCCAGCATCTGCTCGACCGGGTCTGTGCCCAGGTTCTTGAAGCCCTGCGCATCGAGCTTGACGAAGTCGATGGGCAGCTTGCGCAGCAGCGTGAGGTCGGAAAGATTGCGGCCGAAGTAGTGGTCGATCGACAGGCGGCAACCCATGCGGTGCAGCACATCGCAGCAGAGTGCGGCCTCGCGCGGATGATCGGTCAGGCTTGGCTCGCGCAGCTCGAAACACAGCTTGTTGGCGAACTGCGGATATTTCTCGATGCAGGCGGCGATGAAGTCGAGAAACTCCGGGTCTGCAAGACTGGCCGTTGAGAGATTGATGCAGCAGAACGCCAGCGTCTCGATCAACACCGGATTTTCTTCAAGGTGCCGCAAGGTGTGTTCGATCACCCAGCGGTCGATGGTGGTGGTCAGATGATGCCGCTCGGCCACCGGCATGAAGGCGGCGGGCGAGGCCCAGAATCCTTCCTCGTCTTCAAGCGCCAGCAGCACTTCGTAGACCTGGCCCTCGGCGGTGTAGTCCTTGCCAGCCATGATCCATTGCGTGCGCAGATGGAAGAGATTGTCCGACAGGCCGCGCTTGATGCAGCGCACCCAGCTGTCGTCGTCGACGATGCGACCGAGACGGTCCATGCGCGGGTCATAGAGCCGCACGCAATTGCGACCGGCCCGCTTGGCGGCGGCGCAGGCATCGTCGGCGCGCCGCATGGCTTCGATGGCAGAAAGCGTCTCCGCATCGAGCAGCAGCGCACCGAAACTGGCCGTGACGCTGAAATACTGCGATTCCCAGTAAAAACGAGTCCCTGCCAGCTGCGCGCGCAGGTGTTCTGCCAAGGCGACGATGCCGGCCGCGTCCACCGATTCGGCCAGCACCACGAACTGGTCGGCCGCAATGCGATAAACATCTTTGGCAGAAGGTGCCGACTGCATCAGTGTTTCGGCCACACGCACCAGCACATCGTCACCGGCGGCCTGGCCACCGCTGTCGTTGATGCGCTTGAGATGATCCACATCGAGAAACACCAGCCCGTGCGTGAGCCCCGATACGCGGGCCTGTTCGGCCAGCAGGCCCACACGGCGTTCGCAGACTGCGCGGGTGGCGAGGCCCGTGAGCAGATCCTGCTGATGGCGGCTGGCGGCGGCGAAGGCTTCGCTCACCTCGCGGGCCTCGCGCCGGGTGAGCTCATGGAACACCAGTACCGCGCCGACCATGCGTCCGCGCGAGCGCAGCGGCGAGCCATTGAGCACTAGTTCGCGCGGCGCACCGCTGTGCGGGTGTAGCAGGATGCCGCTGCCGTAATCGAGGCGAACACCGCGTTCGATCGCTTGCAGCGCGAGATTTTGGTACTCCTCGCTATCGTTGCTACGCAGACGCACGACCTCGGTCAGCGGCTTGCCGCGCGATTCGCGCAGCGTGATGCCGGTGAGCGTTTCGGCAGCGATGTTCATGTCCTCGACGCGGCCCTGTTCGTCGGTCGTCACGACCGCGTCCGATACCGATTGCAGCGCGAGTGCGGCACGTTCCTGCGCGCGCGCCAGCTGTTCCTGCGCGTGCTTTTTTTCGCTGGATTCAGCCGATAGCTGCGATTTGGCCGCGCGTGCGTTGTCCATTGCCTCGCGCAGCTGGCGGATGCGTTCGTTCTGCCAGTGCGCGAGCATGCCGACTTCATTCTGCGCCGAGGCATCAAGCACGATGCTGAGCGCATCTTCGACGCTGCTGCTGCCGGCCAGCTGGTCGATCATGTTCCGCAGTGGGCGGATCACCAGCGCCCGCAGCGCAAAAAACGCCAGCACCAGCGTCAGCGTGACCAATCCCAAAGTGACGACCAGGGACTGCCGGAACAGATAGCTGGCACCGCCAAAACCCTCGTTTGCAGGAGTGACACGCACGACGGTCCACGCCGGGTTTTTCAGATCGAAGCTCGAAGCCCAGGCGGTGTCCTTCAATACCGGGTCTGACTCCAGCGCATCGCGCTCGCCGCCCACTTGCTGCGGCGCTGGCAGCTCGGCTGACCAGAGTCCGGTCAGGATGTCGTCGGCCTCCTGTCGAGAGAGGTCGCGGGTGCTGTCCTTGAGTGCTGACACCTGGGTGGCGTCGTAGCGGTTCGACTGTGTCATTGCCGCACGCTGCGCCTCGCTGCGCTTGAATGCGGCGATGGCGAGTGGCGAATACGCCGGCAGCGCTTTGGCGAGTGTCGCCAAGGTGGTGCCCAGCGGGACATTGCTGCCGAACGCGGCTTTGGTGGCGGGCGATGCGCCGATCAATCGCTGGCCGCCATCGAGCAGCAGGGCGTAGCCGCCGACTTCAGAGGCCAGCGAGCCGAAGCGCTCGTTCAAGGCGGCGGCATCGAGCGAGACCGTCGCCACACCGACAAAGCTGTTGCCCTGGCGAATGGGCACCACGAAGGTCAGCACATAGCGGCTGACCAGGGGTTCGAGTCGGCGGTCGGTCCACATGCCGCGCCCTGCGGGCAGAAAACGCGCGGGGGTGTACCAGCGCTCGCGAAAATACGGCGCGCTGCGGGCATCGTTGTAGTCGTTGCGCGCGCCCAGCACGCCGTTGCCGTCGCGTACCCAATACAGGCTGCCGCGCTCGCCGGCCCCTGCAAACTTGTTGGGCTCCGGCCAGATGCCCAGGCTGGTGACCAGCTGCCCGCTTGGGCGGTTCTTCAGTAGCGTCGGGCCTGCACTGCGCAGTTGTTCGAGCCGCAGGTCCGGGTCGGTCGCCAGATTGGCCAGCACGCTGGCGAGTGCCTGTGCATCGCCAATCAGGGCGCGCAAGTCGGCCGTGAGCCGCAGGCCTGCTTCCTGCTCGTAGCGGAAGCTCTCGTCCAGCAGCTTTTCCTGCACCAGGGTGCGGCTGGCCAGATAGGCGCCACTCGCCAGCAACAGCAGCGCCAGCAGAAACAGCACGCCGAGTTTGAATTGCAGGCTTTGCGTCAGGCCCAACCCCGCCGCTCTGTTACGAGTGACTTCATGCGCCCTGGATGTATCTGCTTTGGCCATTCGAATAGGGCAGGGAAGAGGTGACGGATCAGTTGCTTAGGGCGGATTGTGCAAGTAACGCATCATAGCCGAGCACAGCTCAGCTTCGTGCTGCGCCCGGGTCTGCGGTACGGATGGCTGACCTGGTCGGTTCCGCTGCGGTGAGCCATTGGCGCGAACCGGCATTTTCGATGGCGGTAAAACTCAGGTCTTCGCCATACAGGGACTTCAGGCGTGGGGAGTCCAGCACCGTTTCCGGTGTGCCGGTGGCCACGATGCGACCCGCCTGCATCAAGCTGACCCGCTGCGCGTAGGCCGCTGCCAGGTTGAGTTCGTGCAGGCTTGCCAGAATCGCAAAGCCCTTGGCCGCCAAAGTGCGCAGCAGCGCCAGCACAGTGTGCTGATGGCCGAGGTCGAGGCTGTGGACGGGCTCGTCGAGCAGCAGCACGGCGTGGGGTACGTCCCAGACTTGCGCCAGCACGCGTGCCAGTTGAGCGCGACGGCGTTCGCCACCGGAGAGTTCCGGGTAGCGGCGCTCTGCCAAATGCGCGGTATCTGTGGCCTGCAACACGGCGGCGATCACTTGCTTTGTGGTGTCAGGGCGATGGTCGATCGCCGCATGCCGGCCGAGTGTGATGAGTTCCCGCACGGTAAAACCAAACGCGAGTGCATCCTGCTGCGGTAACACGGCGCGACGGCGGGCCTGTTGCGGTGCGTCGAGTCGCGGCAGTACATCGTTGCCCAGCCTGATTTCTCCTGTGCACGTCGGCCATTCGCCAGAGAGCGCGCGTAGCAGCGTGGTTTTGCCCGCACCGTTAGGCCCAAGCAGCACATGCAGTTCGCCCGCTGCGAGCTGGATGCTGGTATCAGCCAGCAGCACGCGGCCTGCGCGTTCGACGCTGATCTTTTCTGCGGTCAGCAAGCTCATGCAGTGTGCCGGGAGCGGAGCAGGCCCAGAAACAGGGGCACACCGAGCAACGCCGTGAGCACGCCCACTGGGACTTCCAGCGGTGCGAAAACCGTACGCGCCGCCGTATCGGCAACGATCAGCAGTGCGGCACCGAACAAGCCGGCAGCGGGCAACAGCAGTCGATGTCCAGGCCCCAGCAGGCGCCGCAGCAAGTGCGGCACGATCAAGCCGATGAATCCGATGATGCCCGCCAGTGCCACAGAGGTGGCTGCGGCCAGTGACACCAGCAGCAGCAGGCGTCGCTTGAGCGACTCGATGCGCACGCCAAGGTGTGCGGCTTCCGCTTCGCCCAGCAGCAGGGCATCCAAGGCCTGCGCTTCACGCGGCAACCACAACGAGATGCCCAGCAGTAGTGGCAGCCCAACCGCCAGCTCGGACCAGCCGGCGCGACCAAGGCTGCCGTAGAACCAGAGGGTGAGATCGCGCAGGGCCGCGTCGCTGGCCAGCGTTTGCAGCAGGGCAATGCCTGCGCCTGCCAGGGCATTGATGGATATGCCGGCCAAGAGCAAGGTGGAAACGTCGGTCGCACTGCCCGTGCGGGCGATGCGGATCACCACCCAAGCGGCAAGCAAGGCGCCGAGCAGAGCAGACAGGGGCAGGGCGATCAGATCGAGCCAGCCGGTCTGGAGAGACAGAAGCGGCACGACCACCAACCAAGCCGCAGCGGCAAATGCGGCGCCACCGGAAATGCCCAGCAGGCTCTGTTCGGCCAGCGGATTGCGGAACAGGGCCTGCAATACCACGCCGCTCTGCGAGAGGCTGGCGCCGATCGCCAAAGCCAGCAGCACGCGGGGCAGGCGTACGTCCAGCACCACCGCATGCATCCAGTCGTCACTGCGCGTCAGAGTGCCGGTCGTGACTTGCCAGAGTTGCACTGGCGTCAGCGCTGAAGCGCCGACGGCCAGACCCAGAAGTGCTGCAGCAACAAGGAGTGTGAATCCAATCGTCAGGATGCTGGAGCGGTGCATGCAGACATTATTGCCGCCTGCACCGCTCAATCACATCATTTGCGTGTCACTTGTTGAGGATGAGCTTGTCGTTGCGCGTCAGCTTGAGGCGGTACTCCTCACCGCGATGCTCGATGATGAGTTCGCAGCCGTTGCGAAACAGATCTTCGCTGCGCAAGCGTGGCTTGTTGGGCTGCTGCGGCTGGGCGCGGGCCAAGCCCAGTGAGGGAGCGAGAGAGAAAAGGCTGGGGCGTTGAAGGGACAGAGTGCTCATGGCGAATGTCTCGGCAGGTGGTGCATTCATAGTTAATGCTAATTATTCGCATTTGTAAATAACATCGAAGCAACTTTTTTTCAGGCTTTCGGCAGGCTTGGAAAGCCATCGAAAACCGCCGACAAGCCGCTGCTATACTCCGCGCCCCGCGAATGTGGCGGAATTGGTAGACGCACTGGATTTAGGTTCCAG
>JAUSQI010000168.1 GCA_030652575.1 Stagnimonas sp. | reverse complement strand
CAGCTTGCGCTGCGCCTTGGTGGTGGCGATCTTGACGATGCGCCAGTTCTTGAGGATGTACTCGTGGATCTCAGCCTTGATCCAGTGCACGGCAAAGCTGATGAGGCGCACGCCCTTGTCGGCATCGAAGCGCTTCACAGCCTTCATGAGACCGATGTTGCCTTCCTGAATCAGGTCGGCCATGCCGAGACCATAGCCTTGGTAGCCGCGGGCGATGTGCACGACAAAGCGCAGGTTGGAGACGATCAGCTTTTGCGCTGACGTCAGGTCATTCTTGTCTTTGAGCTGACGGGCGAGCTGCTGCTCCTCCGCGACGTCCAATACCGGAATGCGGCTGACGTGTTGGATGTAAGAGTCCACGCTGCCGGTCAGCAGGGCGGGATAAGCGTTGGCGCGTAAAGCGATAGCGGTGGTCATCGGTCAATCTCCCAATGCGGCAATAAAGATTAGCACTCGCGAATTGAGACTGCTAATTGGGAAGTAAGTTGCGCCTTTGCATCTGAATTAGGAAATAACCAGTTTCGATAAGGCCGATGCAGTCGCGCTATCAGACTGAGGCGCAAGGGTTGACGACGGATTAACCGTCGATGCCTGCTTATTGCGGCTCGATCTCTCGCAAATGCCGCGATACGGTCCACCAGGCACCAATCCAGCCCAATACGATGCCGGCAGCGAACATGACCAACGTGGCATCCAGCGGCAAGCCCTTGAGACGGTAATCAGAGGCATAAAGTGCCGCCAGGTCGCTGGCCGGCTGCGAGAGCGCAAACACCGCCGCGAACACCAGGCCATAGGCAATGGCGCCGCCCACCAGGCCATACCAGAGGCCCGTGTAAAGAAAGGGGCGACGAATAAAACCATTGGTCGCGCCGATCAGTTTCATCACTACGATCTCGGCACGCTTGGCTTCGATGTCGAGCCGAATGGTGTTGCCGACGATCACGATCACGGCAAGGCCGAGCACGCCGGCAATCAGCAGCACCAGGCGCTGAATCAGCGACAGCACTGCGAAGAGGCGATCCAGCCACTGACGGTCCAGCTTGGCGACTTCGACCTCGGGCAACTCACCCAACTCGACCACCAGCGCATCGATCACCGGCCGTTGCACGCCCTTGACCGGCGTGATGGTGATGACTGCCGGCAGCGGATTGCTTTCCAGCAAATCGAGTGCGGCCCCGAACCCGGACAGCGCCTTGAACTCGGCCAGGGATTGATCGCGCGAAATGTAGATGGCATCCGCCACGCCGGGCCGGGTCTTCAGCTTTGCGATGAGGGCCTGTGCCTGCGCGGGCGTGGTGCTGTCCTTGAGGAACAGCGAGGCTTGCAGCGTGGTTTCCCACGAATAGCTGACGGCGTTGATGTTGCGCACCATCGTGTGCAGGCTGGCGGGCAGCGCCAGCGTGATGCCGATGACGAAACAGGTCAGCAGCGCCCCGGAAAGATTGCGATAGAAACGGCTCAGGGTGAAGACCACTTCCCTGGCATGGCCCTGTGCGAAGCGGGAGAGAAAGTTTGGGCGCAGCTCTGCGTTGGCTTTAGCCGAAATCAACGGTTTTCTCCATCATTTCTGGCGACTGGCGCGTGCTGAGCTGGCCCTTGTCGAGATGAATGACGCGATAGGGCAGTTTCTTGATGAGGCTCACCGCGTGCGTCGCCACCAGCACCGAAACGCCCACTTCGTTGAAGCGGCGGAACAGCTCCATCACTTCCTTCGCCATGTTGGGGTCGAGATTGCCCGTAGGCTCATCGGCCAGCAGCAGCTGCGGCTTGGCGACGATGGCGCGGGCGATGCCGACCCGCTGCTGCTCGCCGCCCGAGAGCGTGATGGGCATCACCTTCTCCTTGCCCAGCAGGCCGACGGCATCGAGCGCCGCGCGCACGCGGCGGCCGATGTCGTCGTGGCCGATGCCGCGGATCACCAGCGGCAGCGCGACGTTGGCGAACACCGGGCGGTCGTAGAGCAGATTGAAGTTCTGGAACACCACACCGATCTGCTGGCGAAAAGCGGGAATCTGCCGCGACTTCACGCTCGCGATGTTCTGGCCGTTGACCATCACCTGGCCGCGCGTGGGCCGCTCAAGAAGCGCGATCAGTTTCAGCAGGGTCGATTTGCCGGCACCGGACGTACCGGTGAGAAACGCCATCTCGCCCTTGGCGAGCGTGAAGGTCACATCGGAGAGCACATCGCCCACGCCTTCGTAACGGTGGCTGACACGGTGAAAGTGGATGATGTCCGCCATAAATCCGGTTTGTTCTCGTGCTGCTGTTTTAGGCCCCGATCAGCGCTTCGACATAGGCCTCGGCATCGAAGGGCTCAAGATCGTCCATCCCCTCCCCCAGCCCGACGAAACGCACGGGCAGAGACAGGCGACGGGCAATCGCCAGCAATATGCCACCTTTCGCAGTGCCATCCAACTTGGTGATGACCAGGCCGGTGAGGCCGATGGCTTCATGGAATTGCACGGCCTGGTTGAGCGCATTCTGGCCGGTGGTGCCATCGACCACCATCAACACTTCGTGCGGCGCATAGGCGTCGTGTTTCTGCAGCACGCGCTTCACCTTGCGCAGCTCGTCCATCAGGTGCGTCTGGGTATGCAGGCGGCCGGCAGTGTCAGCGATGACAAGATCGAAATCGCGTGCCTTGGCCGATTGCACGGCATCGAAAATCACGCTGGCCGAATCGGCCCCTGCGCCTTGCGACAGCACCGGCACGCCCGCGCGCTCGCCCCAATGCGTGAGCTGGTCGACGGCAGCCGCACGGAAGGTATCGCCCGCCGCCAGCACCACCTTCTTGCCCTCGCGCTTGTAGCGTGCGGCGAGCTTGCCGATGGTGGTGGTCTTGCCCACACCATTCACGCCAGCAACGAACAGGATGTAGGGCTTGATGAAGCTGGGGATCACCAAGGGCTTGGCGATGGGCTGCAGCAGCTCCAACAGCGCGGCTTTCAGCAGTGCCTTGAGCTGCGCCTCGTTCTTGACCTTGCCGAGCCGCACCTGCACATCGAGCCGCTCGATCAGCCACTGCGTCGCCTCCACACCGGCATCGGCCATCAGCAGGCGGGTTTCGAGTTCTTCCAGCGCGTCGGGCTTGAGTTGCTCGGCCGCGAACAGGCTGCCCATGTCACGGGTCAGCCAGCTGTCGCCGCCGACGCTCTTGTTGAGCTTGGCGCGAAACTTTGCAAGCGCAGATTCAGACATGCGCTACCCCTTCGCCACGAGTTGAAACGCTTCACGCGCTGCTCTCACCGTGTGCGCAATCTCGGCTTCGCCGTGCGCAGCAGAGAGAAAGCCCGCCTCGTAGGCCGATGGCGCGAGATACACGCCGCGATCCAGCATGGCGTGGAAGAACAGATTGAACGCCTTCAGGTCGCAGCGCCCCACATCGGCAAAGCCGGCGATGGGGCCCGCGCTGAAATACAGGCCGAACATGCTGCCGACCTGCGTCGTGGTGAACGGCACGCCTGCGGCATCGGCCGCCTGCTGCAAGCCCTGCAACAGTTGCGTGGTGCTGGCCGCGAGCCGCGTGTAGATCGCCTCATCATCGAGCGCCTTGAGCAGCGCCAAGCCCGCAGCCATCGCCAGCGGATTGCCGGACAAGGTGCCCGCCTGATAGACCGGCCCCAGTGGTGCGAGCTTGTGCATGATCTCGCGCCGACCGCCGAATGCGCCCACCGGCAAGCCGCCGCCGATGATCTTGCCGAGCGTGATGAGGTCGGGCTGGATGCCATAAAGGCCGGTCGCCGAACGCGGATGCACGCGAAAGCCCGTCATCACTTCATCGAAGATCAGCAGTGCGCCGTGGGCATCACAGAGCACCCGCAAACCTTCGAGAAAACCTGGCGCGGGGGGCACGCAGTTCATGTTGCCGGCGACCGGCTCGACGATGATGCAGGCCACGTCGCCCGCGTGCGCTTTCAGCAGCGCCTCGGTGGAAGCGAGGTCGTTGTAAGTGGCGGTGAGCGTGAGTGCTGCGAGTGCGGCAGGCACGCCGGGCGAAGTCGGCACGCCGAGTGTCAGCGCGCCCGACCCTGCTTTCACCAGCAGCGAATCGCCGTGGCCGTGATAGCAGCCCTCGAACTTGAGGATGTGCTGCTTGCCCGTGAAGCCACGCGCCAGCCGCAGCGCGCTCATGGTGGCCTCGGTGCCGCTGGAGCAGAGCCGCACCATGTCGAGATGCGGCACTCGCGCGCAGAGCAGCTCGGCCATCTCGATCTCGGCTTCGGTCGGCGCGCCGTACGAAAAGCCGATTTCGGACTGCGTGCGCACCGCCTCGATCACCGCCGGATGCTGGTGACCCAGGATCATCGGCCCCCAGGAGCCGATGTAGTCGACGTAGCGATTGCCGTCGGCGTCGGTGATCCAGGCACCGCTCGCGGCCTTGATGAAGCGCGGCGTACCACCGACGGATTTGAAGGCGCGCACCGGCGAGTTCACGCCACCGGGGATGGTCTGCTGGGCGCGCTGGAACAGCGCTTGGGAACGGGAGTCGTGCAAGGTCATTACGGCAGGTCGGAGGGCACAGCGGCGGGGTGCGCAGTGTAGGCGATACCCGCGCTGGCTCAGGCACCGAACAACTGTGCGTAAGCACTTGCGGCCGCCTTGACATCTGCACTGCCGAACACACCTTCCACCGCCGCGATGAAGTGCGCGCCCGCTGCGATCAACGGCGCGGCATTGTGCGGCGTGATGCCGCCGATGGCGCACAGCGGCACGTACAGCTGCGCGCGCGCCGCACCCAGCAATTCCAGCGGCGCCCGCGCTGCCAACGGCTTGGTGGCCGATGGATAGAAAGCGCCGAAAGCGACATAACTTGCGCCTGCGGCTTGTGCTTGCAGGGCTTTTTCCAGCGACTGCCCGCAGGTGGCGCCGATCAGCGCATCCGGGCACAGCCGTCGCGCTTCAACGAGCGCGCCGTCGTCCTCGCCCAGGTGCATGCCGTCGAGCTGCAAAGTCGCCACGTCCGCCGCCGGTCCGTCGTTGAGGATGAGCGGAACGCCCGCTTGTCGACACAAGTCTTGCAGTTGCAGAGCATGGCGATGCCGTGTCGCGGCTTCGTTGAGCTTGTCGCGGTACTGGACGATGACGGCGCCGCCTTCAATGGCTTGCTCCACGGCGCGCAACAAGGTGAGCGCGTCTCGGCAAATCGCTGCCGACGTGATGGCGTAGAGCCCACGGCGCGGCAGACGCATCAAGCAGCACCCGCAGCAATGCGACGCGGCACCCAGCGACCTTGGCCGACTGCGGTCGCGGTGCGCAGGGTTTGCGCGACATAGGCTTGTGCCGTTTCCAGCGCCAGCTCGACCGACTCGCCCAAGGCCAGACGCGCCGCGATAGCCGCCGCCAGCGTGCAGCCGGCGCCGTGAAAATGCCCCGCGATGCGCGCGTGCTTGAACACCCGCAGCCCGCTCCGGCTATACCAGCGGTTGTGCACGACGGTATCGGGTTCGTCCCCGCCGGTGATGAGTACATGCTGCGCGCCCATTGCCAACAGGCGTTCGCCAGCGGCATCCAGCATTTCGCATCCCGTCCAGCGCCTTGCCTCGGCGGCGTTGGGCGTGAGTACCGTGCAATACGGGAACAAGGCTTCGCCGAACGCTTGCGCAAAACCCTGGCCGACCAGTTCGCGCCCACCGCCCGCGCGCAGGATGGGGTCGATAACCACCGGCCTGTTGCAGCGGGCGAGCACATCGGCCAGCACCGGCAACTGCGCGGCATCGCCCAACAAGCCGATCTTGATCGCATCGACGGCGCAATCCGCCAGCAGCACGGACAGTTGCTGCTGCAGCAGTGCGGGCTCCACGGCAACGCTGCGCGTGACGTTGCGGGTGTCCTGCACGGTCAAAGCCGTGACCACCGCCAGCGCGTGCGCGCCTTGTGCGGCCACCGCCTCGATATCCGCCTGGATGCCTGCCCCGCCGGTGGGATCAAGACCGGAACAACACAACACATTCGCCATCACCGCTCCTGAGGATTCAAGCCCCAACCTTGTGCGTCGCAACATGACACCGCAGGTCTTATGCACAAGGAAGAGGCAGGCGACGCTGAAACCCTTCTATGACGTCATTTTCCCGTCAGAATCCAGCAACAATTGTGCATGCCATTGTTTTCGATCATTTATTTCACTTGCTTACAAAATCATCTTTGGTTCAGAACCATCGCAACCATGCGGCTTTCGGCCTGCGCCAAGATGCTTATCAACGAAGTTATCCACAGAAATTGTGTGCAGAATGGCTTAATTGATGTTTTTCATGCGCTTACAACAACTACCTAAAGTGATGCTCTAGGTATTCGCGCTATGGCGCCAGCGCTTTGCGGGGCCGCGCGACGTGCGCAAAACCGTGCCCGTGGTGCAGCAGGTATTGCAGCCATTTCGACAGCATCACGTTGCGGCTCCACTGGTCGTGCAGATAGGCATGCGCCTCTGCCTTGTTGCCATCCTGCGAGAGCCAGGGCGGCCGGCCGGTGTAGCGCAGCGTCTCGGCCACGCGCGCATCGCGATAGACCTTGATCCAGAAATCCGGTGACAGCCGAATGCCTTCAGGCTCGCGGAACTCGTAGGTCAGCCTGAACTCGACGGTATAGGGCGAACGCTCCACGACCAGCAGATGCAGCGGCAGATCCGTTTCCGATTTCGATACCGCGTGGTCGAACGGCAGTTCAAGTTCAGGGTTGAGCTGCTCCAGCAGCGCGAAGTTGCGCTCGTAGAGATCGATGAGGTGCGCAAGTCGCCGCGTCGTCGTGGCAGGTGGCGGCAAACGCGGGAGCGTGGGTATTTTCATGAGTGCCTAAGATATGCGACTAACCACCCATCTCTGCAAGCCCCGCACCCATGCCGACACGCGAAATCACGACAAAACCCTATCCCGATCAAAAGTTCGGCACGGCAGGCTTGCGCAAGAAGGTGGCAGTGTTCCAGCAACCGCACTATCTCGAAAACCTGTTGCAGGCGGTGTTCGATTGCGTACCCGAGTTGCGCGGCAAAACATTGGTCATCGGCGGCGACGGCCGCTTTCACAATCGTGCGGCCATCCAGACTGCCATCGCCATGGCCGCCGCCAACGGCGTGACCAAGGTCATCGTCGGCCAGGGCGGCATCGTCTCGACGCCAGCGGTTTCGCATCTCATCCGTCTCAACGGTGCTGCCGGCGGTTTCGTGTTCAGCGCCAGCCACAACCCGGCCGGTCCGGACGGCGACTTCGGCGTGAAGTTCAACATCGCCAATGGCGGTCAAGCCGGTGAAACCACCACCGATCGCATCTTTGCGCGCACCAAGGAAATCGCCGCCTACCGTCTCAGCGACGGCGCCAAGATAGACCTCGACCGCCGCGGCCTTTCACGCCTGGACGATTGCGAAGTCGAAGTGATTGATGGCGTCGCCGACTACGCCGCGCTCATGCAGAAACTGTTCGACTTCGACCGCATGAAAGACTGGCTCAAGCGTGGCGGGCGCGTCTGTTTCGATGCCATGCATGCGGTCACCGGGCCATACGCGCAGCGCATCTTCGTCGACCTTCTGAACGCCCCTGCCGACAGTGTGCTCAATGCCACGCCGCTGGAAGATTTCGGCGGCGGGCACCCTGACCCGAACCTGATCTACGCCAAGCATCTCGTCGATCTGTCCAACAGTGCGCAGTCGCCGGAGCTGCTGGCGGCCAGTGATGGCGACGGCGACCGCAATATGATCTTAGGCGCGGGCGTTTTCATTTCTCCTGGCGACTCTCTGGCGATGCTCGCCGCGCACTTGCACAAGCTGCCCGGTTACAAAGGCGGCATTGCGGGCATCGCGCGCTCCATGCCCACCTGCCGCGCAGCGGATGTGGTGGCGACACACCTGAAAGTGCCCTGCTTCGAGACCCCCACGGGCTGGAAGTTCTTCTGCAATCTGCTCGATGCCGACCGCATCACGATCTGCGGCGAAGAGAGCTTCGGCACCGGCTCGACGCATGTGCGCGAGAAGGATGGTCTGTGGGCCGTGCTCGCCTGGCTCAACGTGCTGGCCGTGACCGGCAAGACCATGCTCGAACTCGCCACCGCACATTGGGCGCAGCATGGCCGCCACTACTATCAGCGCCACGATTACGACGAACTGCCCACCGAAAAGGCGCAGGCCGTGATGGAAGGTTTGAAAGCACAGTTCGCCACCCTGCCCGGCCAGACGCTCGGCCAGTGGACCGTCAGCAGCGCCGACGAGTTTGCCTACGACGATCCCATCGACGGCAGCCGTGCCACGGCGCAGGGGCTTCGCGTGGTGTTCGGCGATGCGGCACGGCTCATCGTGCGGCTCTCCGGCACCGGCACCAAGGGAGCGACGGTGCGCGTTTATTTCGAGCGGTACGAGCAGGCGCCCGCGTTGCTGGCCATGACCACGCGCGATGCACTGAACCCCTTGGTGGCGATTGCAGAAAAGCTGTTGCGATTGACGGAGCTGACCGGTCGCAAGGGGCCGGATGTGGTGACTTAGAAGCGGGGAAAGGCGATGGGTACGGGATAAGCAGAGCTTGTCTCGCCCCCATACCCCGTAACCCATCCCCTGGCCCCGCTTTTCACCCATGAAAAAGCCGCCCCGCGCAGAACGCGGGGCGGCTTTTTATTGCGGCTTACTGCCTGGTGACCTTGAACTCGACGCGGCGGTTTTCAGCGCGGCCGTCCTTGGTCTTGTTGCTGGCGATCGGTTGAGTTTCGCCGAGGCCGGTGGCTTCGATACGGCTGCTTTCGATGCCGCTTTCAATCAGATAGGCCCGTGCGGAGTTGGCGCGCTGCTTCGAGAGCTTGAGGTTATAAGCATCCGCACCCACCGAATCGGTGTGGCCTTCGATGAGCAGACTCATGGTCGGCTGACCGCGCAGACCATCGGCAACCTTGTCGAGCGAGAGCTTTGCACCCGAGGTCAATGTCGAAGAGTTGAACTCGAAGTTGATGTCGTGCAGCACGATCTTGGCAGCCTTGATGGCGCAACCGCGCTCATCCACTTTCAGACCCAATGGTGTGCCGGGGCATGCGTCGCTGGAGTCCAGAACGCCGTCTTGGTCGCTGTCTTTCGGCGGCATGGGCGGAGGCGGCAGCGGCAGCGGGCAGCCGACGCTGTCGACGCGGAGACCCGGCAAGGTGCCAGGGCACTGGTCGATACTGTCGATCACGCCATCGCCGTCGCTATCGGCCGGAGGCGCAGGCGGCACGTAAGGTGCCGGCGGCGGTGCGATGACCGGATCGGGGCCAAAGGCCACTTGCAGGCCGGCGCTGATGCGCGTGTCCCACAGCTGGTCACGACCGGGAATCAACTCGTTGTCATGCACACGGTAACGTTTGGCATCGACACGCAGGGACACCAGACCATCCGCGGTCAAATCGGCCAGGAAGCCGCCACCTGCATTGATGAAGGTGTAGCCCCGCTCGGGACCATTGCGGTCTTCGTACTGTGCACCGCTGCCCACCAGCAAAAACGGGGCGAAGCGGCCGCTGCGCGTGAGCGGATAGATCGCCAGATCGAGCCCGGCGCCCCACTGTTTGTCGAAACTCTGGGTGCTGTTGTCCATGCGCAGGCCGAACACATTCAGTTCGCTGGCCAGGTATTGATTCACAGGCAGGCCGAGCAGCAGGGTCGCGCCGTAGCCTTCCTTGTTGTTACGCAGATTGTCGCCATCGATATACGTGCCTTGCAGGCCGTAATAGGGCTGTCCATTGGCCGCGATGGCAGTGTGCGCGGCGCCTGCCAGGATGGCAGCGGCCAATAATTTTTTCTTCATGATCGAGTTTCCTCTTTGGTGGATGAGTCCGCTACGCTGTTTGCCGCGTGCGTTTTATCAATGGCGAATCGGTGCCTTTTGATGGCTGCATCCTGAATAGAGGCTCTTAACTTTGGCTGAACCTGAGCGCGCGAATCAAAAGGGCTTGTGGCTCAGTTCGGCGTAGTCGATGCCAACCCGGCGACAGGCTTTGGCCGCCACGCCGTCGCGCAATGCGGCGCGCAGCAGCGGCGCAAGCTGCTTCAATGTCAGCGCGGCGGTTTTGTGGCGTGCCTGCTCAATCCGCGAGAACCGCAGTTTTTGACGCGCCCACGGCGGCAGCAAAGCCGCACCTGCGCCCAAAAACAGTCCGCGCGCCGGTTGTGAAAACGGAATCGGCAAGCGAATGGCCGCAAGCACTTGCAGCACCGCCTGCGAGCGTTCACTGAGCTCCAGCTCGGCCTGCACGGATTCAAAGTAACCGAGCATCTCTGCTTGGGACGCAGGCACTTTTTTGGCCCCGAGCGCACGCGCCACGAGTGCCGTCTCGGCCAGGTACCGGTCCTGAACAGACTGCGGCAATTCGATGCCGCGATAGAACTGGTAGCCCGCCAGAAAACTGCTCATCTCGGTGCAGTGCACCCAGGTCAGCAGATCGCCATTCATGGCGGAATAGCGTTGCCCACCGGGTGCGGTGCCGCGCACTTTGCGATGGATGCCGCGCACCATCGCAATCAGCCGCTCGGCTTCGGCCGTGGGTGCAAAAGTGGTGCCCGCCACAAAGGCCGTCGTGCGCCGCAAGCGGCCGAGAATGTCCGTGCGAAACGTCGAGTGGTCCCATACCCCGGCCAGCGCCAGCGGATGCAGGGTTTGCAGCATGAGTGCGGCGACCCCACCCGCCATCATGCCGGGGAAGTCGGCATGGATGCGCCAGGTCACCGATTGCGGTCCGAACAAACCCCGATCGCCCACCGGCAAATCGTATTCGATGGGCACACCGCTATCGCGCTGCAAGACGCCGACGATCCAGTCGCGCAGCAGGTTTTGCAGCGGTGCGGTCAGCGTGTTCAGACGAGCCATGCTGCCAGTGTGCCGCAGTTGCTGGCATTCTTCGCGCATGTCTGCCCCACCAACCACCAAGCCCACCATCCGCCCGCTCGACTGGCTGATGCTCGTGCTCGCTCTCGTCTCGATCGGTCTGTTGTGTTGGGAAACCTGGGGCGATGTCACCGAAGCACAGCGCCAGTGGGTATTCCACGCGGACTATGTGATCTGCGCCCTGTTCGCGATGGAATTTCTGTGGCGCTGGCGGG
This sequence comes from Stagnimonas sp., assembly GCA_030652575.1. Taxonomy (GTDB): domain Bacteria; phylum Pseudomonadota; class Gammaproteobacteria; order Nevskiales; family Nevskiaceae; genus Stagnimonas. The sequence goes on along the minus strand of JAUSQI010000168.1, from coordinate 15,320 downwards.
GCGCTGGCTTTACGCGGGGCTTCGTCTGGCGCAACTGGTATGAGGTGCTGGGCATGATTCCCGTCGCCCATCCGGCGATCCGCGGCTTCCGCCTTTTTCGCGTGGTACGCATCCTCATTTTGCTCGCCCGCTTCGGCATGGCGACGGATCGCGCGATGGGTCGCGGCTTCACCTTCACACTGGTCAACCGCGTCAGTGAACAGGTGGTAGCCGCCATCAGCCGACCGGTGACGCTGGCTGTGCTCGATGAAGTGGTGCAGGTGCTGCAGCAGGGCCACTACACCAGGAACGTCGCACGGGCGCTCGATGAAAACCGGGACGAGCTGCGCGCGATGGCGCTCGAAAAAATCGCCGCCGATCCCGAGATGCGCCGCTTCAAGCGCCTGCCGTTTTTCGACGATCTCATCGCCGCCACGGTGGAGGCGGCACTAAGGGTCGTGAGCGATCTGCTCAACGACCCACGCACGGATGAGTTCGTCGCCGACGTGCTGCGCGAAAACATCACGCAGCTGCGCACGGCGGTTGCACAGCCGCACGCCGCTGCGCCGAAGCTCAGCTGAGCTGGATGCGCGGCTGCTCGCTCAGACCATCGAGGATGAGCTTGTTGAGACGCTTCACGAAGCTCGCCGGGTCGTCGAGCTGACCGCCTTCGGCCAGCACCGCCTGGTCGTGCAGCAGGCCAGCGAGATCGGTGAAGGCGGCCTCATCCGTGAGGTCCTTCAATCGCTGCACGAGCGGATGCTCGGCGTTGATCTCGAACACCGGCTGGCCACCACCGAACGGCGAGGACTGGCCCGCAGCCTTCATCATCCGCTCCATGCGCAGGCTCATGCCGTATTCGCCAGCGACTAGGCATGCCGGTGATTCGGTGAGCCGAACCGAGATTTTGGCTTCGCTGATCTTGCCGGCAAGTGCGGTCTTGAGGCGCTCCAGGGTTTCCTTGAAGGCGCTTTCGTTCGCGGCTTTCTCTGGCGTTTCGATGGCAGGCGCGATGTCCTTCGCCGCGCGCGCGACGCTCTCCAGTTTCTTGCCTTCGAACTCGTGCAGATGGCTGGTCAGCCACTCGTCGATGCGGTCGGTGAGCAGCAGCACCTCGAAACCCTGCGCCAGAAAGCCTTCGAGCTGCGGACTGTTCTTGGCGGCGGCGACGGTATCGCCGGTCACGTAATAGATGCCCTTCTGCTCGGGCTTCATGCGGCTGATGTAGTCGGCGAGCGTCACCGTCTGACCTTCGAGCGCATGCGTGCTGGTGAAGCGCAGCAGCTTGGCGATGCGCTCCTTGTTGCCCGCGTCGTCGATCATGCCTTCCTTCAGCACGGTGCCGAAGGTCTTCCAGAACTCGGCGTACTGCTCGGGCTTGTTGCTGGCGACGTCGTCAAGCAAGTCCAGTATACGCTTGGTCAGTGCGGTCTTGATCTTGTCGGTGGTGCGACTGCCCTGCAGCAGCTCGCGACTGACGTTGAGCGGCAGGTCGGCGCTATCGACCAGGCCGCGCACGAAGCGCAGGTAAGGCGGCAGCAGTTCGGCGGCCTTGTCCATGATGAACACGCGCTTCACATACAGCTGTACGCCGTTCTGCTCGTCACGATTGAACATGTCGAACGGCGCGCGCTTGGGAATGTAGACCAGCGAGGTGTATTCGAGCGTGCCTTCGACCTTGTGGTGTGCCCAGGCGAGTGCGTCGTCCCAATCGTGGCTGATGTGCTTGTAGAAGGCCTGATAGTCCTCGTCCTTGAGCTCGCTTTTCGGGCGGGTCCAGAACGCCTTGGCCTGATTGATGACTTCGGTCTTGTCGTCGTTGGTGAGGCTGATCGGCAGCGCGAGGTGATCCGAGTACTTGTGAACCAAGCCGGTGAGCGTATCGGCGTCGAGATACTCCTTGTCGTCAGCTCTGAGGTGCAGAATCACCTCGGTGCCGCGATCGCTCTTGTGATGCGGGCCGATCTCGTAGCTGCCCTCGCCGTCCGAGTCCCAGCGCACGCCTTCGCTGTCGCTGCGCTTGGTCAGCACGGTGACCTTGTCGGCCACGATGAAAGCCGAGTAGAAGCCGACACCGAACTGGCCGATCAGCTGCGAGTCCTTGGCGCCATCGCCGCTGTTGATCGAGAGCGCTTCGAGAAACTTCTTGGTGCCGCTGCGCGCGATGGTACCGAGATTTTCGACCACTTCGTCGCGGCTCATGCCGATGCCGTTGTCCTTGATGGTCAAGGTGCCGGCAGCGGCATCGGGGATCAGCGTGATGCCGACGGTATCGCCACCCAGCAGCGTCGAATCCTTCAGTGCCTCGAAGCGAAGCTTCTCGCAGGCATCACTGGCGTTGGAGATCAGCTCGCGCAGGAAGATTTCCTTGTGCGAGTAAAGCGAGTGGATGACGAGCTTGAGTACCTGCTTGGTCTCGGCTTGGAACTCTTTGGTTTCGACGGTGGCGGTCATGGTGGTTCTTTTTGAAGGGTTGGTGCCTGCACGCTTTTTGGGGGTGCAGGCTCAAGGTTCAAGTGCTGGCGGCATACGCCAGAAAAGCAAAAGCGAGCGCCGGATTGAATCCGGCGCTCGCTTTTTTGCTACTGCAAGGTCAGGCGCTTAAGGCCCGACCAACTCAAGACACTTAGGCCTTGGGCGCAGCGCGAGGTGCCAGCTTCTCTTTGATGCGCGCGGCCTTGCCGGTCAGATCACGGAGATAGTAGAGCTTGGCGCGGCGCACATCGCCACGGCGCTTGACGGTGATTTCGGCCACCTGCGGCGAGTAGGTCTGGAACACGCGCTCCACGCCGATTTCGTTCGCGCCGATCTTGCGCACGGTGAAGGCCGAATTGATGCCGCGATTGCGCACGGCAATCACCACACCTTCGTAGGCCTGAAGGCGCTCGCGGTCGCCTTCCTTCACTTTGACTTTGACTTCGACGGTGTCGCCGGGGCCGAACTCGGGGATTTTCTTGGTGACGGCGGCAATGGCTTCCGCGTCGAGCTGCTGGATCAGGTTCATGTTTTCACTCTCAAAAAATGCTGCGCTATTTATCAGGCCACTGCGAGGCGTATTCGTTCAAATACTCCCGCAGCAACATATGGTGTGCCGCCTTCAACTCCAACCCGGCCAACAAATCCGGGCGTTTCAACCAGGTTTGACCCAGTGCGTTCGCAAGCCTCCACTCGCTGATCGCCTTGTGATCTCCTGACAACAACACGTCCGGCACCGACTTCCCACGCCAGTTGACCGGTCGCGTGTAGTGCGGATGATCCAGACGACCGACGCTGAAGGAATCCTCCATCGCCGAGTCCGCATCACCCAACACCCCAGGCAGCAATCGTGTGGCGGCGTCGATCATGGCCATCACGGCCAACTCGCCACCGCTGAGCACGAAATCGCCCAGTGACAACTCTGCATCTACCTCTGTCTCTATTAAGCGCTCATCGGCACCTTCATAGCGACCGCAAATCACGATCCAGCTCGGTGTGTCTGCGAGGCGCTGCGCCCATTTCTGGTCGAAGCGCTCGCCCTGCGGGGACATCATCAGCACCGGCGCATCTGCACCACATGCTGCCTTTGCCGCCGCTACCGCCAGAGCCAGAGGCTCAGGCTGCATCACCATGCCGGGGCCGCCGCCGAAGGGTCGCTCGTCCACACGTCTCAGCTTGTTGCCGCTGAAATCGCGCAGCTGCCGCGCCACGACCTGCAAACTGCCCTGCTCGCTTGCGATGCGCGGAATGCCGACCTTGGTCACCTGCTCCACCAGTTCGGGGAACAGCGTCAACACTTCGACTCGCATCGCTTCTCTACCAGTCCGGCTGCCAGTGCGCGACGATCTGCTTCGTCTCAAGGCTCACCGATTCGATGATCGGGCCTCTGACGAAGGGAATCAGCCGCTGCAAGGGCTTGCCGTCTTCATCCAATGCACCACTCGTGTCGCGCACGATCAACACGTCCTGCGCGCCGTTATTGGTGAGGGCAATCACCTCACCCAATGCTGCACCCTCGTTCGACTGCACGGCCATGCCGACCAGATCGAACCAGTAAATGGCGTCGCCTTCGGGCGGCGGCATCGCAGATCGCTTGACGGCGATCTCCGCACCCACCATCCGCGCGGCTTCGTCGCGATCGGCGACCAGGCTGCCCTTGGCGTTGTGAATCTGAGCCACCAAGCCCGCACCGTGGGTTTTACCCTCGAACGCGGTGGCCACTTTTGCAGCACCCGGAAAACCGATGAACCACTCGTCGTAATCCAGGATGGCATCGATGGGCCGGGTGGAAGAAACGATCTTCACCCAGCCCTTGATGCCGTAAACCCCGGCGATGCGGCCCAGTGTGACCAGCTTGTCTTGCGACTGGTCGCGGGCTGCATCAACCATGAGATGCCCCTTTAGGCTGCTGCGGTTTCCGCAGTCTTGGCCGGCAGGCTCTTGACCAGGAAGGCCACGCGCTCGGAAACCTGAGCACCGGTCTTGACCCAGGCCTCGACCTTGGCGGTGTCGATGTTGCACTTCACTTCCTGACCACGGGCGCTGGGATTGAAGTAGCCCAGGCGCTCGATGAACTTGCCATCGCGCGAGCTGCGGCTATCGGTCGCAACGACGTGGAAATACGGGCGCTTTTTCTGACCAGCGCGGGCGAGACGAATCTTGACCATGTTTGCTATTCCTACTGACACGAAGACGGGGACGGCGCGCCACGCAAATGGCTTCCCCGACCCAAAAGGGCGCGAAGTATAGCCAGTTCGTGCCAAAAAAATAAGCCTGCGGCATGCGGAGAGATCCAGCCCATAAAAAAAGCCCGGTGGGAAAGGCCACCGGGCCGATGAAAATGCCCTTAAGTCTTAGCCAGCGGTGAGGCAAGTCTTCATGAAGGCCTTGCGATCATCGCCCTTCAGCGTTTTTTCCTTCGCCTCGGCGTTGCAGGCTTTCATCTTTGCTTTCTGGTCGCTGGTCGGCGCCGGCATGGGTTCCGTAGAACCTGCTGCATCCGGCGTGCCGCCGGAGAGGCAGGTTTTCATGAACGCCTTGCGGTCGTCGCCTTTCAGCGACTGCGTCTTGGCTTCGGCGTTGCAGCTTTTCATCTTGGCGCGTTGCGCCAGCTGTTTCTCGGTCGGCGCTTTTTTAGCCGGTGCGTCCTGTGCAAAAGCATTCGAAGTAAGCAGGGTGAACGCGGTCGCCGCAATGACGACAAAAGTTTTGACTGACATTTTTATTTCCCCAAACACGCCGGGTTGGCGCGCTTGAAAAATAGCCAGATTCGACCCGACTTTCCAGCTGCGGCTTCAAGCGGTCATCGGCATTCAGGGCGAAGGATCGCCACCGGCAGGCTTCTCAAGCGGGCTTGTCAGGATTTTCCGCGACCTCCACCTCCGGCTCGAAGCGGTCGACGCCAACAATCCGGTCGCCCGCTTCCGGCTTCATGATTCGCACGCCTTGCGTGTTGCGGCCGGCAATGCGCACCTCGTGCGAACGGGTGCGGATGAGATTGCCGCCTTCGGTGATGAGCATCAGCTCGTGGCGGTCGTCCACCGCAATCGCCGCCACCAGGTCGCCGGTCTTGTCGGTGACGGCTTGCGCGATCACGCCCATGCCGCCGCGGCCGCGCAGCGGGAACTGCTCGATGGGCGTGCGCTTGCCGAAGCCCTGCTCGGTGATGCTGAGGATGTCGAGACCCGGCTGCACCACGATCATGCTGATGATGCGGGCGGCGGCGGGCAGCAAAGCGGTCGATTCCTCTGCGCCCTCCTCGCTCGCATCCGCACCTTCATCTTCAGCACCTTCGGCCACACGCACAAGGCGCATGCCGCGCACGCCGGTCGCACCACGACCCATCGGCCGCACGAGGTGCTCCTTGAAGCGGATGACGCGACCGGCATCGCTGAACAGCAGGATGTCGTCGCCACCGGTGGTGAGTGCGACCGCAATCAGCTCGTCGTCGGCACGCAGGTCGACCGCGATCAGGCCATTGGCGCGGATGTTGGCGAAGCTCGCCAGCACAGTCTTTTTCACCGTGCCGCGGCGGGTGACCATGAAGATGAAGGGGCCGGATTCGCTGGCCTCATCCTGCTCGGCGCTGAAGCCGGAGATCGGCAGCACCGCGTTGATCTTCTCGCCGTCTTCCAGCGGCAACAGGTTGTTGAAGGGGCGTCCACGGCCGCCGCGCGAACCGGTGGGCAACTCGAACACGCGCAGCTTGTAAGCCTTGCCGTGTGAGCTGAAGCACAGCAGCGTGTCGTGCGTGTGCGTGACCCAGAGCTTTTCGAGAAAGTCCTCTTCCTTGGTCGTCGCCGCCATCTTGCCGCGGCCACCACGGCGCTGGGCCTGGTACTCGCTCAAGACCACGGCCTTCACGTAACCGGCATGGCTCATGGTGACGATCATGTCCTGCGGCTGCACCAGATCTTCGTGCGCCATGTTGAGGGCGGCACCGGTGATCTCGGTGCGGCGGTTGTCGCCGAAGTTGTCGCGGATTTCGGTCAGCTCGCCCTTCACCACGCTGAGCAGACGCGCCTCGCTGCCGAGGATGTCGAGCAGGTCGATGATCTTGGCGATGTAGCCCTTGAACTCCTCGTGAATGGACTCCTGCTCCAACCCAGTGAGCTTTTGCAGGCGCATTTCGAGGATGGCCGTGGCCTGCGCCTCGCTGAGCCGGTAGACGGGCTTGCCCGTCGACCCACCATCACTGGTGACGCCCTCGATCAAGCCAAAGCCTGCTTCGAGTTCGACTGGGCGCGTGGCAGAGAGATCAACGCGATCCAGCATCGCCGTGACCAGGCCGGGGTTCCAGCCTTTGGCCATCAAGGCAATCTTGGCAGCGGCACCGTTGGCACTTTGCTTGATCAGCTCGATCATCTCGTCGATGTTGGCCAGCGCAATCGCCAGGCCCTCGCTGATGTGCGCCTTGCGGCGTGCCTCTGCGAGCCGATAGCGGCTGCGGCGGGTGACCACCTCGCGACGGTGGCGGATGAAGATATCGAGCAGCGCCTTCAGGCCCAGGCGCTTCGGCTGGCCCTGGTCGAGGGCGACCATGTTGAGCGAGAAGCTCACCTGCATCTGCGTGAGCTGGAACAGATTGTTCAGCACCACCTCGGCGTTCTCGTCGCGCTTCAGCTCGATGACCATGCGCATGCCGTCCTTGTCGGACTCGTCGCGCACGCCGCTGATGCCCTCCAGCTTCTTCTCCTTCACCAGCTCGGCGATGGAGATGAGCAGATTCGCCTTGTTCACCTGGTACGGCAGCTCGGTGACGATGATCGCCTCACGGCTCTGGCCCCATTCCTCAAAATGGGTGCGGCTGCGCAGCACGATGCGGCCGCGGCCGGTCTCGTAGGCGGTCTTCAGCTCATGCGCGTCGAGCAAGAGGCCGGCGGTGGGGAAATCCGGCGCCGGGATCAGCTGCATCAGGCCGGCCAGATCCAGCGCCGGGTTCTCGATGAGCGCTAAGCAACCCTCGATGATTTCGGTCAGGTTGTGCGGCGGGATGTTGGTCGCCATGCCCACGGCAATGCCGGACGAACCGTTGACCAGCAGGTTGGGGATTTTTGCGGGCAGCACCATCGGCTCGTGCTCGCTGCCGTCGTAGTTGTCCTGAAAATCCACCGTGTCTTCGCCGATATCCGCCACCATCTCGTGGGCGATCTTCGACATGCGGATTTCGGTGTAGCGCATGGCGGCGGGGTTATCGCCGTCGACACTGCCGAAGTTACCCTGGCCGTCGATCAGCGGGTAGCGCAGCGAGAACGGCTGCGCCATGCGCACGATCGAGTCGTAGATGGCCGAGTCGCCGTGCGGGTGGTACTTACCCATCACATCGCCGACGATACGGGCCGACTTCTTGAAGGGCTTGTTGTAGTCGTTGTTCTGCTCCTTCATGCCCCACAGGATGCGGCGGTGCACGGGCTTCAAGCCGTCACGTGCATCCGGCAGCGCGCGGCCCACGATCACGCTCATGGCGTAGTCGAGATAGCTGCGACGCATCTCGTCTTCGAGATTGATATGGATGACTTCTTTGGCAAAATCGGACATGGGCGCTCGCTTTGCAGCGATTTTTCAAGTTATGTGGGGCGCAAAAGCCGCTTTTTCGAGAGGTTTTCTTGAGTGGTTCTGCGTGCGCGCGATTCTACCATGCAGCAGGCATGAAATGACCGTTTTTGCTGGCTTGTGCCACTCATCTGAACTGGTTGCGGCGGGGGCGCAAAAGCTGCCCAAATCGCGTGTTTCTGTACTCAGGGCTTTTCAGTGCGCCGTTGCTGCTGTTGCAGCAAGGTCAGGGCCACCTGATTGCGTAGATAAATCGGTTGCAGCACGTCGGCGTTTTGTGCGGCACCGCGTTTGAAAACGGGTATCGCGCAGGCAAACGCATCTGCCGCCTGCGGTAGCGCCGCGCCGTCAACGTGAGTGATCTCGCACGCCAGTCGTGCGCGCAGCTCTGCTTCGTAGGTGCCCCAGCCCGTCCCGGCGGCAAGCCAGGGGGCGCGCGCCGCCATCAATGGCACTGTGCCGGGTGCGGCGACGACCGCTTCGCCCAAGGCTTGCGTCAGGCCATCGGCATCGCGCTCGAAGCGCTGGAAATACACCTCGCCCATTCGCGCATCGATGGCGACGAGCACACGTTGCGCACCGCTTGCGCCCAAAGTGCGTTGCGCGAGCAGCGCCAGCGAGGACACGCCCACCACGGGCAACTCATGGGCCAGCGCCACGCCCTTCGCAAACGCGACGCCGATGCGCACGCCCGCGAAACTGCCGGGGCCGACGCCGCACACCAGGCCGTCGAGCTGGGAGTAGCGCAATCCCGCAGCCGCCAGCACATCGGCCACCACCGGCAGCAGTCGCTTGGTGTGGTCACGGCCGGCAATCTCGAAATGCGCATGCACCACGCCGTCGATCCAGACGGCGGCCGAGCAGGCTTCGGTGGCGGTATCGAGGGCGAGCAGTTTCATATGGGCCTGATCAAGCGCATCCAGCTTTCAGTCTCGGCCAGCGTGCCCAGCACCGGCATCGGCGGCAAGCTGGCCAGCACCTTGCGGCCATAGCTTTTTGATTTGAGACGCGGGTCGCAGAGCATCAGGAGGCCACGATCAGTCTCGTCGCGGATCAATCGCCCCACGCCCTGCCGCAGTGTGACGATGGCGCGCGGAAGCTGGTCGTCGTTGAAAGGATTGCCGCCGGCCTGCTTGATGGCGTCGAGCTTTGCATCCAGCACTGGGTCGCCGGGGGCAGCAAAGGGCAGCTTGTCGATGATGACGAGGCGCAGGGCATGGCCTTTCACATCCACGCCCTCCCAGAAACTGGCGGTGGCGACCAGCACCGCATTGCCGGCTTCGACGAAACGGCGCAGCAGCTCGGCCTTGGGGAAATCGTTCTGCGCCAGCACCGGTAAGTGCGGCAGCGCGTTGCGCAGCAGGCCCGCATAACTCTGCAAGGCGCGGTGGCTGGTGCACAACACAAAGGCACCGCCGCCACTCGCGTCGATCACCGGCCGCATCGCCGCCGCACAGGCGCCGGTGTAGGCCGGGTCGTTCGGCTCCGGCAGATTCGGCGGCAGCCAGAGGCGCGCTTGCGTGGCGTAGTCAAACGGCGAATCCAGCTTGAGTTCGGGCGTTCCGCTCAAACCCAGCGGGCCGCTGAAATGCTGGAAATCCTTGCCGGCAGCAAGCGTGGCACTGGTGAAGATCCACGCACCGGGATGCGCGGCACGCATCTCGGCAAAGGGCTTGGCAACTTCCAGCGGCGTGGCGTTGAGCGCGCCACCGCGCCCAATCGGCTCGACCCAGCGCACCTGCTGGTCGCGGGTGTCGTTGTCGCTCACCACGTACCAGCGTTCCTGCAATTTCAGCGCACGTTCGAGACAGCCGCTGAACTCGGCGGTGCGCTCTTCCAGCGGCTTGAGGCACTGCACCACAGTGTCGATTTTCTCGCCCAGCAGCAGCACCGTGTCGGCCACGCCGAAGCGGCCGTGAAACTCGCGCAAGCGCTCACGCAGTCCGCCGCTGGCAAATTGCGCTTCGAGCCGCGCCGTGGCTTCCACCAGTTCTGTCAGCGCCAGCGTCAGGTCAGGCGTGTCGTTCCACTTGTCGACCTCGCTCGCGGTGTCTCGGGCGAGCGCCTGCAACTGCTGGGTGGAGACGCGCTGGCCGAAGTGCCGGAGCGCCATCTCCGGCAACTGGTGCGCTTCGTCGATGACCACCGCATCGGCACCGGGCAACACTCTGAAGCCTTCCTGCCGGATGATGTGATCGGCAAACAGCAGCGCATGGTTGACCACCACCAGGTCGGCCGCTGCTGCCGCACGACGCGCCTTGACCACGAAGCAGTCGGCGAAGTCCGGGCACTTGCTGCCCAGGCAGTTGTCGGCGGTGCTGCTGATGCGCGCGGCGAACGTTTCATCCGGCGCCTCGCCGGGCATGTCGCTCAGCTCGCCATTGGGCGTGTCGCGGCTCCACTGCTCGATCTCGGCCAGTCGCGCCCAGGCCTGCCGCGCGCGTACGTCCTGCCGCGCTTTGTGCATGCGGTGCAGGCAGAGGTAGTTGCTGCGGCCCTTGAGCAGACTCACCCGCAGGCGCGTGCCGAGCGCTTCGCGCAGGCGCGGCAGGTCACGGCCGAACAACTGGTCTTGCAGGTTCTTGGTGCCGGTGGAAATCACCACGCGCTTGCCGCTTTTCAGCGCCGGCGCCAGATAGGCAAAGGTCTTGCCGGTGCCCGTGCCGGCTTCGACGATCAGGTTCTCGCCGCTCTCGAAAGCTTGGGCGACGGCTGCCGCCATCTGCTGCTGCGCCGCACGCGGCACGAAGCCGGGGATGGCCTGGGTGAGCGTGCCGCCTTCAGCAAACAGCGCCTCGATATCCGCAACCGACATCAGGGCGCGATCAGCCGCTGCAAGTCTTCGCGCTTCCGCTCGGCCTCTTCGGCACCAGCCTTGTCGCCGCGCAGCTTGCGGGCCTCGCTGACGAGCCGCCAGTTCTCGATTTCGAGATAGGGATTGCGCCGGCCCAGCGAGATGGATTTTTTCGCCTCGGATTCAGCCTGCTCACCCTGCTGCGTGACGATGTGCAGCGCACTTAGGGCCTGCCACACCCAGGCGTTGCGCGGCTCGATGCGCAGCGCGCGTTCCAGCGAGGCGCCGGCCTCGTCGGGGCGGCCGGCCTTGAGCGAGGCCCGCGCCGCCTTCACCAGCGAGATCACGGGTGCCGCCGCACCGCTGGTCTCGATGCTTTTGGGCAGATTGGGATTCAGCGGCGGGCGCGTGTCCGGCAAGGGCGTCGGCTCGCCGGTGGGCTGGCCGGGCAGAATCGCGCCGCCGGGACTGACCCCGCCGCCATCGGGCACGCCGACGGTGGGCAGCACCACACCCGTTCCCGGCGCGTTCTGCGGGGGAAGCGCCGCACAGGCGGCAAGGGCTGAAACCAGCAGCAGTGACGCGATGCGCACCGGCATCGTCAAAAACATCATTGAAAAATCTCCTTCAACCACTGCGATGGCTGTTCGAGAAAGCCTGCGGCGCAAGGGGCTTTCTGGGTGGGCATGTAGCCCGCAATGAACGGCAGGCTGACGGCACCAGCGCAGCTGTCGTCGGCAACGAGGCCGCTGGCGGGGTCGATCAGCATTTCTTCCACCTCAGCCGGCGGCGTGGCGTCGAGGCTCTTCACGTTGAGGTCGCGGATCAGCCGCGCCCAGATCGGCAGCGCGCCGGTGGCACCGCTCAAGCCTGTGGGCTTGTAGTCGTCGCGCCCGACCCAGATCACCGCCACATGATCGGCCGAGTAGCCGGCAAACCAGCTGTCGCGCAGGTCGTCCGTGGTGCCGGTCTTGCCCGCGACCTTGATTGCGGGATCGATGATGTTGTACGCCGAGCGGGCCGTGCCCAGCTCCACCACCTTGCGCAGTGCCCAGGTGGTGAGAAACACCGGGCCCTCGGGCAGCGTCTGCTTCACCTTGAAAGCATAGCGTTTGAGTGGCCTGCCCTCTTTGGTGAGTACTTCGCGGATGGCGGAGAGCGGCGTCTGGTAGCCCGAAGCCGCCAGGGTGTTGTAGACCTGCGCGACGTCCAGCGGTGCCATGTCCACTGCACCGAGGAAAATCGAGGGCAGCTCGGGTGTCTGGAAAAACCCGGCGCCGGCAAAAGCCTGTTGCACCTTCTTGACGCCGAGATCCATGCCCAGCCGCACCGTCGGCAGGTTGTAGGACTGCGCCAGCGCCACATACAGCGGCACGTTGCCGTGCAGCTTCTTGTCGTAGTTGGAAGGGCTCCAGATATTGTTCTTCGACAGCTTGACCGTGATCGGCTCGTCGGCGAGCGGGGTGCTGATGTTGTAGCGATCCGGTTCCATGAGTGCGGCGAGATACACGAACGGTTTGGCGAGCGAACCGATCTGCCGCTTGGAATCGAGCGCACGATTGAAACCCGCAAAGCGCGTATCGCGCCCGCCGACGATGGCCTGCACTTCACCGCCTTCGGCACTGGTGACCACACCTGCGCCTTCGAGCGTGCCGCTCGGCAGCTTGCGGGTTTTCTCCAGCGCCGGCAGGTCGTCGACCAGGCGCTGTTCGAGTGCTTCCTGCACACGCGGACTCAGCGTGGTGAAGATGCGCAGACCTTCGGTGGTGAGCGCTTCGTCCGGATACTGATCCTTGAGCTGGCGCGTCACCAGCTGCACGAACGCCGGGTAGCGCTCCACGCCGCCGCGCCCGGTGCCCGACAAGCCCAGCGGCTGGGCCTTGGCGGACTCGAACTCTTCCGGGCGGATCAGCCCCGATTCGGCCCAGATGCGCAGCACCAGATCGCGGCGCTCGCGCACCTTCTCGGGCCGGCGGCGGGGGTCAAACTGGCTCGGGCCCTTGACGATGCCGACCAGCAGGGCGAGCTCGTGGGTTTTCAGCTCCACCGGCGGCTTGTTGAAGTAGAACGAGCTGGCCAGGCCGAAGCCGTGCACGGCGCGCGAGCCGTCCTGCCCCATGTAGATCTCGTTGAGGTAGGCCTCCATGATCTCGTCCTTGCTGTAGTGCGTCTCCAGCAGCACCGCCATGAGGATCTCTTTGATCTTGCGCTTGAAGGTGCGCTCGCTCGACAGGAAGAAGTTCTTCACCAGCTGCTGGGTGATGGTGGAGGCACCCTGCCGCACCTTGCCGTTGGACAGGTTCTCGAACATCGCCCGCGCAATGCCGCGGATGCTGATGCCGGCGTGGTTGTAGAAGTTGCGGTCTTCCACCGCCTGCAGGCCTTTCACCAGCAGCTCCGGCGCGTCCGCCAGCTGGATCAGCACGCGGTCTTCGCCGCCGCGGCTGGGGTAGATGCTGCCGATCAGCATCGGGTCGAGCCGGGTCAGGTCCAGCGCCTTGCCGGTGCTGAGGTCGCTGATCGACTCGATACCCGTGCTGCTGCCACGCACCAGCATGCGGGTGGCTTTCTGCTGACCGTCCCAGAAGCCGAAGGCGCGGGTGGCGATATCCAGCGTGCCAGCGCGGGCAACAAAACTACCGGGGCCCTCAAGTGCCGCCACCTGCCGGTAACCCAGCCGCAGCAGCTCGTGCTGCAACTCATCCAGCGGCAGGTTGATGCCGGGATAAAGCTCCTGGGGCGCTGCAAACACCTGCGCCGGCAAGGTCCAGCGCACGCTCGAAAACCGGTTGCGAATCTCTTTATCGAGCAAGGCCACCTGCACGGCCGCCCACACCAGAAAGACGCTGGCGAGCAGGGCCAGACCGATGAGTCCGTAACGGAGTAGAGAGCGACGGTCGAGAGGCGGCAGCGCCATGCGGCAGAGGAGGGCTTTGCAGCCCAGTGTTTGAGTGGCGGCAGTCTAAAGAAAAACCCGGCAGGTCGCCGATCCGGGCCTAATAAAAAACCCGGCGCAGGGCCGGGTTCGTTTACGGGTGCTGATGCTCAGCGATCGTTGCCGCTGCGCACTTCGCGCTCCATGTCCTCCAGCGAAATGTGGCGCACATCCTTGCCTTTGACGAAGTAGACGACGTATTCGGCGATGTTCTTGGCGTGGTCGCCGATGCGCTCCAGCGCGCGCACGCTCCAGATGATGTCCATCACCCGGCGAATGGTGCGCGGGTCTTCCATCATGAAGGTGATGCACTGGCGCAGCAGGGCCTCGTATTCCCGGTCGATGCTGACATCGCCCTGGGCCACGGCCAGCGCCGATTCGGCATCCATGCGGGCGAAGGCATCGAGCGCATCGCGCACCAGCTGCGACACGTGGCGCGCCATGTGGTGGATCTCCGGCAGCGGGCCGCCCTTGTGGTCGTGGTCGTTCGCCAGCTCCTCGGCCATGCGCGCGATCTTGCGGGCCTCGTCGCCCATGCGTTCGAGATCGGTGATGGTCTTGATGACGGCATAGACCAGGCGCAAGTCACTCGCCGTCGGCTGGCGGCGCGCGAGGATGCGACTGCACTCGTCGTCGATGGCGACTTCGAGCATGTTCACCTTTTCGTCGCCCTTGATGACTTCGGCGGCGAGTTCGGGATCGGCCTCCTTGATCGAGCGTGCGGCGTCGGCGATCTGCTGCTCGACGAGCCCGCCCATCGCGAGCACGCGCTGGCGCACGTCTTCGAGCTCGGCGTTGAAGGCGCTGGAAATATGTGATTTGTAAGTCGGCGTGGTCATTTGCTTCTCTCGGTGAAGCGGGGATGGGGGTCGGGGTACTGGGTATGGGGGAAGCCGGTGATGGTGCTGTTTACCCCGCACCCTGTCCCCTGTACCCGCTTCAAAAAGCGGCGTTAGCCGTACTTGCCGGTGATGTAATCCTCGGTCTGCTTCTTCTCAGGCCGGGTGAAGAGCTTGTCGGTGTTGCCGAACTCGATCAGGTCGCCGACATACATGAAGGCCGTGTAGTCGCTGACGCGCGCGGCCTGCTGCATGTTGTGGGTGACGATGACGATGGTGAACTCCTTCTTCAGCTCGTTGATGAGCTCTTCCACCTTCAGGGTCGAGATCGGGTCGAGTGCCGAGCAGGGTTCGTCCATCAGCAGCACCTGCGGCTTGATGGCGACCGCGCGGGCAATGACGAGACGCTGCTGCTGGCCGCCGGAGAGGCCGAGCGCGGAGTCATCGAGACGATCCTTCACTTCATCCCACAGTGCCGCACCCTTCAGCGCCCACTCGACGGTTTCGTCGAGCACGCTCTTCTTGCTGATGCCGGCCAGACGCATGCCGTAGGCCACATTCTCGTAGATCGATTTCGGGAACGGATTGGGCTTCTGGAACACCATGCCGACGCGCGCGCGCAGCTGCACCACGTCCATATGCGCGCCGTAAATGTCCTCGCCATCGATCGCGATGTCGCCGGTCACCTTGGCGCCGTCGATCGTATCGTTCATCCGGTTGAGACAGCGCAGGAAGGTCGACTTGC
>JAUSQI010000152.1 GCA_030652575.1 Stagnimonas sp. | reverse complement strand
GCAATCGCTGCGCGTGGTGGATCTGCTCGAAGACAAGTACGCCGAGTTCACAGGCCTGAATCTCACCTTCGAGACGCGCGAGGGCATCCTCAAGCATTGCTCGACCGCACGCGCCGCGACGATGGGCGCAGTCGCCGCGCGCTTCGTCACCGGCGGCCAGCCCACGCTCGAAGCGCAAGTCGCGAATCTCGCCGATGAGATCGCCTACAACAACCACGACATCGACGACGGCATCCGCGCGCAGTTGCTCACGCTCGACCAGCTGCGCGCGGTGCCGCTGTTCGCGCGCCACCACGACGAAGTGCTGCGAACTTATCCCCAAGCCATCCCCAAGCAGGTGCGACACGAGACCGTGCGGCGCATCATTGGCACGCTCGTGGGCGATCTCACGGAGCACTCCCGCCAGCGCCTCGCACAAGCGCAGCCCGCATCACCCGACGCCGTGCGTGCGCTCACCGAACCGCTGATCGCCTACAGCGGTGGTATTGCGAGCGAGAGCCGCGAACTGAAACGCTTCCTGCGCGAGCACCTGTATCGCCACCATCAGGTCTATCGCGTGATGGAAAAAGCCAAGCGCGTGCTGCGCGAGCTGTTCGAGGCCTTCATGCAGGACCCGCGCCTGCTGCCGCCGCAGTCGCATGCCGAGACGGTGGCGGCCGCAGACGAGGCCAGCCGCGCGCGCATCGTCGCGGATTACATCGCCGGCATGACCGACAGGTTTGCCATCGACGAATGGGAGCGGCTATTCGACCCAAGGCGGCTAAAGTAGCCCCATGCCGAAGACGACTGCCGACCCCGCACCCAAACCCCGCCGCAAGCGCGCCGCACAGGCGGCCGGCAGCGCCGAATACACGGTGGACGAACTCGCCCGCGCCGCCGATGCCACCGTACGCAACGTGCGGGCCTATCAGGATCGCGGCTTGCTGCCGCCGCCGGAGAAGCGCGGCCGCACCGGCATCTACACCAGCGATCACCTGGCGCGCCTGCGCCTCATCAACCAGCTGCTCGACCGTGGCTACACGCTCGGCAACATCGCCGAACTGATCGCCGCCTGGGAAAAAGGCCAGAACCTGCGCGACCTGCTGGGGCTGGAAAGTGCAATCACCTCACCGTGGTCGGAGGAACTGCCCGGCACCTTCAGCATGGCCGAGATCATTTCGATGTTCGGCAAGCATGAAAAGATCACGGCGATTCCAGATCTGGTGCGCCGTGTCACCGAGCTGGGCATGCTGCAGGCCGATGGTCTGCGCTTCCGCGCGCCTCGCCCGCGCCTTGTGCATGCGGCCGCACAACTGGTGGCGATGGGCATCCCGCTCTCGGCCCTGCTCGACATCCTGCGCATGCTGCGCGGCAACGTCGAGCGCGTCGCCAACGAGCTGGTGCAGCTCGCCCTGCGCTATGTGCTGACCCAGCACCTCAAGGATGGCCTGCCCAAGGCCAACGAGGTGTCGAAGATCGCCGAGCTGATCTGGAAACTGCGCCCCATCGCCGATGTCGCCGTCGATGCCGAAGTGGCCCGCGCGATGGAGCTGGCGGTGCAGAAGTATCTGGGGGATATCTTGAGTTCGGTGTTTGAGCAGTTGCCTAATCAGCGTTAGTGGCTGCGGGATCATGAGAGCGAGAAAGAAGGGATTTTTTGAATCCGATCACTTTGCGAAAGTGCTGGCAGAGGATGTAGCTCTGGCTAAACAGCGGATGGATAACTGTCCAACGGAAGCGCACCGAAGAGATTTTGTCAGGGCAACTCACGCAGCAATTGAAGCTCAGTCATGGCAACTAAGGATGTATCTCATTGAGCATGTCCTAGATCGAAAGGCCGCACCACACTACGAGATATCAGCGTTGAAGGAAGAAACTTACGTGATAAACGATAAGGGTGAGATTTACGTTCAACCTAAAGGTTACTCTCTGAAGGTCAGTCTTCGTCTCGTTCTGTCAATCCTCAAAAGACATGGAATTCCGATGCATGTTGATTTCTGCTCTGCTGAATGGGGAAACATCGACCACGCAGTAAAGATTAGGAATCGCATAACTCACCCTAAGAGCATGAAAGATATTGAGGTATCAAAAGAGGATGCTGAGCGGTGTTATCACGCTTATGCATACGTGCATGCCATGTTGCTGAATGCAATTTTTGGCTCCGCTATAGCAGCATTAAATGCGGGACCAACGGCAAAGAAAAGAAGTTCGTTCTTCTCATCTGCTACGTAG
The DNA here is from genome assembly GCA_030652575.1 of Stagnimonas sp. Classification (GTDB taxonomy): domain Bacteria; phylum Pseudomonadota; class Gammaproteobacteria; order Nevskiales; family Nevskiaceae; genus Stagnimonas. The sequence continues at coordinate 4,481 of JAUSQI010000152.1, read as the reverse complement.
TGTAGTGCAGTAGGGCGGGTTAGCGCAGCGTAACCCGCCGTTCCAAGCAGGCTTCGCGATCGCAAGGCGCGGGTCTCGACCCGCCCTACAGTGAGCAGGGGCGCATGGCTATACTTTGGTCATCAAGGAGGTTCCCATGACCACTGTTCTCGCAATCGAACAAGCCATTCAAAAACTGCCTGCGGCTGACTTGGCCGCGTTCCGCCGCTGGTTTTCGCAGTTCGATGAAGCTGCTTGGGACAAGCAGATCGAAGCCGATGCTGCCTCAGGCAGACTCGATGCAATGGCCGCCGAGGCCTTGGCCGATTACCGCAGCGGCAAGGCCAAAGCGCTTTGAGGCATTTCACGTCCGTCAAGTTTTGGCAGTGCTTCAACGCACTGCCTGCGGACATCCAGAGCATCGCACTCAGCAGCTACGAGTTGCTCAAACAAGACCCCACTCACCCCTCGCTGCAATTCAAGCACGTCAAAAGCGGTGCGTTTCGCAGTGTGCGGGTGAATCTGGGCTATCGCGCCTTGGGCGTGCCAATACCAGAAGGCGTGCAGTGGTTCTGGATTGGCAGCCACGCGGACTACGACAAATTGCTGGGCTAAGCTGCCAGCGCCAACTCATCCATTTCGCGCTGGTCATAGCGCGCCTTCCATTGCTCCAGAAGAGCGCGGTTGTCGTGCTGCCAAGGGTGAAAGCCGGGCTTGAAGTAGTCGAGATAGGGCTTGAGCGCGTGGCGGAGGCCACCAGGCTGGGTGAAGGCGAACTTGCCGAACTGCAGCCAGCCGCGCCAGTCGGTGGCAATACCATCGCGCCGCACCAGATGCGCCTGATTCTGGAACACCCGCGACCAGAACAGCACCGTCACCAGCGCCATCATGCCGGTGCGCCGCACATAGGCGGAGGGGCCTTGGGTGACCGATTGATACACGTCGTAGCAGACGGCCTTGTGCTCGTTTTCTTCCACCGCATGCCACATCCACATGGCGCGCATTTCGGGATGCGCGTTTTCCGGGATCAGCTCGGGGTGGTTGAGCAGCACATCGGCGAGCACGGCGGTGAAGTGCTCCAGCGCGCAGGTTGCGGCGAGCTTGTTGAGCGGATTCTTGCCAGCTGCGCCGCGCAGCATTTTCATGCTGTCGCGCTCCAGCCCCGCCACGTCATAACCCATCGCGGCGAGACGCTCGTTGTAGACGCGATGCTCGCGGCCGTGCATGGCCTCCTGGCCGATGAAACCCTGCAGGTCTTCAAGCAGCTGCGGATTCTTGAGCTGATCCTTGAAGTGCCGGGCGCTCTCGATGAAGAACTTTTCGCCTTCCGGGAAGACGATGGAGAGTGCATTCATGAACTGGCTGACGTGCTGCCCGTGCGGGTTCCAGGTTTTGAGATCGACATCGTCGAGCTTGAAGTGGATGTCCCGGCGCGGGATGGCCTTGCTGCCCTTACGGCTGAGCTTGGCTTTAGAGGGTGTCGTGATGGGCGAGACGGACATGGCGCAACTCCGGGCTGACTGGTTTAGTGAGTAATGTGCCATTGCAAAATGTAACAATCAAGCTGAGGGGACGATGACAGCCTTCCGCCCGTCGCCGCTCTTCGGCATGGCAGGTCAATCCCGGCCTGCGTTTACCGCCACTGTGAGAAACCGCGAGAGCCCTCACATTGACGTGCTGCGCGCGCTTCCTATACTTCTATGTTGCACCGCAACGAAATGGCGACTTAAGTGCCACGCGACCAAGGAATCAGGTCGCTCGGAACTCACCTGAAACAGCGGCCGCACCCTATGCGGCGAGGGCTTCGCCACGCCACTTGTTTCATTCAGTTTCGGGGATTGCATATGCGCCAGCCACAAGACCAGGCAGAAGGTCTTCAGCTAAGCCAGCCGCAAGGTCTGTATCGCGAGGAATTCGAGCGCGACAGCTGCGGCTTCGGGATGATTGCCCAGATGGACGACGTGGCCAGCCACGATCTCGTCAAGCGGGCCATTACCGGCCTGGAGCGCATGACCCACCGCGGCGCGATTGCCGCCGATGGCAAGACCGGCGATGGCTGCGGCCTGCTGCTGAAGAAGCCCGACCGCTTTCTGCGCCGCGTGGCGGCCGAGGCCGGCATCGAGATCGGCAGCAGCCAGCAGTACGCGGCCGGCAACCTGTTTCTGTCGACTGACGAAGTGAAAGCCGCGCGCGAGCGCGCGGTGCTGACCGATGCCTGCGCCCACCATGGCCTGACACTCGCGGGCTACCGCGTGATGCCCATCGGCCCCGAGGCCTGCGGCGAAGAAGCGCTGGCGGCCATGCCGCGTTTCGAGCAGGCGTTTGTCACGGCACCGCTTTCCATGCATCGCTTCGAGTTCGAGCTGAAGCTCTTCAAGGCGCGTCGCCGTGCCGAGAAGCTGTTGAGCGCCGAGGGCGATACCGATTTCTACGTCACGGCACTGTCTTGCCGCGTCATCGTCTACAAGGGCTTGCTCATGCCCGAGTGGCTGCCGGTGTTCTACAAGGACCTCGCATCTCCGGATCTCGAAAGCTCGATCGCCGTCTTCCACGAGCGCTTCAGCACCAACACGATGCCGAAGTGGAAGCTCTGCCATCCCTTCCGCTTTTTGGCCCACAACGGCGAGATCAACACCGTTAGCGGCAACCGCTACTGGGCTTTGGCACGTGCGCCGAAGTTCCAGTGCGCGGCCCTGCCCGACATCCACGAGATCACCCCGCTGGTGGGTCAGAAGGGTTCGGATTCCGAGTCGCTCGACAACATGTTCGAGGTCTTGCTGGCCGGTGGCATGGACATGTTCGCGGCCCTGCGCGCGCTCATCCCGCCCGCTTGGCAGAACGTCGAAGACCTCGACGCGGATCTGCGCGCCTTCTACGAGTACAACAGCTTGCAGATGGAGCCGTGGGACGGCCCCGCTGGCGTCGTGCTGACCGATGGCCGCTATGCCATCTGTGCCACCGACCGCAATGGGCTCAGGCCCACGCGCTACGTCATCACCCGCGACCGCACCATCGTGCTCGCCTCCGAGATCGGCGTGAATGATTTCGATCAGAGCCAAGTGGTGGAGAAAGGCCGCCTGCGTCCGGGCCAGATTCTCGCCATCGATACCGACACCGGTTCGCTGCTGCGGCCCGAAGATATCGACCGGATGCTGGCCAACCGCCAGCCCTACAAGAAGTGGCTGCGCGACAACGGCAAGCGCCTGGAGGCCAGCCTCAAGGACGACCCCAACGCGCTCGACAAGCTGCATCCCGAGAGTGTGGCGATCTACCAGAAGCTCTACGGCCTCACCTTCGAGGAGCGCGATCAGATCCTGCGCGTGCTCGCCGAATCGGGTGCCGAGACCATCGGCTCGATGGGCGACGACACGCCGTTCGCGGTGCTGAGCGAAAAGGATCGCTCGCTGTACGACTACTTCCGCCAGCAGTTCGCGCAGGTCACCAACCCGCCCATCGACCCGCTGCGCGAGCAGATCGTGATGTCGCTGGAATGCTCGCTGGGCGCCGAACGCAACATGTTCGAGGAATCCGCCGAGCGCGCCAACCGCCTCACGGTGGACTCACCGGTGCTGAGCGAAGGCAAGTTCAAGAAACTGCTGGCGCTGCAGGAGCCTGAGTACGCGCATGCGCTGATCGACCTGCAATACGACCCGGCGACGGGGCTGCAAAACGCCATCGAGCGCGTCTGCGACGAGGCCGTCGCGGCCGTGAAGAACGGCAAGGTCGTGCTGGTGCTCAGCGATCGCAACGTCAGCCGCGACAAGCTGCCGATCCACGCGCTGATGGCCGTCGGTGCCGTGCAGCACCGCCTCATCCGCGAGGAGCTGCGCTGCGACTGCAACATCATCGTCGAGACCGCCACCGCGCGCGATCCTCATCACTTCGCCTGCCTCATCGGCTACGGTGCCTCCTGCGTGGTGCCTTATCTCGCCTACGCCTCGCTCTACGAGATGGCGCGCAGCGGCGAGATCAAGAACAAGCAGCCGGAAGACCTCGCGTCGAGCTTCCGAAAGGGCATCAACAAGGGGCTCTACAAGATCATCTCGAAGATGGGCATCTCCACCATTGCGAGCTATCGTGGTGCACAGCTGTTCGAGACGGTCGGGGTGTCGCAGGAGGTGGTCGAGCTGTGCTTCGAGGGCACCGTCAACCGCATCTCGGGTGCGACCTTCGCCGACTTCGAGGCCGAGCAGATCGGTCGCGCGAAGATCGCGTGGATCGGCCGCAAGCCGATCGACTTTGGTGGTCTCTACAAGTACGTCGATGGCGGCGAGTACCACGCCTACAACCCGGACGTGATCCGCACGCTGCAGACGGCGGTGAAAGAGAGCGACTACGCCGGCTACAAGACCTACGCCAAGGTCGTCAACGAGCGGCCGTACTCGGCGCTGCGCGACATGCTCAAGCTCAAGGCGGTGCCGCCGATCTCGATCGACGAGGTCGAGCCGATCGAGCAGATCATGAAGCGCTTCGACTCCGCCGGCATGTCGCTCGGCGCCTTG
>JAUSQI010000146.1 GCA_030652575.1 Stagnimonas sp. | reverse complement strand
TGGCTGGAGGTCAACGATGCCCTGTGTTTGATGCTGGGCTATAGCCGTGCGGAACTCCAGCAGTTGGATTTCCAGCACATCACCCATCCCGATGACCTACAGACTGATCTGCAACTCTTGCAGCGCTTACTCAAGGGTGAGATCAACGATTACCAGTTGGAAAAACGCTACCTGGATAAGCAGGGGCGGGTACTTTGGATTTTGCTGAGCGTCTCATTGGTACGTGATGCACAGGGGCAGCCTTTGTATTTTGTTTCGCAAATTCAGAATTTTAGTGAGCGCGTAGAAGCTGAAAAGGCCGTTCGCGAGCGTGAGGAATACTTGAGTACCCTGCTGGATAACGTGATTGACGCGATTATCACCTTCAACGAGCAAGGCTTGATTGAAACCTTTAACCCGGCGGCTGAGCACATCTTCGGCTGTCAGCTTGAGGATGTACTGGGTCGTCACATCAAGCTGTTGGTGCCTGCGGACAGTCCAGCGGTGGAAGGCGAATATCTGTCGCCCCACGTGCATAACCATGTCACGGCAAACCTTGGGGATGTCGTAGAGCTTGCGGCGCAGCGCTTTAATGGTGAGTCGTTCATCATGGAGTTGGCCGTGTCGCAGATCACCTATCAGGGCGCGCGTCGTTTTATTGCGGTGATCCGTGACATCAGTGAGCGCAAACGCATTGAACAAATGAAAAGTGAGTTTGTGTCCACCGTCAGTCACGAACTGCGCACACCGCTCACGGCCATTGCAGGCGCACTGGGGCTTATAAATGGCGGCGCCTTGGGTGCGGTGCCCGGTGCCATGCAGGATATGTTGCGGATTGCTCAGAACAACAGTCTGCGCCTGGGTGATTTGATCAATGACCTGTTGGATATGGACAAGCTCATCGCTGGCAAAATGACCTTCGATATTCGCCCCCACGCTTTGCAAGCGCTACTCGAAGCGGCGATTGAACAGAACCAACCTTACGCCGAACAGTTCCACGTGCACTTGCAGTTAGTGACTGCGGCGAGCGACCTGCAGGTGTCGGTAGACAGTCAGCGACTGGGCCAAGTGTTGGCTAATTTGCTGTCCAATGCGGCCAAGTTTTCCCCGCAGGGCAGTCACGTTGACGTTGCCGTGGTCAGTCTGGACGGTCGCGCACGAATCAGTGTGCGGGACTTGGGAGCAGGTATTCCACAGGTATTCCGTTCGAGGATTTTCAGCAAGTTTTCTCAGGCCGATTCCACCGACACCAGGCAGAAGGGCGGCACCGGGTTGGGCTTAGCCATCAGCAAGCAGCTAATTGAAAACATGGGCGGGCAAATTGGTTTTGAGTCGTCAGAAAACCAAGGCAGTACGTTCTGGATTGAGTTGCCGCTTTTGGCCCGCTCATGAAGGCGTTTGCGGCTAGTGCCATACCTCTCGGGCTCTTGCTGGGGCAGCCGGTTACCTATAATCAGCCCTACGCTGAACAACCGCGTGTGGCATTGCAGTTATCGGGTCTGTCTATGCACTGTTTGGTGAGCGTTGACGAAAAGCGCTTGGCCCAAGTGTTGGCTAACCTGCTTTGCATCGCAGCAACCCGTGCTGCAGGAGTGGTCTTGTGCAGTTGAGCATGCAGCAACAAAACGATCAGGTAAGGGGGAGTGTGAGCGATCAACGTTCAGGCATCTGCGCTGATTTAAAATCACGACTGTTCAGCAAGTGCTCTCAGACCGACGCCAGTGGTACCCGACACAAGGGCGGTAAAATCGGATTCGCTTCAGTAGAAGGGCAGGGCTGCACCTTCTGGTTTGAAAAGCCTATTCACTCAGTTTCGACGAGGAGTGCAACATCATGAGCCAGCACCCAAGTCAGCCCAAGGTCCCGCCTAATGAGCCAAGTCGATTGGCCGCGTTGCTGGCGTTCGAGTTGCTGGATACGCCAGCCGAAGCCATGTTCGACAACATCACCGCATTGGCGGCACAAATCTGCAACACCCCCATTGCGCTGATTTCACTGGTCGATGCCGAACGACAGTGGTTCAAGAGCCGAGTTGGCTTGGGTGCAAGTGAGACGCCGCGTGAGTTGGCTTTTTGTGCCCACGCGATTAATCGTGACGAACTTTTTGAAGTTGAAAACGCGCTGTTTGACCCGCGTTTCAGTGAAAACCCACTGGTTAACAATGCCCCGGATATCCGTTTTTATGCCGGTATGCCGCTCAGTGATGGGCATGGGCATAACCTCGGTACCTTGTGTGTGATCGACCGCCAGCCGCGTCAGCTCAATGACCAGCAGCGTCAGAGCCTGAAAATGCTTGCCCAGCAAACCGTGCAGCTCTTCGAGCTGCGCTTGCAGGCACGGCAGCAGCGTGAACAAGCCGCTCTGCAACAGGCCATGTTAGGCAGTGCTGGCACAGCGGTGCTTGTGGTTGATCCCGGTGGTTTGATTCAACAAGTTAGCCCTGGTGTTACCGCTTTACTGGGTTACAACGCTCCGGATCTGATCGGGCGACCGCTGGACTTGCTGCTTTGTCAGGATGATCACCAGCCAACCAAGCACACGTCATCAACCAGTAGCTTTCATGCCAATGGCCAATCGCAACTGCATGAAGTGCAGGTTCGTCATGGCGCGGGGCAATCGATTCCAGTGTTGTGTAACTTTTCACCTATCTGCATGGAAGGTGGCAGCGACCTTGGCTATCTGTGTGTAGTGCATGACCTGAGCTATCGCGAAGAGGCTCTGCAACGCCTGCAGCGTTTGGCAGCCCAGCTCCCCGGCATGGTCTATCAGTTTCAGCTGTTCGAAGATGGGCGCAGCTGTTTTCCTTATGCAAGCCAAGGCATCGAGATTATCTACGGCCTTACACCCGATGAGGTTAATGAAAATGCCAGCGCGGCTTTTGCCAGAATTCACCCGGAAGATTTCGATTCGATAAGCGCGAGCATTGTCGAATCGGCTGCCAGTCTGGACGTATGGCACCGGGAGTACCGTGTTTTGCACCCCAACAGAGGTGTCATTTGGGTGGAGGGGCGTGCAGCCCCGCAACGTCGCTCGGATGGCAGCATTCTGTGGCATGGCTTTATCAGCGATATCACTGAGCGTAAGCATCTGGAGCGCTTAAAGGATGAGTTTGTGTCCACCGTCAGCCACGAACTGCGCACGCCACTGACCTCTATCACGGGCTCTCTTGGCTTGATCAATGGCGGTGCACTGGGGACTGTGCCTGACGCTATCAAAGAGATGCTCGCGATTGCTGAAGGTAATAGCCGTCGCCTACGTCAGTTGATCGATGATTTGCTCGATATGGACAAACTGATTGCCGGTAAGATGCCGTTTAACCTGCAACCCATAAAGCTCAATGACCTACTCGCAGAATGCGACGCCAGCCATCAAGGCTTCGCTCATCAACTCGATGTTCACTTGCTGCATACCGATTGCCCTGACCTCTTCGTATTGGCGGACATCCAGCGCCTGCAGCAGGTGCTGAGTAACTTGCTTTCAAACGCCCTGAAATTTTCTCCAGTCCACGGAACAGTCCGTCTCTACAGTGAGTTTGAGCATGACCGTGTGCGCATTCTGGTGAGTGACCAGGGGCCCGGAATACCAGCAGAGTTCTCTGCCCGTATTTTCGAGAAGTTCTCTCAGGTTGATTCGAGCGACCGCAGGAAAAAAGGTGGCACGGGTCTTGGGTTGGCCATCAGCAAGGAGTTGATTGAGCGCATGGATGGCAGCATTGGCTTTGTCAGTGACGCGCAAAATGGCAGCATCTTTTGGGTTGAGTTGCCACTGCACCGTGTGAACGATGCTGAGTGAGCGTACTCAAGGCGGTTTGTTAAATCTTCCCTGTGCTCCTCGTGCTGGAAGTGCTCAGGCTAATGCTCAGTGCGACTGGGTTTACCGGGCGCACTGATGCAGCCCCAGGGTAAGTAACCATCTCAGCGCTTAGGCGCATCCTCCATATTGACGATGATCCATCCGTACAAGCCGTTGCCAGAATTGCACTAGATGTTGTTGCGGCTGCTTTTTCTGCTAGTGGGTTGGTCGGCTGGTTTCTATATGTGTTCGCCGATATGGCCGCGCGCTGTTTGCCGTTATCATGGCGGCCTTCTTTGCTTCTGGATTCCTTCGTTCGCCATGAGCCAGCATTACCCAACCATCGCCGATTGCGTCGGCAACACGCCTTTGGTGCGTCTGCAACGTCTGGCGGGCAACACCTCCAATACGCTGCTGCTGAAATTGGAAGGCAACAACCCGGCCGGCTCGGTGAAGGATCGCCCCGCCTACCTGATGATCCGCGGCGCGCAGGAGCGGGGCGAGATCAAGCCCGGCGACACGCTCATCGAAGCCACCAGCGGCAATACCGGGATTGCCTTGGCGATGGCTGCCGCCGCACTCGGCTACCGCATGGTGCTGGTGATGCCGGAACACTTGTCAGTCGAGCGCCGCGCGGTGATGAAGGCCTTCGGCGCCGAGCTGATTCTGGTGACGAAAGAGCAGGGCATGGAGGGCGCGCGCGACTTGGCCGATGCCATGCAGAAGCGCGGCGAAGGGCGGGTGCTGGATCAGTTCGCCAACCCCGACAATCCCCGTGCGCACTACGAGACGACGGGGCCGGAAATCTGGCGTGACACCGAAGGCCGCATCACCCACTTCGTCAGCAGCATGGGTACCACCGGCACCATCATGGGCACCTCGCGCTTCCTCAAGGAGCAGAACCCCACCGTGCAGATCATCGGTGTGCAGCCGGACGGCGAGAGCAGCATCCCCGGCATCCGCAAATGGCCCGAGGCTTATCTGCCGAAAATCTTCGACCGCTCGCGGGTGGATCGCATCATCGAAGTGAGCAGCACCAACGCCGAACACACCATGCGCGAGATGGCGCGGCTCGAAGGCCTGTTCTGCGGCCCGTCATCGGGCGGCGCGATGTGGAGTGCGCTGCAACTCTGCCGCGAAGTCGAGAATGCGGTGATCGTCAGCATCGTCTGCGACCGTGGCGATCGCTACATCTCGACGGGTGTGTTTCCGTCGTGACGGTGCTCGTTCTCGATCTCAAGAGCGTGCCCGACCCGGCGGTCGGCAAGCGGCTGCTGGCGCTGGAAAAGTTCAGCGATGCCGAGGCGGTGCTGGCGATGAAGACGCTGCGCGTGGCCGGGCATCAGTCCAATGCCGTGCCCTCGCAGCAGCGCCGTGTCGTGGCGGCCGCACTGGTGGTGGCAAGCGAAACCCAGTTTGCGGTCGAAGAGTTTCTGCCCGGCACGGACGAGGCAAAAATGCTGCTCGCCATCGAGCAGCGCGTGCTGGCTGCCAATGCGCCGGTATGGGCCTGGGACGGCGTGCGTGGCTATCGCGCGCAACTTCTCGCGCGTGCCCTGGCGACCGGTGCGGCGATGCCGGCGCTGTTCGCCGTGCGTGGGCCGCAGAGTCTGGCAGCACACTTCGGTTTTCAGCCTGAAAACGCGCGGCTCGCCGAACTGGCCGCCGCCCACGGCCTGCCGCACCGCCTGGGCTTGCGCAAGGCCGAAACCGAAGCCGCGCACGCGCGCGGCGATCATCAAAAACTTCTTGCGGGCAGTGCTGCGGATGCGCTGATCGCCTATCTGCTGAGCATTGCCTTGAAAGCTGCGACCGGTGAAATCGACGAGGCCGTGCGCATCGCGGCGCGCCAACAAGTGTGCGACTGGCTCAAGCGCCAGACCGCCGCGCACTGGCAGCAGTTTCACGCGGTCTGGAAAGCACTATGAGCGGCGTGCGCAAACGCAACCTGCCGCAGGGCACGTTCACCGCCGAAGTCACTTCGCTCGACCATGAGGGCCGTGGTGTGGCGCGGCTCGATGGCCGCGTGACCTTCATCGCCGATGCCCTGCCGGGCGAGACGGTCGAGTTCAAATACCTGAGCCAGCGCCGCGACCAGGCCGAAGGGCAGGTGACGGCCGTGCTGGTCGCCAGCCCGGATCGCGTTACACCACCCTGCGAGCACTTCGGCCTCTGCGGCGGTTGCGCCCTGCAGCATCTGGCACCGGCGAAGCAGATCGAATGGAAGCAGCATGAGCTGATGCAGACCCTGCAACGCATCGGCAAGGTGACGCCGCGCGAGGTCGCCCCCGCACTCACCGCGCCAACGCTCGGCTATCGCCGCCGGGCGCGCGTCGGCGTGAAGTTCGTCGAGAAGAAGGGCGGCACGCTGGTGGGCTTCCGCGAGCGTGGCTGTTCGTTTCTGGCCACACTTAATAGCTGCAAGGTGCTCGACCCGCGCGTCGGTGAAAAGCTCACTGTCATCGCCCGCATGATCGACACGCTGTCGGTGCGCGCGCTGATCCCGCAGATCGAGATGGCCGCAAGCCACCATGTGGTTCTGGTGTTGCGCGTCTTGCAGCCGCCGACCGAGCAGGACCGCGCCACGCTCGCGGCCTTCAGCGCCGAGCACGGTTTCGAGATCCTGTTGCAGCCGGGTGGTCTCAACACCATCGAGCCGCTGGAGGAGGTCTTGACCGACGGTTCGCGTCGGCCCGGCGAGCGCTGGCCGCTGCATTACTCGCCGGATGGCAGCGACGCCAAGCTCGCCTTCGAGCCCGCCGACTTCATCCAGGTCAACGGCCCGCTGTCGGAGGCGATGGTGCGGCAGTCGATCGAATGGCTTGACCCACAGCCCGGCGATTCGGTGCTCGAATTGTTCGCGGGTCTGGGCAACTTCACCGTGCCGCTCGCCAAGACCGGTGCTGCCGTGACGGCGGTGGAAGGCGACAAGGGCCTGGTCGCGCGTGGGGATGCCAACTGCAAGGCCAATGGTGTGGGCACAGTGCAATGGCACGTTGCCGACCTGTTCAAGCCCGACAGCCAGGCGCCGTATCTGCAAGCGAAGTTCGACCTCGCCCTCATCGACCCGCCGCGTGCGGGCGCGATCGAGATCATGCCGCTGCTGATCGCCAAGAAGCCGAAGCGCATCCTCTACGTGAGCTGCCACCCCGCCACGCTGGCGCGCGATGCAGCGCTGCTGGTGGAAGGTGGCTATGTGCTGACCAAGGCTGGAGCGATGGACATGTTCCCGCACACCAGCCATGTCGAGAGCATGGCGCTCTTTGAAAGAAAAAGCGGGGGTGGGGGGCGGGGTACGGGAGATAGGGCATGAACCTGAGCCACCCGCTGTTCTCCATTCCCCGCACCCTGACCACCGGCCCCGCTTTATGCCCCTAGAGATCGAACGCAAGTTTCTCGTCACCGGCGACGGCTGGCGTGCTGCCGCACACAAGGCGATCCCCATGCGGCACGGCTACCTGGCACCGCTCGGTGGCGCGGCCAGTGTGCGGGTGCGCATCGAGGGCACGCAGGGCAAGCTCAACGTCAAGGCCGCGAAGGTCGGCATGAGTCGTGCCGAGTACGAATACGACGTGCCCGCGGCCGAGGTGGAGGAGATGCTGGCGACGCTGTGCACCGGTCTCATCCTGAAAACGCGCCACTACGTCACCGTCGGCAGCCACCTGTGGGAAGTCGACGAGTTCGAGGGCGACAACGCGCCGCTGATCGTGGCCGAGATCGAACTCGGCAGTGAAGACGAAACCTTCCTCAAGCCGGACTGGATCGGCGAAGAAGTGACGCAGGATCGCCGCTACTACAACCACACGCTGTCGGTCACGCCGTACGCGCAGTGGCCCAAAGATTGATGCCAGAAGCAGCACACATCACAGTCGATTTGCGGGCGCAGACGCTGACGCTCTGGAATGACGGGGCCGTACAGAAGTGCTGGTCGGTTTCGACCGCCGCCAACGGCCCCGGCGAAATACAGGGTTCAGGCTGCACGCCACGCGGGCGTCACATCGTCCGCGCCAAAATTGGCGCAGGCGCTGAAATCGGCACGGTATTCAAGGCGCGGCGGGAGGCAAGCGACGTGCGGCGGTATTCGGCCGAGGCGTGTGCGCAATATCCCGGACGCGACTGGATACTCACCCGTATCCTGTGGCTCTCTGGCTGCGAGGTGGGCATCAACCGTCTCGGTTGTGTCGATACCCAGCGCCGCTACATCTACATCCACGGCACGCCGCATGACGACACGTTGGGCGCGCCCGCCAGCCACGGCTGCATCCGCATGCGCAACAGCGACGTTATCGAGTTGTTTGATCTTGTTTCACCAGGGACAGAAGTCACGCTACATGAGTGAATCCACAAGCAGTGCGAAACCGACCAGTGTGCTGGGCCCCGTGATGATCGACGTGGCGGGGCAGGAGCTGACCGCCGAAGACCGCGAGCTGATCTGTCATCCGCTGGTCGGCGGGGTGATCCTGTTCACCCGCAACTACCGCGACCCCGAGCAGCTGAAAAAACTCTGCGACGACATCCTGAGCGTGCGCAAGGCACGTCCGCTGCTGGCGGTGGATCACGAAGGCGGCCGCGTGCAGCGCTTCCGCAACGGCTTCTCGCGGCTGCCCGCCATGCGCACGCTCGGCAAGCTGCACGAGGAATCGCCCAGCAAGGCGCTGGAGGAATCCCGCCGCCTCGGCACGCTCATCGGCAGCGAGCTGGGCTGGTTCGGTTTCGACCTGCCGTTCGCGCCGGTGCTTGACCGCGATTACGAGGTGAGCCAGATCATCGGCGACCGCGCGTTTGCCAGCGATGTGGAGGTGCTGACCTCTCTGTCCCGCGCTTTCTGGAAAGGCTTGAACGAGGCGGGTTTGTCGGCCACCGGCAAGCATTTCCCCGGCCACGGTGCGGTCACTGCCGACTCGCACACCGAGCTGCCTGTGGATCGCCGCGCGCTGCCGCAGCTCGAAGCTGACATGGCGCCGTTCAAGCAACTGATGGCGGAAGGGCTGGAGTCGATCATGATGGCGCACGTGCGCTACACGGCGGTCGATACGCTCCCGGCATCGCTGTCGGTGAAATGGATTCGCGATCTCCTGCGCCGCGAGTGGAAATACAACGGCGCGATCTTCTGCGACGACCTCTCGATGGGCGGCGCGGCAGTGGCCGGTACGCTGGGCGAGCGCGCCGTGCTGGCGCTGGCTGCGGGCTGCGACATGATCCCCGTCTGCAACAACCGCGAAGGCGTGATGCAGGTGCTCGAAGCGCTTCAGGATTACAAACCCAGCCGCCTTTCCAGCGCCCGGCTCAAGCGACTCTACCGTCGTGAAGTGGACTTGCCAGCGCCGACTTTCGGCCGTGAGGCGGAGGCCTTGCAATGAGCCGTGTCGAAGAAGCAGCCACGTTACTGCGCGAGGCCGATTGCCTGTTCGATGCCGCCGCCGTGCGTGCGGCTTACGACGACCTCGCCGCGCGCCTCAACGCCGACTACGCAGACAGCCTGCCGCTGATCCTCTGCGTGATGAACGGCGGTCTCTATGCCACCAGCGAAATCACCCAGCGTCTCGACTTCCCCTTCGAGCTGGATTACCTGCACGCCACCCGTTATCGCGGTGCGACCACCGGCGGCGGCTTGATCTGGAAGCGCCAGCCCGACACCGCGCTCGAAGGCCGCGACGTGCTGGTGATCGACGACATTCTGGATGAGGGCCACACGCTGGTCGCCATCCGCAAGGCGCTGCTGGAGTTCAACCCCAGGTCGCTGAAAGTGGCGGTGCTCGCCGAGAAGTTGCACGACCGTCGCGCGCCCGAAGCCCATGCCGAATACATCGGCCTCGCCGTGCCCGACCGCTATGTCTTCGGCTGCGGCATGGACGTGCGCGAACTGTGGCGGCAGCTGCCCGGCATCTATGCCTTGAAGGAAAAAAGCGGGGATGGGGCATAGGACATGGGGTATGGGAGAAAACGCGCTGTATTCGCGTCAATGCAACCGCTTCATGCCGACTTTAGACAGGCCTGATCAAGAGAACGAAGATGACCCCATCCCCCATCCCCCATCCCCCATCCCCGCCGTTGGTTGCCGTCATCGGCGGCACCGGCATGAACACCTGGCCGGGCCTTG
>JAUSQI010000142.1 GCA_030652575.1 Stagnimonas sp. | reverse complement strand
CTCCAGCGCGCCGTTGAGCAGCGCGTAATTCAGGATGGATTTGTCGAGATCGGCACCGGACGCAACGCTGGCCGCAACGGGCACCGCCTTCTCCGCCGCATCCACGATGGCATCCGCCTCGCGCTCGAACGCCGCCGCCGCCACCGGGTCCAGCTTCAGGCGCGACTTCAGGTCCGCCAGGAACACCCGCTCGGCGTCGCTTTGCCGGCCGTCGGCATCGCACACACACACCGCCATTTCGTAGGCCAACTGGCGCTCGCCGGAGTCTTGCAACATGGCGGCGGCGGCATCCAGGCGGATGCGTTTGAGCAGCACATCCTGGTAGAGCTGGGCCAGATAGGGCGCGCCGTTTTCGTTGGCGAGCGATTCGGCCAACTGGCGTATCTGCTCGCGCTCGCGGTCGTCCTTGGCGCCGTCGGCGAAGGCGGCATAGAGGGCGATGGCGAGGATGGATTTCTGCGTTTCAGGGTTCATCGCGGGTTGTCCCATTTAATCTGGAATTCGATTTCTTCCGACTCGCCTTCGCGTTCGTGCTCGATATTGCAGATTGCCCGGACCGGCACCGAGACCCTCTCGCCCGCGATCTGAATTTCAAAGCGCTCACCTTGTTCAAGCGCATCGGCCAAGCGCCGCAACTTCGCAATGAAGTCGGGCAAGGGGTAGGTCTTTTCCACCTCTTTTTCAGGTTTTCTGCTCATGCTTATTCGCCTTTCATACGAGTAAAAAGTGTTTGAGCGCCTCCGCCCTCAGCGCGGTAGCGCCAAAGCCGAGATCAATCACAGTGATCAGAACGGGTTTATTCATTAGGCATTTTCCTTGCAGTGAACTCAGGGGTTGCAGTAGTCGCAGCGTCCAGGATCGGCGTATTGCCGGTCCGTGCGTTCACGGGTCACACGATGCGGGCATTTCACACAGCCCGTTACGTCGGCCTGTGTTTCCCGCGTGGGTGCGCCGCAGTCCCCACAAGGCAGTCCCGGGACGCGCTCGACGATCCAGAAGCCCGGTGCGCCGCATTCCGGACACAGGGAACGGAGCTTGCTCGCCAGATCCTCGGCCGCGAGGCGGATGTTTTCCAGGCGCGTGGGATTGGCATGGGCACGCACGTCGGTTTCCAGGAAAGCCAGACCACTCGGCGATTGCTCCAGTGCCCAGGTGAAGAGCGCCGCAAGCTCCGCCCACGAGGAAATCCCCTTGCGAATGCGCGGGTCGTCGTCCCGCTCCGGGCGCACCACCAGGTGGTGCTCGGGGAATCCCCATTGCCGGGCAAAGGTCTCGGCCGCTGCCCAGTCCCGCGCCAGCCGATGGGCGAAGTTCGCCTTGCCCTGCGCCACCCCGACGACCTCCAGCCCGTGCAGGTCGTCAATCCAGACCAGAAACTCTACGTTCCAGGGGAACACGCCCATCATCGGATCGGGGCCGAAGGAACCCTCGCTGGCCAGCCCGAGCCGCAAGCCGGACAGTTCCATCCCGATGCGGGCCTTGCGGCGTGCGGCCTCGATCTGCGTGCCGGCACGCGGGATGTCCCGCGTGAAGGTGCCGAGCTGATCGGTGTCGTAGCCAGTTATGTGCTGCACACGGCAACCCAGCGCGGCCTCCAGGACCGGCCCGATCACTTGCTCCTTGCCGTGCTGGGTCAGCAGGGCGACGGACTGGCTGCGATAGAACTCCGCGAGGAGCCGCGCGGACGCGCTCGTCAGCGCGGCGCTTGAAGACTCGCGGGCAAGCAGTGAGGCGAGATTCACGACGATCCCTCCCCCGAAGTCGGCGGCTGCTTCGGCGGGAACGGATAGGCGCTGCCGCCCTTGCCGCGCGGCGGAAGGTAGAGCGACAGCAGCATCGTGATCGCCAGGATGCTGACGGTGACCGACAGCGACCAGACCACCGGGATCTTGTAGAAATCCACGATCAGCATCTTCACGCCTATGAACACCAGCACCAGCGCCAGGCCGTAGCTCAGCAGATGGAAGCGCTCATGCGCACCGGCCAGCAGGAAATACATTGCCCGCAGGCCGAGGATGGCGAACACGTTCGAGGTCAGCACGATGAACGGATCGGTGGTGATGGCGAAGATCGCCGGGATCGAGTCCACCGCGAACACCACATCCACGATGCCGATCAGCACGATCACGATCGCCAGCGGCGTGGCCATGCGCACGCCGTTCACCACCGTGAAGAATTTCTCGCCATCGTAGTGCGGGGCGATGCGCACCCGGCGCCGGATCCATTTCAGCGCCGGGTTGGCCTCCAGGTCCGGCTCCTTGCCGGCGGCCCACCACATCTTGATCCCGGTGAACAGCAGGAAGGCGCCGAACAGATAGAGAATCCAATGGAACTGCGCGATCAGCCAGGCCCCGACCAGGATCATCACCGCACGCAGCACCAGCGCGCCGAGGATGCCGATCATCAGCACGCGCTTCTGGAACTCGGCCGGCACCGCAAAGTAGGTGAACAGCATCAGGAACACGAAGATGTTGTCCACCGCCAGCGCCTTCTCGATCAGGTAGCCGGTAATGAACTCGACGGTTCTGGTATCGGCCAACTCGCTGGTGGCGGCGTCGTCGTGGAGTCCGCCGAGGTGCCACCACATCCAGCCCGCGAACAGGAACGACACCGCCACCCAGATCAGCGACCAGATGCCGGCCTCGCGCATCGAAACCTTGTGCGCGCCCTGGCGGTTGAGGGCGAAGAAATCAATCGCCAGGGCGACCAGCACGAACAGGCCAAACAGTGTCCACATCAAGGGGGTGCCAATTGTTGTCATGGTCAGATTCCGGGTTGTTTCATTGGGTCAGGACAGGCTCACGGATGCGGCGAGGTGGGCTGCGAAGATTCAGCCACACCGTTCCGAATGCCGCGCTTTAGTGAGAACGCGCCGCGCAACTCACCGAGCTGGTAGCCGATGGCCCCGTCGTGGGGATAGTGATGGGCCAGCGCCGCGCGCAGCGCCTCTGGCTGAGCGGCTGGGTCGCCGTGGCAGGCCAGGCAGGCCGCTTGAGTAGGGATTGCCCGCAGATAGCGCTCGACGCGCCCCTGCGCGTCCTCGACCGTGGCGCGGAGGCCCAGCGCTTCCGGCCTCTCTCCCGCAGCCATGCGGCTGGCAAATTCTGCGAGCCGTTCCTGTTCCCAGGCATCAGGCAGCCCCAGCTCTGGATTGCGCACGCGGGTGCCGATGCGCCGCACCTGCCAGCCGGTCTCCTGCGACAGCCGCGTGGCGATGGCGGGAGCCAGTTCCTTGCAGATGCCGATAGCCGCCACCGGCCCACCGGCCTGCATCGCGGCCTTCAGCTGCCCACTCAATTCCTGCTGATAGCGGAGGATGATGGCGTCCGGCTCGGTCTCCGGTGTCAGGGGCGGCGGCGACATCGCCGTCATGCCGCCAGAGAGCAGCAGCCCCTCAAACAGGTTCTTCAGGAAGCCATCCAGCATGGTCACAGTCCAGGTCGTGGTTTTGGGTGGAGGAGTTTCAATGGCGGCGGCCGCTCAGCGCGGCCTGTGCGAGATGCGGTCCATCACCGCGAACAACACGCCGGACACCACGAAGGTGATGTGCAGACCGAGCTTCCAGGCCAATTGCTCGTTGGTGTAAGTGGCGATGTTGACGAAGGACTTCAGCAGCTCGATGCCGGAGATCGCCACGATGGAGCTGATGACCTTGATCTTGAGATCGGAAAAGCTCACGTGCCCCATCCATTCCGGCCGGTCCTCCGATTCGCCAGTGTGAATCTTGGAGACGAAGCTCTCGTAACCGGCGAAGACGATGATGAGCAGCAGGTTGGCGACCAGCGTCACGTCCACCAGCGTGAGCACGCCGGACATCACCTGCGTTCCATTGCCGTGCAGCACCACCGGAAGGAAGGCAAAGAACTCCCGGACGAAGCTGTAGAGCAGCAGCGCGATGGCGCCGACCAGGCCGACGTAGAACGGTGCCAGCAGCCAGCGGCTGCGGAAAATGAAGCGTTCCAGACCGTGTTCGATGGGTGTGGGCATGGGCTTGTCCGGGAGCGGTTGGGGAGAAAAGAAGTCAAGCCACGGGGCGTGGCGCTTGCAGCGCGGCGATGCGCTCTGCCAGCGGCGGATGGCTCATGAACAGGCGTCGGATGCCGCCACCAGCCCCGCCGGCAATGCCGAACGCCGCCAGCCCTTTGGGAAGGGGCTGCTGCTGGGAGACGGCGGCCAAGCGCCGCAGCGCCGCGATCATGTTCTGCCGGCCGGCGAGTTCGGCGCCTCCCCTATCGGCGCGGAACTCGCGCTGGCGCGAGAACCACAGCACGATCAGCGAGGCGAGCGCGCCCAGCACCAGTTCGGCGGCGATCATCGTCACCCAGAACGCCGGCCCCTGACCGCTCTCGGTGCGGAAGATCACCCGATCCACGACTTGCCCGGCGATGCGCGCCAGCACGATCACGAAGGTGTTGATCACACCCTGGATCAGGGCCAGCGTCACCATGTCGCCGTTGGCGATGTGCGCGACTTCGTGGCCCAGCACCGCCTCGGCTTCCTCGGCAGTCATCTGTTGCAACAGTCCCGTCGAGACCGCCACCAGTGCCCGGTTGCGGTTCATGCCGGTGGCGAAGGCGTTGACCTCCGGCGAGTCGTAGATCGCGATCTCCGGGGCGCCGATACCGGCGGCGCGCGCCTGGCGCTGCACGGTCTGCACCAGCCACTGCTCGCTGCGGGTCTGCGGCTGGCTGATGACCACGGCGCCCACCGCGCGCTTGGCCATCCATTTCGACAGGGCCAGCGACAGGAAGGAGCCGCCCATGCCCATCACGGCGGCGAAGATCAGCAGCGACTCCAGATTCAGGCCGCGTGGTGTGAGATGACCGGCGACGCCCAGTGCGTTGAGCGCGATGGACAGCACCAGCACAATGGCCAGGTTGGTGCCGAGAAACAGGGCGATGCGTTTCATGCGGGGCGCCTCGGGATCATTGCCGCGACTGTTGCAGGCGGACTTCAATCGAGTCGCCGGCGCGGCGCGTCAACGTCAGGTCGAAGGACTCCCCCTCGCGCCGGAACCGGTGCCCTTCTGCATCGGGCGTGGCGGACATCACCTCCTGCACGTAGCCGGCGCCGGCAAAACCCTGCACGTAGTGGGCGAGCGCCGCGTCGAAATCGGCGCGCCCCGCGTAGTGCACCTCGACCGTCGCACCATCGCTTGCGTAATGGCTGCGCACCAGGCCGGGATAACGCGGCACCGGGCCAGGGTCGGCGCCGCTGACGTCGCGCGTCGGCGGCTCCGCACCCAGACCTGGCACCCAGCGGTCGAGCTGTTCCTTGACGCCCGGCAGCCAACGCTCGGCCTGCGCTTTCAGATCCGGCGCCACCTGCTCGATCCTCGTGGCTCCCTCGGTGACCGCTCGCTTGCCCATTTCAGTCGCAGCCGGCGCCTGCGCCCATACCCAGGACAGCAATGCGATACCCGCCCAGACGAGCAGGCCGAAGATGAGCATGACGACGCCGCCCAAGATCAGCCAGGTGCGCGTGCGAATGGCTCGCAGGCGCGATACGGCTTGCGTCAGCAAGCCAGAAGTGTTCAGGTTGTCCATGGTTCCTCCGTTGACAGACATTTGCCGCAGCTTGACGCCAGCGACAGGAAAGAGCCGCCCATGCCCATCACGGCGGCAATGATCAGCAGCGACTCCAGATTCAGGCCGCTTGGCGAGAGATGACCGGCGACGCCCAGCGCAAAGAGCGCGACGGACAGCACCAGCACGATGGCCAGGTGGGTGGCGGGAAAGAGCAGAGTGCGCCTCATCACGGGGCGCCCTCGTGCCGGTGACGGCGCTGCTTCGCCAAGCGGCGCGTCACGGATTGAGCGGCCCGCTCGCTGGCTTGCCCTTTGACGACTTTCCACGAATCCGCGACTCGGTTGTGAGGCAAGCCATTCGTTCGTCACCACCGCTGGACTGCTTCAAGATGTCCACGCGGGAAGTCTTCAGGAAAGCCATGTCAGCACCGAGGTGGTGACCCGCATACTCCTCGCGCGAACGCTCGGCGGCACCGCCTTCATATATGAGCACATCAGGGGCCAGCAGCCGTTTCACAGCCGCCGCATCCCCTGCCTGCATGGCGGCCTGGAACGCCTGCATCACTCCGCTCGGGGTGGATACGTCGGAAGCCGCGACCGGCTGATCCCCCGTCATGCCGGGCATGTCCATGCCCGCATGCGCGTCTTTCGCAGCCTGGCCCTCATTGGCTTGGGGCGAAGCATGGCCGTGATCGCCGCCGCTGTCGTGGTCCATGCCGTTCATGGCTCCCGCTTCGGCTTCGGCTCGTGCGGTGAGGATTTGATACTGCGTGGCATCCAGCGTCGGCAGCTTTTGTAGGAAGGCCACCATCGCCCAGATGCGCGCGTCATCGTGCGTCGGCCCGAACGCCGCCATGCCGCTGGCCTTGATGCCGTGCTTGATGATCCAGAACTGCCGCGCGGCACTGGTGTTCACGTCGCCATGTCCGCCCTCGTGCCCGGCGTGGCCATCTGCGCCAAGCGAGAGATTGGGAGGCTGCGGATACAGGCCCGCGCTCATCTCGGAGGATTTCTTGCCCGGCTTCAAATGGCAGCCCGCACACATGTCGTTGTAGTCCGCGCCCCCGGTGAGCAGCATCTGCGGGTCGTCGAGCGGCGGCACTTCTATGCTGCCCGTGCGGACGGCAATGGATCGCTCGCGCAAGGTTTCCAGCGCCCAATACACGGGCTTGGTATGCGGCTCGTCCGCGCCCATCGGATAGACGCCGGAATAGATGAATCCCAGTCCTCCGACGGCAACAAGGGCGATGACGGCAACGGCTGTTTTGAGTCGTTTCATTCGAGGCTCCTTCACGCGCTACTTTCCGTGCTTCGAGTGATCCATGCCTTCCATCGGCGGCACCACCAGCGTCGCCGCCGGTGAAGACGAAGGGCCATAGGGCTGACGGCGGTGCGGCTTGCCGAAGGCCGGATCGCTGCTGACCTTTTTGGCGATCTTGTCCTTGGGATGGCGATACCAGCCGGGGTCGGTGAAGTCACCGGGCTTCTGGTTTTCGCGCACCTTCAGCACCGTGAACATGCCGCCCATTTCGATGGGGCCGTAAAGTCCTTCGCCGGTCATCATCGGCAGCGTGTTGTCTGGCCCGGCCAGACCCATTGCGACGTGACCGCCGTGTTCGCTCATGCCGTATTTCCCCATCGCGGCGAAGCCCGGCAGCATCTGCCGAATCTCCGCCTCGACACCCGATTGATCGACGCCGGTGGGGTTGGGAATGCCATGCCCCATCGGCCCCATCGTGTGATGCGCCATGTGGCAGTGAAAGGCCCAGTCACCGGGCTCGGTGGCCACGAACTCGATGTCGCGCATCTGGCCGACGCCGACGATCTCGGTGACCTCACGCCGCCACTGGTTACGCGGCCAACGTCCGCCGTCGCTGCCTGTCACCCAGAATGGATTGCTGTGCAAATGGATCGGGTGATTCCACATGGAGAGATTGCCAATACGGATGCGGCAACGCTCGCCGGTCGCCATCACCAGATGCTCGATGGC